>JBMOJB010000214.1:0-5776 GCA_049316985.1 Saprospiraceae bacterium | reverse complement strand
ATGACATAATCATAAGCTCTTTCACTGGCAATCTTCTCTAAATATAGGTCAATTTTATTTTTCAATTGCAACTGAAGGTCCTGAATTTTTTTATCCAGACCACCGAGAGCATCTTCTCTTTGTTTGTTCAGCGCTGCTTCTTCATCTGCAAGTCTTTTTTGTTGTGCTCCAAATTCTTCCTCTAATTTTTTCAACTCTATTGGTGCAATATCCTGTGCTTTTTGTTGAATTTCCATCACTTTTCGCTGAAAATCAGTTGCTTTTTTCTGGAATGCTTCAAATTTTCCTCCGATAGAGGTCTCTGCTTTTTTGTAGTCATCTTCCAATTGTTTTTTCGAATCTACATAGAGTTGGTATTTCGAATACAAAGTGTCCAGATTTACGAAAACAATTTTACCGCCGTTTGTTTGTGATGGGTTAAATGTAACGACCGGGTTGGCTTTTTTACACTGAAATAGTAGCAGCGTACTTGTAATTAATGCTGAGAAAATAAGTATTTTTTTCATTTGAATGTAGTTTTAGTTTGTCTTTTGCCAATATTTAAGCAGAAAGGGTCGTAATGTGATCGGGAATATCTTTCATTTTTTCAAGAAATTCTTCTACTGATAATGCATTTGCAACGTCGTGGTCTCCAATTTTTGTGCGTCTTAATGCTGAAAGGTAGGCTCCGCTTTTGACCGATTTCCCAAAATCGTGTGCAAGGGATCGCAAGTATGTGCCTTTGCTGCATTTTACGCGAAAGTGGACCGACGGCATTTCAACTCCAGTAATTTCAAATTCCTTTATGTTGATCTCCCGGGCTTTTACTTCCACCAATTCTCCTCTTCTGGCAGCCTTGTAGATGGGCTTCCCATCCATTTTGATAGCAGAAAAGATAGGTGGAAATTGCGATTGCGCGCCCAAGAATGTATGGCGGGCTTGTTCTATTGTTGCTGCAGTGATGTGTTCTGTAGGAAATGTCTCATCAATTTCCGTTTCCATGTCGAAAGAAGGTCGGGTGGCTCCTAATGTGAATGTGCCGGTATATTCTTTTTCTTGGTCTTGAAATTCATTGATTCTGGGCGTAAACTTTCCTGTGCAGATGATCAGTAGTCCGGTAGCCATTGGGTCTAGTGTTCCTGCGTGTCCCACCTTGATTTTTTTCAATCCCGTTTTGTGTTTTATACTATATCGGAGTTTGTTCACTACATCAAAGGAGGTCCACAACAGTGGTTTGTCAATCAGCAGCACCTTGCCGGACTGAAAATCATTATCATTAATTGTATTCAATAAGAGATAGTTTTAGTGATTCATCCAGAAATAACCCAGGAAGAGAAGTCCCACGGCGATTCGGTAATAGCCAAAAATGGCAAAACCGTGTCTGGATAGATAATTGATAAAAAATCGAATGGCCAGCATGGCAACGATAAAAGCAATCAAATTGCCGAAGGCTAAAGTTTGAATTTCATCTCCAGACAACATTCCATTTTCATTAATGTACTTCATTAATTTGTAACCCGTGGCTGCAGCCATTGTAGGTACAGCCAGGAAGAACGAAAATTCTGCCGCCAGCTTTCTACTAAGTCCTTGTTGCATTCCACCTATGATTGTCGCGGCACTTCTGCTTAGACCGGGAAAAAGGATTGCCAGGCATTGAAAAGCACCGATGATCATCGCTTTGGGAATAGAAATATTCGCTTCCTCTTTGATCGTACTTTTTGCAAACATTTTGTCTGTCACTAATAAAAGAACGCCTCCGAGAATGATTATTGTCGCAATAAACACCGGATTGCCAAGATTCTTGTCGATCATATCGTCAAAAAGCTTCCCGAAAATCAAAGCAGGAATCACAGCTGCCATCAATTTTAAATAAAACTGTAGTTTAGAAAAATCAAAGAATTTTTTCCAGAAAAGCACGACTACAGCCATGATGGCGCCAAATTGGATGGCAATTTCAAATAATTTAGTAAAATTATCTTCTTCAATATGCATTATGGCACTGACAAGTACCATATGTCCAGTGGAAGAAACCGGTATAAATTCTGTTAATCCTTCCACAATAGCAAGGATAATGGATTGGAGCGTAGTCATAGTTTGGTATGAAAGTAGAGTAGTGTGCTTTTCTAATTAATCTTTAAAAATAGCATAAATCTCGACGATTAAACCCGCTAATATGACAATTGGCGCCAGCGTAACAATGCGAAAACTATAGATTACATTTTCATCCCACACATCAGGAGAAACTTGCTGACCTCCCAACATCAGCAATAAACCGACGGCGATTAGTACGGCTCCTATTCCGATCCAAATGAAATTTTGTCGTCCGAATATCAATGGTTCAGGCGTACCCATTTCTTTTGCTGTGCTGCGAGTTGCTCTTTCTGCGGTAGTACTTACTCCAGGCGCAGTTCCTTTTTTAATTGTTGATTTTGCCATAACTATTGTATATAAAATTGCTTTTTGGGTAAAATGATTATATTTTTAATCTCTTTAAAATTGCCAGATAGGTTAGCCATGTGCTTAAAATGTAGGTGATGACGGTAATCAGAAATAATATAACCAAAAACAGCACCAACTGTGTATTTTGTACAAAAGCAGCGATTTCTGAAATTTGTTCATTTAATTTATAATTCACTATTATTACACCGCTAACTGCAATAGCACCACTCCATAACGAATTCTTTGCGTTTCTGACGAGAAACGAAGTCATAGTGGGTAAGTGCCAACGCTCAGTTTCATCTTTCAAAATTGATTTTGCGGATTGGATCTGAATTAAAACAGACTGCCGAACGCTGAAAACAGCAACAAAGATAAATAAAATGCTCAATCCTGCAGCATACCACAAAAAATTTGTCCCATTTTTCGACACTTTCTGACTGAGGTTAGCCTCATAAAAAACATCGTATACCGCTTCATTTTGTTTTAATTCTTCTCTTATTGCTTCAAGTGCCAGCGTATCACAATAATCTTTGGTTACATTGAACGTATACACGTGATGCAATGGATTTGGAAGGTCGGCACTGAGAAAGTCCTCGCCAAAATCTTTTTTCATCAGTTCTGCCGCTTCATCCTTAGTAATAATATTTAATGAATTGGGAGCGGTATAAGCCGCATTTTCAAGCTGGTATTGTAATTTATTTAGACTGTTTTCTTCAACCTGGTCATTCAGCTCTACAATTATCATCAACTTTTGTTTCCAGAATTCAAGCATTGAGTAGCAGGTCAGCAAAGACAAGCCCATCAAACCATGCATAAGGAATAGAAAACCAACGCTCAGAACAGTCAGTATATTTTGACGCATGTTGTGTTAATTAAAAAAAGCTACCTGATGACAACGCAAATTGAATCTTTTCGATACAACTTACCAGTACATCAGGCTGAACTGCGGTTATAAATAATATCCCATAAAGCGCTCCATTAAAATGTACATCGTGCCCGATATTGTCGTTCACATTTTTGGCAGCGTATGATTCATATATCAGGTAAAGGATTCCAAATAGCCATGCGGGAACCGGTAGCGCAAGAAAGATGTAGATTTTTCCCAATGGCATAAATAAAATGCAGGCGTAAATAACCGCCGCTGTAGCACCGGATGCACCTACTCCAACATAGCTACTGTGGTGTCGGTGTTTCAAGAATGTTGGTACATTCGCCACAACAATTGCACTCATGTAAAATAATAAGTACATCAGTCCTCCTTTATCTGCTCCAAACATAAACTCTGATCTAAATATTTGTTCTGCAATTTCGCCAAAGCTGTACAATACAAACATGTTTAGAAAAAGATGCATGACATCTGCATGGACAAATCCTGCTGTCAGCAGCCGGACATATTCCTTATTGCGTTCGACCAAAGCAGGTATGTGCGCTAATTTATAAAAGCGCTCTCGATCATTAAAACAAAGGAATGATACCAGACAGGTTAATCCTATTATTGCTAAATTGAACATTTAATTTAATTGAAAGTTGAAAGTTGAAAGTTGAAAATGATTTTTTCTTTCTTTCAAATTGTAAGGTTTTATTGCTGCGTTTTCAAATTTGCTCTTTGCTGCTTTTTTCGTTAATAATTGTGTTTTCTGTCGAATTGCGTGCGAAAATGAATTTATTAGCTTTAAGTAATTGAAATTTACATTCCTGATTGTAGAATCTAAAATAAACAAATTTGGATGTGTCTACTTCCGAAAATCTAATTACTTACTTAGATCTATTTCGAGCCTAAAATATTATCAAATTACATTTTCAACTTTCATCTTTCACTTTTCGATTATTAAAGCTCCAGTATTCCTTCAGGAAGATCCATATTAATGATTTTTTCTTTATCGTCAACTGAAATTATTAATCGTTCATTCAGCGGAATTAATCGATCTTTGAGCTTGTAATGTACGACTGCCATTTCTTGCTGCGGCATCTCCAGGATCTCCAGCACTTCGCCGATGTAGCCCAATTGCTTATCGACAATGGTATAAGTAATAAGATCTCCAAATTCACTTTCTTCAATTTCCTCTCGATCTGCTTCAGCAATCATGTCTTGCTTACGCATTTCAAGGCTTTTCTTGGCTATTTTTTGCGCCGCTTCCAATGAATCGACATCTTCGAATTTTACGATAAGCGCATTGCCGCCACGCATGTTTTCGACAAAATATGGAATTTTTTTCCCTGCAAGTGTAATGAAAACGGTGTCCGTTTGGAAAAAATCATCTTCATATTGTTCTTCAATGAAAACTTTCAGTTCACCTTTCAGGCCATGTGGTTGTTGGGTTGCTCCAATAGTTATTAATGTATCTATCATTTATTAGGCAAGATAAGCTATCAATGTAATCAGCTGATTAATTTAGCAAAATGCGATTAATTATTTTCAATAAGAATCTGATGTAAAATGAAACCCTTTTGTGCTTTTTTTCGCCATGGCTGTGGGCCAGGTTTTTGTGTGTCAAGTATTTCCATTTCGTTGGAAATCAATCCGATTCCCTTCGCATATTTCTCACGCACTCTTCGAAGTTCGATGCTGTTTTCATCATTAGCCTGGTAGACATCCAGAACATCTTCATAATTTTTGCCTTTAATCGTTTCAGCTTTTCCAAAGGAAAAAACTTCTCCTTCCCAGTTTTTAAACATTACTATTTCTTTTTTACCGGCCTTTACTTCAACAGTATTGTCAATGTAAAGCGTACTATTCCAGATTTGTCTGCCGTGTACAGGAAAAACCAGTTTCAGTAGTCGAAAGTTATTTTCTAATCTTATCGCTTTTGTGGAATCTTTTTCTGCCGCAACTATATCTTTAAAAATCCACGGATCATTGAGCACTTTTTTTTCATATCTCTCAATTCGATAAACCACTGTCCCTAAAGCATTTTTAAAGGTATCGACAATTTCTTCCTTCAGATAAGTTCTGAAGCTGTCTATTTTCACTCCTGAAGCTACAGAATCAAACAGGATGGAATCAACTTGAAATATTTTGTATTTTCCGGTTTGCAGTGGGTAGTAGTCATAACCCTTATTTTCGGAAGGTAATTTCTCATTCTCATCTTTGCCACATGCAAAAACGATAAATATCATGAAGAAAATCAGGTAAATTACAGTTTTTTTGAAGTGCATAAGTGCTTCTTAAATTCGGCCGTAAAAGTACAAATAATTTAGCAAAAGTGGTAAAAAGTTTGTGCGCTTCGCGCGCCTGCCTGCCGGCAGGCAGGTTTGTTGCGCTTCGCGCGTTTGTTGTGCTTCGCGCGTTTGTTGCGCTTCGCGCGTTTGTTGCGCTTCGCGCGTTTGTTGTGCTTCGCACGTTTGTTGCGCTTCGCGC
>JBMOJB010000213.1:0-5782 GCA_049316985.1 Saprospiraceae bacterium | reverse complement strand
CCGGTTGGAACTAGTGTTCTCTCCAGTGGCTTTAGTTCAATGGCTTGTTCGATATTTGCTCTGATATCCATACCGGCACTGCCTGTTGTCTCATATTGAGGAAGGGCATTTGCAGACTGGTTGATAATTTTTACTTTCATATTGATTTGACGTTATAAAAAACAAAGGTAAATAAGGCATTGTGGTGTAACATATTCGTCTGGAGTTTTTGTAGCTTTATGCAAATGTAATTTGAAAATTTGACGATTTGAAAATTTGAAAGTAATCTTACTTCAACTTAGTTGATAATATCGCTTCACAGGTTTTTTATTTCCCAGCAATCAGGCTACTAAATTGCAGATTATTTGCATAAAAAATTCGCTAACTAAGCAGCAAAATGTTACGGAAGATCCAAAAAACATTACAAACCGTTCAAACAAAAAATCAAATTATTATTCCAATCATCAAGCAGGTTAATCAGCAAATTTGGATGTATTAATTTCAGAAAATGGAATTGCTCACAGAGATCAACATAAAGCCTAAATTATTTTAAAATGTATTAGGCAAAAATTCAAAAAACCTGTAATTTTCGAAAATTTTCAAGCTTTACCCAAAATATCATGTCTGAAAAGTCATCCAAGCGCTCCATCTGGCTCACAATAGAATCCATCGCAATCGCCATCTTTTGTATATTTTTCATCACCTGGTCGATGCGCAAATGCAATGAAGAATCTTATCTCCGTCAAAATACCAGCAACAAATATCATCTGGAACGTGCCCGCGATAGCATGGCCAAAGCTGCAAGAGAAAATCTGCTAAGTACTGATGAAGATAAACTTGCAGAGACCGAAGAAACAAAGCCAAAAGAAACGGAAGAAACACCTAAAACAGAACCTGCAAAAGAAATAAAACCTGCTAAGGTTGAAAAACCAATAAACACTAAAAAAGCCGAAGAAAAAACGACACCCAAACAATTTCAAGTCATAGTGGATGGGGCAAACCTCCGCGAAAAACCTGCACTAAATGCACGTTCCCTCGGCAAATTGAAATTGAATGATTACGTCACCTTCCTTAATGAAACCTCCAAAGAAAAACAAAAGATCAATATCGGCGCAAATAAAGTGACCGAACAGCCTTGGTACAAAGTCAAAACCAAAAAAGGAACTGTCGGCTGGGTCTACGGCGCAGGGGTGAAAAAATAATTGATAATTGAAAATTGAAAATTGAAAATTTGTAATCTGCCTTCGGCAGACAAGTTCGTAATTCTTAGTTCGTAGTTCGTAACCTGCCAAAGGCAGGCAGGTTCGTAATTCGTAATTCCTAATTCCCCATTCTTAATTCTTAATTCTTAATTCTTAATTCCCAATTAATTACTACTTTTGCAGCAAAATTCAAAAATGGGCGCAATTCTACTGCTTGAAGATGGAAAAGTATTCTATGGCAATGCTGCCGGAAAAATAGGTACTACCACCGGAGAAATTTGTTTCAATACCAGCATGACTGGTTATCAGGAAGTATTTACTGATCCTTCCTATTTTGGACAATTGCTGGTTACGACCAATGTGCATATTGGCAATTATGGCACGAAAGTCAGTGAATCAGAAAGCGATCACATCAGAATCTCAGGTCTCATCTGTAGAAATTTCAATATTGAATATTCAAGAAAACAAGCCGATGCCTCTATTCAGGAATATGCAGAACAGGAAGGTCTCATCGCGATTTGCGATGTTGATACCCGCGAGTTGGTTAGGCATATCCGCAATAAAGGGGCAATGAATGGTATTATCTCTTCGGAGATATTTGATATCGAAGAATTGCAAGCCAGATTGGCTAAGGTACCTTCCATGGCCGGACTCGAATTGGCTTCGAAAGTTAGTACCAGCGAAGCTTATGAATTGGGTGATGAAAAAACAGCAAAATTCAGAGTTGCAGTACTCGATTTCGGCTGCAAACGCCACATACTTGAGAATTTCGTAAACAGAGATTGTTTTGTTAAAGTGTTTCCTGCCAAGACTTCATTTACAGAATTGAAAAACTGGAATCCCGATGGGTACTTCCTGTCCAACGGACCGGGCGATCCGGAGCCAATGGATTATGCTATTTCTACTGTAAAAGACATTTTAAAAGAAAACAAACCAACGTTTGGTATATGTCTTGGCCATCAATTGTTGGCTTTGGCTGTCGATATTCCTACTTTTAAAATGCATCATGGACATCGCGGCTGCAATCACCCGGTAAAAAACCTGATTAGCGGTCATTGCGAGGTTACCAGCCAGAACCATGGATTCGCAGTGGATGCAGAAGCAATTGCATTAAGAGAAGATATTGAAGTTACCCACATCAACCTAAATGATGATTCTATTGAAGGAATTAGAATTAAAAACAAACCCGCTTTTTCTGTGCAATATCACCCGGAAGCAGCACCAGGACCTTGGGATTCAAGATATCTATTTGATGAATTCGTACAAATGTTAGCGGCTAACTAAATTCAGTTCCAGTACTAACATTACCAGACTTTTTCTGCTAAAGCAATTTATGAAAAATAAAATTGTACTATTCCTTTTGTGCTTCGCTATTGCTTTTGCCATAAAAGCTCAAAGTGTTGCTGCACCTGAAAAAATGAATATTCTGTATATCGGAGTAGATAATCCGGTATTGCTTTCTTTAGGCAATGTGCCTCAACAAGAATTGGATATAACCTTAACACAGGGAAAAATAGAAAAGATCCCAGCCAGAACCAATGCGTACATGGTCAGGGTAAATACCCCGGGAGATATGACGATCACTGTAAGTCACAAGGGGAAAGTGATGGGGAAACATGTTTTTCGGGTTAAAAGAATCCCAAATCCAGTCGCCAGATTACCACTATATGACCGATCCAACGAAATTAGCAGTGCAACGCTTAGAACGCTGACCGGCTTGGTAACACTAATAGAAAATTTCGATTTTGATGTGCGTTGCCCGGTCAATAGTTTTACACTTTTATACAAGAGTACCGATTGTAAAACCACTAAAGTTGAAAACGAAGGAGCAACATTTAATCCGCGAATTCTAGAGCTGATTAAAAAAGCAAGGGTTGGAGATATTTATATCTTTCAGGATATCAAGGCCAAATGCCCTGAAGATATCAATACTCGCTTGATTAATGATATCTCCATCAGCATTAAGCCTTGATTTGTATAGTTTACACAGCGGCTTCCTCTTCGACTAGTGCCTCTTGAGGAATATTATTGTCTTCAACTTTATCTAGTTCGAATCGCAGGTTTTTAATAATGAACTCCTGACGTTCCATGGTATTTTTTCCCATATAATACTCCAGAATCTTATCAATACTCATGTCTTCATGCAGAATAACCGGGTCGAGTCTGATATTTTCATTGATAAAACCTCCAAATTCATCCGGTGAAATTTCTCCTAAACCCTTGAATCGGGTAATTTCAGGCTTACCTCTCAATTTCTCAATCGCAGCTTGCTTCTCTGCCTCCGAATAGCAATAAAATGTCTCCCTTTTATCTCTCACCCTGAATAGTGGAGTGTCCAGAATGTATAAATGTCCATTTCTAACTAAATCTGGAAAAAACTGAAGGAAGAATGTCAACAATAGCAAGCGAATGTGCATGCCATCCACATCGGCATCGGTAGCAACCACAACGCGATTGAATCTCAGATCATCCAGTGAATCTTCAATGTTCAAAGCATATTGCAGCAAGAAAAATTCCTCGTTCTGGTAGACTGTCTTTTTGGTATGCCCATAGCAATTCAATGGTTTACCCCTAAGACTGAATACCGCCTGCGTTTCCACATCTCTTGCTTTGGTGATGGAACCACTCGCGGAGTCACCCTCCGTAATAAAAACAGTAGAGCCCAGTCGTTTTTGCTCGTCACCTTTTTCATTGAGGTGGAAACGGCAATCTCTCAATTTTTTATTGTGTACGTTTGCTTTCTTGGTTTTTTCGTTGGCTTCTTTTTTTATGCCTGCAAGTTCCTTGCGCTCTCTCTCAGATTGAAGAATACGTTTTTGCAAAGCCTGAGCGACTTCCTGGTTTTTGTGCAGGTAGTCATCCAGATCTTTCATCATAAAATTCTCAATGAAAGATTTCATGGAAGGACCATCGGGAGCTATGTTCTGCGAACCCAATTTTGTTTTGGTCTGGCTTTCGAAAATGGGTTCTTCCACCCGTACGCTAATAGCAGCGATAATTGAAGAACGAATATCTTTTGGGTCAAACTGTTTCTTGAAATGTTCTCTTAGCGTTCTTACTATCGCTTCGCGGAAAGCAATTAGATGGGTTCCTCCCTGTGTGGTATTCTGACCATTTACAAATGAAAAATAATGCTCTCCATAATGGTCGCCGTGCGTAAGGGCAACCTCGATATCGTCACCTTTCAGGTGGATGATTGGATATCGAGTACTCTCCTGTTCGGTCTTTCGGCTAAGTAAATCCAGCAATCCATTTTTGGAATGGAAAACTTTTCCATTGAAATTAATCTTTAACCCGGCATTCAGATAGGCATAATTCCAAAGCTGTGTTTCTATAAATTCACTTAAAAAGCGATAGTTTTTAAAAATTGTTTCGTCAGGACGGAAGCTAACAATTGTACCATTGGGCAAGTCAGTTTTGGCTACTTTATGGTCATTAATCAGCACTCCTTTAGAGAATTCAGCAATTTTGGATTCTCCTTCCCGAATCGCCTGTATGATAAAGCTCTCTGACAGTGCATTTACCGCCTTGGTTCCTACTCCATTCAAACCCACCGATTTCTTAAAAGCCTTGGAATCAAACTTTCCACTTGTGTTGATTTGGGACACCGCATCGATCACTTTGCCCAATGGAATACCACGGCCAAAATCACGTATATGACATACGCCGTCTTTGATCGTGACATCAATATTTTTGCCATGACCCATCACGAATTCATCAATAGAGTTATCGATTACTTCCTTAATCAATACATATATACCATCATCAGGAGCTGTTCCATCTCCTAGTTTTCCAATATACATACCGGAACGCAGACGGATATGCTCTCTCCAATCGAGAGACCTGATATTGTCTTCGGTATAACTGACCGGATTTAAAAGATCTGACATAATTTCATTAGAATTTAAGCGCAAATATATAATAAAATAAGCGAATGAACAGAACCACAAATATTTTGTTTGGGCTAACGATATTTAAAACTTTTAAGATTAATTAAATTTTTCAATTTGCTGAATAGCAGATTGAGTAGAATATATTTAATTGATTTTACAATTGAATAAAGTCGATCAGCGTCTAATTTACTGCTTTTTGTTAACTTTGCACCCCAGAGATTTTTATGAGAATTCAATTCTAACAATTGTGCTCACTTTTATTAATATTTCAACTTTCATCATATGAATACGAGTTTTTTCCCATTGAAAATCAGCAACATACAAAAGGAAACTGATGATGCCATTTCAGTATCGTTTGAAGTTCCTGAAGACTTGAAAGAAACATTTGCCTATACGCAAGGACAATATCTTACCTTAAAATTTGATATCAAAGGAAAGGAAGTACGAAGAGCTTATTCTATGTCCAGCTCACCTTTGGAAAAAGACCTTACGGTTACCGTAAAAAGAGTTAAGAAAGGGCTGGTATCCAACCATATTGCCGACAAATTAAATGTAGGAGACATGGTACAAATCATGCCGCCCGCAGGTCGATTTTTTACGAAATTGACGGTAACTAATCGCAAGCACTACTATATGATTGCTGCCGGCAGCGGGATCACTCCTATCATGTCAATTCTGAAAACGATCATGGAAGTGGAGCCACAGAGT
>JBMOJB010000212.1:0-5848 GCA_049316985.1 Saprospiraceae bacterium | reverse complement strand
TCCCTAATTGCACTGGAGGTAATCCTGGGCATCGATAACATTATTTTTATTTCAATTTTGGCGGACAAACTGCCGGAAAACCAACGAAATCAACTTAGATTCTGGGGTATTGGTCTTGCCATGATCATGCGGCTCGGTTTGTTGGCTGTTATTAGCTGGATACTGAAATTAGACCAAACTTTGTTTCGACTGTTTGAAATTGATTTTTCAGGCAAAGGCCTCATTCTGATAGTGGGGGGACTATTCTTGATCTACAAAAGCACGAAAGAAATCTATCACAAAACGGAGACACACAATGTTGATTTACCTAAAGTTCCTCAAAAAAGTAGCTTTCAAAGAATATTGACAGAAGTTATAATTTTGGATCTGGTATTCTCTGTGGACTCAATTATAACTGCGGTAGGGATGGTTCAAGAAATCTGGGTAATGTATACTGCAGTAGTGGTCACGGTGCTGATAATGTTGTTCAGTTCAAAACCCATCAGTGAATTCATCAGCAAACACCCTTCTTTTAAAATTCTTGCATTGTGTTTTCTAATGATGATTGGTGTCTCACTTTTGGCCGAAGGTTTCCATTTTGAAATCCCCAAAGGTTACATCTATTTCTCGATGGCATTTGCGTTTTTAGTGGACATCATTCAAATGAAAACTACTAAACAAAAATAACATGCAGCTTTTGCCACTTGAACTTATTGAAGTCAATCAAACAAAAATAGATCAAATTGACACTTTTGTAAAGTCAATTTATCGGCTAATTATTTATAGTCGGTATCATTTAGATGATGACTTGCTGGACATTTACCTGGAAGGTGTAAACAATCTAAAAGAGCAACTAGGCATTAAGAATGCTCAAATGGAGGCTCAGAATGAAGAAGAAGCAAAAGAGTACCTTAAAAACTTGAGAATTTCTCTTGATTTTGTAGTAGAAGAGATTGTGTTACAAAATAATTTTGAAAGGGAATTGCAATTGTTTCAGCTGCTGCGATTGGTGTCTCCCGAAACCAATGCCATACATCCCAATCGATATAGACAAACCCTTGTGCAGATCGGTGCGCATGTTTGTCCCGAACCCAGTTCTGTTCCACACTTAGTTGCCGAACTTTTTTATAAAATCAAGGGAATATCGCATCCCATCATCCGAGCCATTTATTTTCACCATGAGTTAATTCGCATTCACCCTTTTGTCGATGGCAACGGCAGAGTAACCAGAATTGCCAAAAACTGGATGTTGATGTACGATTTGTATCCTCCCATATATATTAACGATGCGCCGCAAAAAAAGGAATATATTGCCACGCTGGCAAACAGTTTCAGAGAACTCGATAAGCATCCTACCCAATGGAACAGTTTTACGGAAGCGTTTTTCGAGCAAGAACTTGACAGGTTAGTATCAAATATTTCTATACTTTATGAAAGCATCGATCGGATTGGGCTAAATAGGAGCAAGGAAATGGGAAGATAAATTGAATAGCTAAAAAAAACAATATGGAACCACACAAAATCCAGATAGTAGAAACCGTGATAACAATCTTGTTGTATACGGCTGCTTTTTTTATAACAAAAACAGTAATCAACAATGCGCTTAAAAACGCACAACTTCAAAGAGCCAGACGAAAAATAATTATCAAGTCGGTGCATCTTTTTACTTCAATTGGGGCTTTTGTCTTACTTGCCGGTATCTGGGGCTTGGAGCAAAATGAAATTGCAGTATTTGCAAGTACTTTACTGACTGCTTTAGGTATTGCTTTTTTTGCTCAATGGTCTTTGTTGTCCAATATAACCTCAAGCATCATACTTTTTTTTAATCATCCCTTGAAATTAGGAGATAAGATTAGGGTATTGGATAAAGATTTTCCATTCGAAGGGGAAGTTACCGAATTAACTTACTTTTTTATTCACTTAAAAACAAATACCGGAGATATCATCACCATCCCAAACTCTTTGGTGCTTCAAAAGGCCGTCGCTATTGTAGAAAAAACAAAATGATGCCTACATCTTACCGATTTTCAAGTGCAGCCACATGATAAAATCCATCAGTGATTTTGAAAGTATCTTGGTTTTCGATGCAATGTTTATAAACATATTAACAGATACAGGAAACAACTGAATAAAATCGCGAAGCATCGCATCTGCTTTAAATTCTGCCAACATTCGTTTATAAATTTCTTTATCATAAGCTTTAGTCATAGCAGCAGAAAAAACGCCTTTTTCCAAACACCTTGCGATATGATCGGCTGCTACCCGACCACTGCGGATAGCATTCGCGATCCCTTCGCCTGTAAGTGGATCTATCAATGACGCGGCATCACCTACCAGTAAAAATCTTTCTCCGGATATGGCATTGGATTTCCCTCCCAACGGCAGACCAAATCCTTTGACCGTTTCGAGTGGTTTTGCCTGTAAAAACCGATCTCTTAAGACAGGATGTGATTCGATATTATGTTGTAGTATTTTTCGAAGATTTAGTTTCCTTTCCGAAATTTTTCTAGACGACATTCCAAGCCCAACATTGGCTTTATTTTCCGGCAAAGGAAAGATCCAGAAATATCCCGGCGCTATGTTGTCGATATAATGCAATTCAATCATACCTTCTTCCAGTCCGGCTACATTTTCATAATACACTCGTAGTGCAGCGGCATGATAATCCTTATCTTGGGGTATTCTACCTAATTTCCTGCTGACCACTGAATGTGCACCATCCGCTCCAATGATCATTCTCCCTTCAAAATCGCCGCGAGTACTTTGAACGATGACCCGATCTGCCTCCACCTCAATCTCCCTCACTTCACAGTCACTGTAAAATGTAATATTACTTAATCCCCTGGTGTATTCAGCTAAAAGTGCATCAAGGTCATTCCTTGCAATTGTAAACATTTGCATTTTGCTCCCCGGACCAAACCGATACGAAAAAGATGCTTTTTGCCCGCCGATTTTTACGCCATTAATCTTGTAGGTACTTCCTGCCTCACTTACTTTTAGAAACAACTCCGGTGAAAGCTTTTGAATCTGATTGAGAACATCCTGGCTCAGCGCATCACCACAAATTTTATCTCTAGGGAAAATTCCTTTCTCAAGCAAAGCTACTTTAATAGAAGGTTGCATTTTCGACAATTGAATCGCGCATGCACAACCCGCAGGTCCTGCACCAACTATGATTACATCAAATTTGTTCCGCATGCTTTCGCTTTATGTATGCTTAAAATTAAATAAGAGGTCCGAAAAGAACAATCAGTTGACACACAGCCCTATACGTACTCAATTAATCATTTGATTTTATTTCTACTTTTGCTTTCCCTATTTCTGAAAGAAAACCTGACCCGATCAGAATAGTAGAATTGCTAAGGATTAATGTATTGCAAACAAAGAAACATTTAAATCAGAATAAATGTAAAATTTTTCATATGATTTTTTCTTATTTTGCTGATCAATAGCGTACGATTCCAAGTAGGATCAATTGCTTGAAAAAAAACTGTAAACAAACAGATTATGAAGACCAGATACTATTGTTTTTTCCTGTACTTATTGTTCCACTTTTCGTCACCTGGGCAAAATATCTCAAAACTCGATAAGACAAAAATTTCAGTGACGCAATTAGATGCAAAAATTGAGTCATTGATGAAAGCGGCCAATGTACAAGGACTGGGGATCGCGATTTTTAACAAAAATGAACCCGTGTATAAACGGTCCTTTGGCTATAAAAACGCAGTTAAAAAAGAAGCGCTTAAAAATACGACCAATATCTATGGCGCCTCTTTAAGTAAGCCGGTCTTTGCTGTCCTGGTGATGAAACTGGTTGAAATGGGCATGCTCGATTTAGACAGACCACTCCAAGCTTATTTACCCAAGCCTATTTATGACTACAAGCCAACTAAAAAGTGGCATGACAACTACCAGGATCTGAAAGATGAACCCAACTACCAGAAAATCACAGCGAGAATGTGTCTCGACCACACCACCGGATTTCCCAACTGGCGCTGGGATGAGCCGGATCAAAAATTGAGAACCAAAGCTACGCCTGGTTCAAGATATAGTTATTCCGGTGAGGGATTGGTCTATCTTCAGGTTGTTTTAGAACATTTCTTACATCAACCGCTGGAAGAAATGATGCAGCAATACATCTTCAAACCATTAAAAATGAACAATTCTTCCTATACCTGGCAGGCAAAATTCGAGGAAGATTATTGCTTTGGCCATAATTCAAGTGGAGAATTGTATGAAAAGGACAAGGATAACGATGCCAGAGCAGCCAGTACTTTGGAGACCACCTTGGATGATTACACACTCTTTACCACAGCAGTTTTGAAAAATACAATTTTGAATGCAGCTACTACAAAGAAAATGTTTACCCAACAAATCAAGATCAGATCTATTGAGCAGTTTGGACGATTAAGTTTGCGTGACTCTACCGCCAATGACGGCATTAATCTGGGCTATGGACTGGGTTGGGTTTTGCTTGAGTCACCCTATGGAACTGCTGCCTTTAAGGAAGGTCATGGCGATGGGTTTCAGCATTATTCCATTATTTTCCCCAAGGCAGGAGTTGGCATTATCATGATGGGCAATAGCGATAACACAGAAAGCATATTTAAAGAATTACTGGAAACAGCAATCGGAGACATATATACTCCCTGGCGTTGGGAGAATTACATCCCTTATCAGCAAAAAAAGTGATTTGTTGAATTAAAATTATTGCGGTTATGTAAGTTTGCTGATTGGCTCTATTTCCGGCATAAAGTAATATAAGCGCAAAAACACTTTTTCAAAAGCCAACCAAACTTTTATTATTAAAAAGTGTTTAAATCATCAAATTTTAGAAATGAATACTGACGCTATACTTCAGGCCTTTAATGCTGTCTGTCCAATCGATAAAGATGCTTGGCAGGATATCGAACAGTACCTTATTGAATCTACAATTCGGAAAGGAAATCATTGCTGGAGAGCAGGAGATATATGTAAACAAGTAATATTTGTAAACAAAGGAGCTTTTAGATATTACTATAATATTGGTGAGGATGACAAGGAAGTGACGGGACAGTTTTTTTTCGAAAATTCCTTTGTAACTGACTATGAAAGTTTCATCACCATGAAACCAACGACACATAATTTTCAAGCTTTGGAAGATAGTGAAATTATAGTTATCCCTCGAAAAGTAGTGTATGACATGTACGACCGACACAAGTGCTTTGAAAGATTTGGAAGGTTGATTGCTGAATATAATTTTATCGGCTTACATGAAACGCATGTTAACCTGAAAAGCGTTAATCCTCAAGAACAGTATTTATCTCTTTTAAAGGAGCGCCCGCAAGTATTGGCAAGAGTGCCGCTCAATCTAATCGCTTCGTATTTAGGAGTGACCCCGGAGCATATCAGCAGGATCAGAAAGAAGATTATCGAAGGGAATTGATCGAAATCAATTGTGTCCCTAAAATTTCTTGATTGTAGTCAAGTAGCTTTGCTTCCTTTCTTAATTCGCATCAAGTCATGGTATTTTTTTCCACTATACCTTTGCAAGAAAAAAAATCATGATCAAAGTAAGACAATTTACGCTATTCGCAAGCTGCCTATTTGCACTAAATTTTGTTTATGCGCAGCAAATTACCCAAACCATTAAAGGAAACATCCTTGACAAACAATCAAAAGAAACACTAATCGGTGCCAATGCAGTACTACTGGACACCCAACCGTCTTTATATGGCACAAGCGATGAAAACGGTAATTTCAAAATTGCAAACGTTCCCGTAGGTCGTTACAATATAAAAGTTACTTATATCGGTTATAAGGACATCATCATTCCCAATGTCCAGCTGACGGCGGGAAAAGAAGTTTCCTTGGATATTGAGTTAGAAGA
>JBMOJB010000211.1:0-5995 GCA_049316985.1 Saprospiraceae bacterium | reverse complement strand
GCTGGCCGCGAATCACTACTGCAAGAAAATGAATTATTTCTGGTGTATTAACCTATTGCCTTTTAGTTCGAGCAGAAAAAACTAATAAGTTTGACTATAAATGACGCTCTTCTCATCCATTCTCTATTTCCATATTTTTAACTGTTCTTCTCACGGATTTATTTACCACGGCAATTCATTCACCCACAGCACTAAACACAGCACTCAAAAAAAATAAAAAAACTTTTCTCGAGCCGGTTACCTTTTCATTTTGCATTACATAAAAAGTCGTAATCAATAATCTCAAACAACTTTTTAAAAAAATCACAATGAAAAAAATCATCTTTAGCACATTATTTTTGAGCTTAGTCACCCTTCTATCGGCTCAGCCAGACCTGAGAGTCAGCAATATCAAATTCGTGGAAGAACCTCCAAAGTGTGGACCGGGTCAATATTTTTCTACTATGCTCCTTACCATAGAGAATTTTGGCAACAAACCAGCCTACGGTACAGATGTGGATTCCGAAAATGGTTATCATATCGATATCATTTTATCAAGCGATAATAGTGCCCCAATCCGATATGCACCCAATATGGCTGCCTTACGATTTCCTGAAGATTGTCTTGTAGTTAATGGAAGAATAAAGAAAACCATTACACTCCAACCTAGAACCACCTACACTTATAAAGTAAATAAATTGAATATACTCAAAGGAGTTGACCTCTCTAACCCTTGTGGTTTAGGCAAATTCAACATTGGAGCCGTATTGGATCCAGGTTCTAAAATAAGAGAAAGCAACGAAACCAACAATACAAGTTTCAGAGAATTTATCTTATCCTGTAATTAAACAATCTTACACGATTTCTTAATTTTAACTAAACTTCAATTTCGATGAAATACATTGGATTATTCCTGGCAATACTATGTTGCTCTAGCTACAGCTTTGCGCAAAACGACGCAAGCAAAAAAATTGACAAATCAACAGAACGTATCAAAGCCGACGTTCAAACTGTATCGGATAACGTCAAAAGCATCGTCAAGGTGTTCGAACCTTTTTTCAAAACCAGAACGTTGGGGCAAACAGAAACACCTGCTGAACCACAGACTGAGCAAAGCACTGATAATACTTCTGTAACTCCATCTATGGACATGCCTTCAAACGAAACGCCATCAACAGACCAAAGCACTGATGTATCTAATCAACCAAATGAAAATAATACGGAAACACAAAACTCAAATCAAAGCAACAATACAGAAACGCCTACTCCCCCGCCTTACGCAGGAGATGGAACGGCAAATCTTGGCACACAAAACAATTCCAAATATGGAAACTATCTTGACATAGGCAATGGAATGATAATGGACGAAATAGATGCAGCAGGTGCCTCCCATAATGTTGACCTTATATTTACAGCAACCAATTTTGCCGGCAGAGTTTTGTATGCATTCTTTTCCCCATACTATGCCAAAACCAGTACAAAAGCTAACCTGTACAACTATGGTATTAAATACAAAAGAAACGATCCTCATCCTTCGAAAAGTTGGGAAGTAGCAAATGAAAGTACCGTTGCACTAACAACTATTAACGGTGCTCAGTTTGAAAAAATAAAAAATAACGCACAACTGGCCGCTGTAGTAAAACAAACACAAAAATTTAGTAATTCTATAGAAGTTTATGATCAACTAGTCGGAAAAGTAATAGCCGTTAAGACTACAATGGATGACCGCGTTTGCTATGGTCTGATGTATATCGTGAACCAGTACGGCACCACGGGTGAGAACAGCTACATCAAAGTAAAGCTAAAAGTCACAGGTTTTGACGGAAATGGAGATGGTAATCCTGATGCAAACCAATATAATCATTAATTGGAAATTATGCGAAAACAAATTGCCTACTTCTGACTCTTAGGAGAAGTATAAATTTTTAGCAATTATTCATAGAAAAATTCCATTTGACCTTTGTAAGTCACCCCTCAAAGGACATATGAGTAAAAACAAACAAATGAAAAAAATCTTATTCAGTGCTGCATTAATTTTAGCAATTGTAATGTCAAACCAGGCACAAAGTATATTGAAATTTGAGTTCACGACCGGGAGTGACAATCTCGAAAGCCGTAGCAAACTAAAAGGTACGCTATATTTACATAATCTACCCAATGTAGACTTGCCAAATATTTGCAGCAACCGAGAATTGCGCGAAGGTTCCTTCTATGAATATGAATTTGGTCTACCCGCAGGTATCACTGTTGATAATTTAAAGGGGTTTTATTTATACACCGAAGGCAATTTGGGATACAACAATACACTATTTAACGACAACTGGAGCCTTAATAAAATTAAGATCACCCTTACAGAAACATCCAACAATACAAAAACAAGTTACAAATTGTATGAAAAATACGGGCGGCCGCTTTGCCGATTCAAAGGCTTTACAATAGAAGGTATTTCACAATACATGTTTACCGAAAAAGTCAAAATATCAGAAGAGAGTTTACTTACCAAAGCCAATTTGAAGATCACTTTCAGTACGGGTCGGGATGATTTGCGCGGTGGAAATGACAATGTTAACGTGCTTGTCCATTTCAGAAACATTGACCAACCTGTGATATTCAACAATATAAATGTACGACGAGCAATAAATAGCGGCAATGAACGTGCCTATATCAAAGAGCTCCCTCCAAATTACAATGTAAATGATATCACAAAAGTTACCTTAGAACATACCGGTGGTGGTGGCATTAGTGCTGACAACTGGGATTTGAATAGGTTTCGAGTAGAATCTATCATTCAAGATAAAGCCAGCATTATCTTGGACAAAAGCGGATCACCACTTTTACACCGTTTTACTGGAGATAACAGATCAAGGACATTCAGTCGCTTTTAAAAATTTTCTGTTACAAATTAAAAAGTCAAACAAATGAATAAAATTATCATATTTCTCATTATTAGTTCTTTTACTGCACTGAATGCACAAGTGAAATATCAAAAAGGCTCTGTAATCAAGAATCCTAACGTGGCATTATCAAGTGCTACCGAGTGGATAGAAGTGTACAATGGCCAAAATTTCCACGGAGCAAAACAAAAATTATATGCTTCCAATAGCGCTATAACTGTGCCATTTGAGACGGACAGGGGTTCAATTAAAGTAGCTCCCGGTTACATTGCCTACATTACCTTATGTGATGAATTCAATGAAGTGGTAGTGCTAAGCGGTGACTATTTCGTATTCAGTCTGGGTAAAATCTGCGCTTTGAAATTTGCAAAAAAAGCTGTTGTCACTGTCACCTACAACGGAATTTCGACCAACATCCACAACAATGACTGCAAGAAACATTTTGGATCTGTAAAAGTGCGGGTAACTGAAAATCGTGCAGATGGCTCAGTAGTCAATACAGCAATAGATCCCTCCAGTTCGATGAGAGCATCTTCTACTTTCGCAGTCAAAGCGTACGATGTAAGCTCTTTAAACTACATCGGACCACAGAATAATTTCATCTACAACAACACCCCGGTACCTTCTATACCCGTCGGAGCCAACAAATTCTTTGCGTTTGCCGTGAATAAGGAAGCCTTAGACGCAGGTAAAATTTCGGTAGTAGTAGAAACAGATTTGGCTTCAGCTCACAAAACATGCGATCTCTGTGATGACTATTCTAACAATGTACGAATGGCTCGCTCCGAGACCTCATCTACACTTATCCAAAACATACCTCTATTTGCAGGAGCAGGATCTCCGAGCAGAGAATTAATCGTAGGTCCTTATAGAGCCACCGGCAGTAGAGCAGGTTCCGCAATTACGGCAAGTGCTGGAAGCTCACACGATATCAGAGTGCATTTCAAAGTCCAATAAACTTCATTTTAAGGTATTGGCATTTAACACGTCAAACAGATATTTTTTAACCACAAAGTTTTTTCGAGTTTGAAAAGAACCGAGATTGCTTTGTAAAAACTTCAATAAAATGAAAACTTCAAGCTTAATTATTTTCATTTTGGCATCGTTTTTTATAAATGTTGCAGGCGCTCAGAATTCTACCATGAAAGTGAATTTAGTCACTGGCGGTGATGATCTTCGAGGTGGAAATTTTGCATATATTACAGTTAATTACACCGACGGAACTACCTCAGCAGAGTATAATATTGGTGGTGGTTTTGCAAATGGAAGTTCTAATACCAAGGATTTTCCGCTAAATCGTGCTTTGGGTTCAATTGCAGAGGTCAAAAACATCTTGCTTCGCCATGACGGCAAGCCTCGGGCTGGAAATCCTTTTGATACTTATGACAATTGGGATCTAAAAAGCATCAAAGTCACCTTTACAATTGCAGGTGAGCAATTGAGCTGCATAAATTTATCAGGTAATCCTCTTCAACGATTTACAGGAAACGTTCGAAATAAAACCTACGCAAATGATTGTGGTGGCCCTGCACCGGGTGGAACGAATTCTGTGATCAAGGTCTATTTGACAACAGGTTCGGATGATCTAAGAGGAGGAAATCAGGCATACATTACTTTAAAATTTAAAAATGGCTTAAAATCTGATAGATTTTCTCTAGGTGGTGGTTTTCAGCAAAACACTGCTAATAAAATTAGAATTGATACTAAAAGAATAATAGGTGATGTAAAAGAAGTAGAAAGTATAACCATTACGCATGATGGCTCACCACGACCTGGATATCCTGTTGACACCTACGACAATTGGGATTTGCAAGTGCTCAGAGTCGCTTTGGTAATGCCCAATCAAAGTGAACAAAATATAATCAATGTGAGCGGAAATCCAGTTTTCAGATTTACCGGGCAAAATCGCAGCAGGATTTTTAACAGATAAAAATGCAGAAATTTAAGTTTCGGTGTTCATAATCTGGAGCCTATTTTCACTACAGTTGCTCAGCAAATAGAAAAATTTACGATAAGCTGTTAAAAATCCTTTACGGCCTTTGTGCAATCTTCGAGAACTTAAAGTGAAACTGAATACACGTACCTCCGGGAGTTAAATTAGCAGGTGAAATTTTTGATGGATTCAAATACCTCTGGTTCTTAAAAATACAGTTGCTTTTCATGACTTACGTAATTTACCTTATGCTTTGCGACTTTAGTTAGTAATGTGTGATGAAATGGCACCGTCTACCGAACTTACAATCATCCAAGCTACCGCAACGGTATTACTAAAATTGATTGAGAATACTAAACAATAATAACCCATACCAATCAATTGAAATTACAAATTTCTTTTTCTTAACAAATTCTAAAAATAATAGTATGAAATCGATATTGAAAGTACTAATCACTATGGTATTAATAATACCAAATATACAGGCCCAAATTAACAAAAACACCAAAATAACTACCATTAAGCCAAACACTGCAGCCTTGTTGGTTACAAAAAAAATGACCAATTTCCAACCTACGACCCATGGTTTTAAGTTTGCCAATACGTTCAAAGCGCAAGTAGACATTGCGGGATTAAACGGCCCGACACTCAGCGGGCATTGTGCGGGTATGACTTATGCGGCACTTGACTATTTTAAAGCGAATAAACCCATTCCCACGCAGGACTTCAAACCTGCAAAAGGAACAGATTTGCAGAAGTTTATCTACGAAAGACAAATTAAGGCCAATATGGATGATGCTGACAAGTGGGGAGAATTGGTACTAAATCCCTTTGGTTGGAGAACGGAGGAATTCTTTAACTGGGGTCTACAAGGTAGCAATGGAGGAAGAATTCAAGAGCTCAGAGCAAGTATTGATGCCGGTAATCCTGTACCGATTGGGCTATTTAAAGCGGGCAATGGTGGTGTAGGCCCTCACCATGAAGTGTTGGCTATCGGCTACGACATGGGTAGATACAAAGGTGACTTGGGCAGCTTCAAAGAAGACGTTAAGATATATGTGTACGACTCTAATTTTCCCAATTCAACGATGACATTGGTAGCCAAACCAGGCAGCCTGTCTTTTGCCTATGTTGAAGACCCCGGATGCAATTGGTTAACCTATTTTGTTAGTAAAAAATACGTCGCTAA
>JBMOJB010000210.1:0-6041 GCA_049316985.1 Saprospiraceae bacterium | reverse complement strand
TCAAATCTTCAAATTTAAATGCCCTTAGCCAGGAAAATTCAGCTACTCACACAGAACAACATAGAGCCCATTTATTTCGTGGTAATCACGACCCAAAATAAAAAATAGCAGTAATTTGTATAAATGTACAAAAATTACTGCTATTATTCAAAAGAAAAAGCTAGCTTATACCATGACTTTCATCACTATACAACAAAAGAATATCAAAAACTATTGATAGCCGCTAAGCATTCAAAAAAAGTAATTTTCAACTTTCAATTTTCAACTTTCAATTCTAACGTCCATCACCGTCTAACAAATTACCCAAACCACCAAGAATAGAACCTTCCTCCCTACGTCCTCCAATAGAACCAAAGGTTAGGATACGGCTGGCTAGTCGACTAATAGGAATGGTTTGAATCCAAACTTTCCCGGGTCCTCTCAATACGGCATAGAATAATCCTTCACCCCCGAATATCACATTTTTGATCCCTTTCACGAATTCAATATCATAATCGATATCTTTGGTAAAAGCGACGATACAGCCGGTATCGATGCGCAATAATTCACCGGCACGCAATTCTTTTTCAATCACATAACCACCGGCATGAACAAAAGCCATACCGTCACCTTCTAATTTCTGCATGATGAAACCCTCACCACCAAATAATCCGGTGCCCAGTTTTCGTTGAAATTCAATGCCAATCGAAACTCCTTTTGCCGCTGCAAGAAAAGCATCTTTCTGACAGATTACTTTTCCGCCCAATAAACTCAAATCCATCGGGATGATTTTTCCGGGATAGGGAGCTGCAAAGGACACTCGCTGCTTCGTATTGCCATGATTGGTGAAAGCAGTCATGAAAAGACTTTCACCTGTTAATAAGCGCTTCCCAGCTGACATTAATGAACCTAGAAATCCGCCGCTTTGTTGCTTAGAACCATCACCAAAAATGGTTTCCATGCGGATGTATTCATCCATCATCATGAAACTCCCGGACTCCCCGATTGCAGTTTCTTCCGGATCAAGTTCTACCTCAACACATTGGAGTTCCTCTCCATAAATTTTGTAATCAATTTCGTGATTTGATATCATATTTTTAAATTTTTATAATATAAATGAAAATTTAGTCCAATTAGTTCGTTTAATTGGGACACATCGACAATTTGAAACAATTAGCATATGAATCCACTAAAACAATCGACAAGCAAAAAAACTCTGTAAAACTAACCTTTCTTCGAAAAAATCTGATTATCATTACCCTAAAATTTATTCACAAATGAGATTGATAGCAAAAACACTGCAAGGATTGGAAGAGGTATTGGCTGAAGAACTGGTGCAGATTGGTGCTCAAAATATACAGATCCACAGCCGTAGTTGTAGTTTTGAAGGTGACAAAACCGTCATGTATCGGGCTAACCTCGAACTTCGAACCGCGCTGCGAATTTTATTGCCCATCTGGAGCTCTGAAGTACACAATGAAAAACATATTTACGAAGATATTCAAAAAATAAACTGGGAAAAATACCTCGATGTAGACAGTACTTTTGCAGTTGACTCGACCGTTCACTCCGACAATTTTACCCATTCCCACTATATTTCTTTGTTGACCAAAGATGCCATTGTCGATCAGTTCAGGGACAAATTCAATGCTCGCCCAAGTATTGATACAGATCAGCCGGATCTGCGCATACACGTGTATATCAGTAACGAAACATTTGAGGTTTCTCTCGACAGCTCCGGTGAGTCATTACACAAAAGGGGATACAGCAAAGGAATTTTGATCGCACCCATCAATGACGTCATGGCTGCCGGTTTGATTAAACTATCAGGCTGGAAAATGGATTGTGATTTTATGGATCCCATGTGCGGTTCGGGCACAATTCTCCTGGAAGCCGCCATGCTGGCCTATAATATTCCTTCACTTTGGAACAGGGAGTATTTTGGATTCAAAAAATGGAACAATTACGATGAAGAACTTTGGCTAAGCATTCGGGAAGAAGCTTACAAGAAAATGAAAACACATTTTCCATATAGTATTCGAGGATATGATATCGCATACGAAGCCGTACACGCCACCGAAACAAATTGCAAATTAGCAGGACTGAAAGGATATATTAAAGTGGAGCGATGCGCGTTGGAAAGGCAAGCGGAGCTGACGCAAAAAACTTTTATTATTACCAACCCTCCCTATGATGAACGAATCGAAATCGCGGACACCAATATGTTTTATGCATTGGTAGGTGACACGTTGAAAAAGAAATTCAAAGGATCGGAGGCCTGGATCATTACTGCGAATCTCAGTGCAGCCAAACACATCGGACTCAGAACCTCCCGCAAACTTAGTCTCAACAATGGTGGATTAGATTGTAAATTTCTAAAATTTGAGCTTTACGAAGGATCCAGAAAAACTAAAACTCAGGAAATAGATCAACAATAGCAAAGAGAAAATGCTTGACCCGGAATTAATCCAGCAAACCTCTACCCTCTTTCTGCACCAGTTCTTCCTTCTGCATTTTCTTCAAAATGCGATCCAGTATGCCATTCACAAAATCTTTGCTTTTGTCAGTACTGTACAACTTACTCAACTCAACATATTCGTTCAGCGTCACTTTGGTTGGAATGGTAGGAAAATCCGTAAATTCAACCATGCCCATCTTAATTAACACCATGTCTATAACAGCAACACGATCGGCATCCCAGTTTTTCAAATTGGGCTCTATCACTTCCAACAACTCCTTTTCACGTAATGCTGTTTTCTTCAGTAACTCTTCTCCAAAATCTACTACTACTTCCGGATCCTGCAAAAACTCTTTATAAAAATCGTCGGTGGCAGGAAGTGATTTAATCGTTTTCTTCATAGCGCCCAAGATCAAGGTCTTTTCATCATCCCAGGAATAGTAAAAATCTTCCATATCTTCATTGAAAGATTCATTGGATTGAACAAACTTATACAACGAAAGCAAAATTTCTCTCAGTTCAGCCTCTGATGATTTTTCATTCAAAATAAAACTTTGATATTCATCTGTCTTCGAAAATTCAGAATAGTACTTCTTTATACTATCTTCATTTACCTTGGCTGCAATGTGATGTTTTTTGAAGGAATCTTTTAACCAGGAATGTCCTTGTAACGACCGAATCAACGCGTTATCGGCAATTTTTGGGGTAAAAACATGGTCTTCAGTGGTTCTCCTAAGCTTTTTAGAGCGTATTTCAGCATCTTTGTGCGCGTAATCCACGATGCTTAAAAAATGATAAAGGTTCAGCAAATAAAATTCTAAATTCTTCTCTACGCCTTTCTGATACATGGTGAGTACATCGTGAGTGGTCAATTGCGGATCACGACTCATCGCGTATAGAAGTTGCATTACTTTAATGCGGACAACTCTTCTGCTGAGCATATAAATGTTAAGTTAGGATGTGTTTTGTAGTAACTCTATAAAAACACCACAAAGTAACGGTATTTGTTACTTATTTTATACAGTTTTATCGATAAATATAATTTTTTTAAACAAATAGAGATTTATTTAAATAAGGCTTAGCCGGGCAGTTTTATTTATTTACTACCTTGCACACCGAATGCAACAGTTTTCATTTTTTTACCGGTATCAAAATCAACTAATGAATTTCACTTCAACTGATAACCTGAAGCTTCAATTCCAGGAATACAAAACAGAAAATGGCACAGCCATATTGCTGATCGTCCACGGCTTAGGGGAGCATGGAGCCCGCTACAAACATGTGGCAAGTTTTTTCAATGCGCGTGGAATTTCTGTAATCACTTTAGACTTGCGGGGCCATGGTAAATCCGAAGGAAAAAGAGGTTATGTACCCAAATTTGAAAGCTTCCTTGAGGATCTCGATTTAATGATTAAATGGATCAAAGAAAATTATCCTTCGATACCCTTGTTCCTATATGGACACAGCATGGGCGGCTGCATAGTTTTATCCTATTTGGTCAACAAAAAACCAGTGCTGCAAGGTGTAATCGCAACCAGTGCTTTCATTACACTTTCATTTCAACCAAACGTACTATTGCTTACACTTGGTAAAATAATGAATCTAATTTATCCGGCTTTTACTCAGGCGAATCAATTGTTAGTTGAGCATATTTCAAGAGATCCGAAAGTTGTCGAAGCATATAAAAATGACCCGCTTGTACACCAGCAATTGAGTTCAGCATTGGGAATCGGTATGCTTGAAGAAGGAAAAAGACTGTCAGAATTCAAAGGCAATATCGAAACACCCCTTTTGTTAACACATGGTACCGCAGATAAGATAACTTCAATGGAAGGCAGCAAAATGTTTTTTGAACATACTACCGGGGACAGAACTTTGAAATTATGGGAAGGACTTTACCATGAAACCCACAATGAACCAGAGCAAAATGAAGTACTACTTTACACCTATCAATGGATAAAAAAATACCTATAAATTAAATATTAAATATGAACTTACAGGAAATACCCAATATTAAACATTTAGATTCAAGCAATTTTTTCCTTATTGCGGGACCTTGTGCAATCGAAAGTGAAGAAATAGCATTTGAAATTGCAGAGAAAGTCTTTGGAATCTGTGACAAATTAAAAATTCCATATATTTTCAAAGGATCTTACCGCAAAGCGAATCGCTCACGAGGTGATTCATTTACCGGAATCGGCGATGAAAAAGCTTTAGCTATACTTCAAAAAGTCGGAGCACACTATAATATCCCTACGACAACTGATATCCATACCGAACCTGAAGCAGCCATGGCAGCGGCTTATGTTGACATCTTACAAATACCTGCTTTTCTTTGCAGACAAACCACCCTACTGCTTGCTGCTGCAGAAACAGGTAAAATAGTGAATGTCAAAAAAGGACAGTTCGTAAATGCCGATGCAATGAAACATGCTTTTGACAAAATTGCTGCTACAGGAAATAATAAGATTATACTTACTGAGCGTGGAACAATGTTTGGCTACCAGGATATGATTGTTGATTACCGGGGTATACCCACCATGCAGTCTTTCGGAGCAACAGTGGTCCTCGACTGCACACACTCTCTTCAGCAACCCAATCAAACAGCCGGCGTAACAGGTGGCAATCCTACAATGATTGCAACAATCGCGAAAGCCGGAATCGCTGTTGGAGTTGATGGATTATTCATTGAAACGCATCCTCGACCTAAGGAAGCAAAATCAGATGGCGCAAACATGCTTCCGCTTGATCAACTGGAAGCCTTATTGGAAAAATTAGTCCGAATTAGACAATCTGTATTATGAATTAATATAATGTAACGAAGCATGGATTAGAAACAGTGCAAATAAGAAGATTTTCATGTTGCAAAAGCAGAATACACTTCGTTTCAGGAACAAAAACAATCGGCAATTTGTCTCTATATAGAGTGGTTATTTTGACTACTTTGCAAATTCCCATAACATGAAAATAAAATCTATATGCTTATTTGTCATTTTTTTATTCAATTTGTTTGCTGTTAATTTAACGGCTCAAAGCAATAGTGAAAAAATATTGTGCAAGTCCTTTGCTCTAAATGGACGGACACAAATAATAACTGACCTGAAAAATGCGCTTGAAGTTAGAAATTGGACAGAGTCAATAGCCAGAATCGAAATTTTCATCAAATTAGAAAATGGTTCTGAATCAATACTTAAATCATTGATACTTTCCGGACGTTATGATGTCGTAGGGAAAATTGATGAAATGAAATTGACCATGACGGCATCAAACTCTCTTGACAAAACCATTAAAATCAATAACACGGAATTGAAGGAAGAAATCCATTATATACTTTATGTACCTTTTGGGGTTATTGTCAGTTCATCAGCCGCTGATTTAAGTGCCAGTAATGTTGGAAAGTAAAATTGTCAGGTGCTTTTTGAATAAATTGAAAATGAGCCGGAATCGAAAAGATTCCGGCTCATTTTATTTAATTCAATTCTTCAAATTTTCCATTATTCGATTCCCAGTTGATTGAATCATAAGCATCAACAGAGCCATCCAGATTATAATCAGAATTAAATAGATAATCGTCAAACAAGCCATTAAAAGTTTCCCATAAAAT
>JBMOJB010000209.1:0-6050 GCA_049316985.1 Saprospiraceae bacterium | reverse complement strand
GTTTCCTAAAGAACGCAAGTACAAAAATTCAACAAAATCCGCCTCTAAACAACCAGTATTGCTAAAATTGCATAACTGCACCCCGATCACTGGACGGTACTAAATTCAACCGTTCGGGTTCAAAATTTTCAACCCCCATCACCCGGACCCACAATGAAATGCATATCATTCCCCACATCGAAAAACAAATCAAAATAAGGGTAATACATTTCACCCGCATTTGGATTGATACCCCTATTCCAATCGTTGTGCAATCATTTGCAGCGCCTTTCATTTTTACAGTCGTTTCGCAATCTGGGGTTCAAAATTTTGAACCCCTACGGTAGAATATGAAAAATGGGTACCTGTTGTGGTTTTAATTCAATTACTTACCTACGCATATTTAAATCAATATCATTAAAAGCCCTATAGGTGAATGTATTGATTTTGAAGTAATAAAACATTTAGCGTCATTTTTATCAAATATTCAATTTTTGATGCAACGGACAGAAGACCCTTAAGTACGACTACCGCTGCTAATGTACGCAGTCCCAGGGCCTAACCATAATAGTTTTACTTCAGGTTCATTATTCACAGTACTGCTCCAATAAGTGCCATAAAAACCTACTTGATTTAGAGCGCCAAAATTATAGAAAGCACGGAAACCAGCCAAAGGCAACTTGAGTGGGGAGGCAAAAGCACCGTAACTATCCTGATAATTCCAACTTAGACGTTCTACATCTAATTCTGTTTGCGTCGGTAACCGATAGCCACTTGGACATGGATTGTTCAATCCATTTGCCCCCTGCCATAAGTTGTCATTTTGTGGGCTGCGCCAATCGTATGGACTATTTTGTGCAACAATATAACTACCATGCGCTGGCTGATCGCTGCTGCTTAAAGTATTGGTATATGTAGAATTTCTACACTGATGCCCATCAGACCTTCTCCCCCATTGATACAGGTCACCATAAGAAGCTGCGTCAGTACTGCTAGTAGCGGCCTGAGAAGCGCCAAGATTTCTATCCATCCAGATCTTGCCAGTACTTGGATTAGTAACGTCAACTATAGCGGTGGCGCTTGATGTGCAAAAAACGGAACCTGCTGGGTATAACAAATGTTCAGTTACAATTACAGTAAAGCTGCAAATTTGTCCACCAACATCAATTCTAAAAGTTGCTATACCTGACGTAGCGGCTGAACCAGAAATAGTATAAACAAGATTCCCTTCACCATTGGCAAAGATTCCTGTAGCAAGGTTGGCAGTTAGTCCGGTAATTCCTGTTGAAGCAATAGATTGAACACCATAAGAACCTCCGTTTCCTCCGGTATAGCTGATTGTTACACTTACATTTGAAGTACTTGTACCTGCTCTTATTGTGCCACTGGTAAACGCAGAGCCACAGGCTAAGGTATTTACAGAACCTAATTCATAATCTTTAAGGCATCTCACTGATGATCCGTCCGCTCGGTTTGCAATGCTTGCCTGGGCATAACTTTGAATTTGCATGCATTCCGCACCCGAACCTGAAAACGAACTAGTCCAATAACGGGCGATAGTTCCTGCTCCATAAAGAGACCCGTCGTTTGCGCGATAACCGGGCATAGGCCACTTAAAAAGTGTATTAGCAGCAATAGTACCGGATGAAGGCCCACAACATAAAACTTCCCATTCAAGTTCTGTTTTAGTGGGTACTCGATAACCTTTTGGACAAGGATTATTACTACCTTTGAGACCGTCCCAACCGCCACCGCCGCCCCAGTCAAAGGGACTATTTGGCGCGATAATAAAACTTCCATGTGTCGGCTGACCGCTACTTAAGGCACTTGCTAACGGCGACCTTCTGCATTGATGGCCGTCAGCGCGACGGCCCCATTGATATAAATCGCCGTATGAACTGGAATCCGTACTACTCGTAGCAGCTTGACTAGCGCCGAGATTTCTATCCATCCAAATTTTACCGGTATTTGGACTTATTATATCAACAATCTCAGTTGCACCGGCAGCACAAAAGACCGAACCGGGTGCATATTGTGTAGAGACTTCCATTGTAAAGCTACAGCTTTGTCCACCAACTGAAACGGCAAAAACTGCAATCCCAGAGGTATTGGGAGTTCCCGATATTGTAAATACAAGATTTCCAGTACCGGAAACGATTGTTCCAGCATTGAGATTTGCAGTTAAGCCAATAACACCAGTAGAAATTATTGTTTGAGCTGTATATCCACCTTGATTTCCCCCAGTGTAGGAAATTGTTAGAGGCCCATTCACCCCGCTGCTGTTAAGTGCAGTTATTGCAGCAGTTAATGTTGAGTAGGTTCCTGGGACGGTAACTGTTCCATTAAGTTGACCAAATAAATATGGTAGACAAAATAGCAAAATAGAAATAATTGATATAAATATTTTCTTTTTCATAGGTGTAATATAATGTTATTTAACTTCAAGGGGCAAACATACTAAATAGTAATTTAGAAACTTTAATGTTAATATGAAATCTAAGTAAACATGGAATAATATTGAATAATATCTTGAGGAAGGGTCTTTTGTTTTATTCGAGATTTTTCGAAGCACATTTTCTATTATGCTTTTGCGTATGTAAGCTAAAATTATAAATTTTTGAAGTATTTGGTCTGATTAAAAAAGTATGTCAGCTTCTTTTGTTAAAAAGTTTAATACTATTGTTCTCCAGAATTATTTCAACCTTATCGATGAAGTTGTATTTATCTGAATAGATTTGTTTAATTCAAGTCCACGTGAATTACCAATTTTAATAATTGAAGTGATCATAATGGAGGTATTTTTATTAGTATAAAGTTGTAACAAAATTCTTAATTTTCCAAATCTAAACTTTGTCCTCCTTCATCTTTTTCTTCTGCAACCCAATCGCATGTTCGAGAGGATAAGATTGTTAATTGTTAATTGTTAATTGTCAATTACCCCTCCATCTTTTTCCTCGGCAACCCGATCTCATGTTCCTGAGGATAAGGAGCCCGATGGGTTGAACTGACATCTTGTTTTATCTTTTCCTGAGCCCTGAACTGTCTTCCGCTCGATCCGGAATACCTTGGGTCAGGAACGAATGGCAATTTGGCCATTTTTGATACCGTTATAGTAGGAAAATGAAAATCAACTTCTACTATGCCCTGCATCAGATAACATCCGCCACCTTTGAAAGGATAGTCCTTTAATGAATTGGCAAAATGTGCGGTATCGAAGTATTCCCCTTCGATATCGATCCAGGTACCGAAATACATGGTGCCTGCTTTGGTGGGCACCTGCTTGGTCGACACCAGATAGGCCACCATCCTGACTTGCTTTTTGTGATGACTCAAAAGATCTTTGGCCAAAACATCCCCTCTGTATTTTGTCTCCAACAAATCAAAAGGTGAACAGGAAACAGGATAACTCAAAATCTCAATCTCATCAAAAGCATCTTCAAAGGCTTCCCGACGTAATTCCGGTAATTTATATGCTTTAATGGGTTCATGGATCAATAAATACTCCCGGTTTTCGGGTTTGAAATTGACCAGTATAAGCCTGGCTGTCAATATCAGTTCATTCTTGGATTTACCGGTAAATCGAAATGCCCCAATGAATATCAAGGTCTGAATGCCTTCAATTCCAATGCTTATCCTGTTGATAAAATCTTCAATAGACAGGTATTCTCCCCGATTTTCCCGTTCTTCAACAATAGCCTTCGCCATTTCTGTATCAACACTTTTCAGGTGCATAAATCCAAGGTAAACATCGGTACCATTTACAGTGGTATCATACTGACTATTATTGACGCAAGGTGTATGTATCCTGGCCCCGGACATTTTGGCCTCATGTATGTAAATTTCTGTCCTGTAAAATCCACCTCCATTATTGATGGCTGCGACCATGAATTCAATGCCATAATACACTTTCAGATACAGACTCTGGTAACTTTCCACTGCATATGAAGCGGAATGTGCTTTGCAAAAGGAATATCCTGCAAAGGACTCGATTTGTCGGTACACTTCCTCACTTAGTTTCTGAGGGTGATTCCGCTGCTGACAGGATAGGAAAAACTGTTCTTTAACGGCATGCAATTCCTTTATTGAACGGCTTTTTCCACTGATGGCTCTTCTGAGGATATCGCCATAAACAGCTTCCAGTCCGGCAAAATGCAATGCAATTTTGATTACATCTTCCTGATACACCATTACGCCATAGGTTTCACCCAGTTGCTCCCTGAAAACATCGTGGAAATATTCAAATTTATCAGGATTGTTGTGCCTGAATATGTATTCACGCATCATCCCGCTCTGCGCTACTCCGGGACGAATAATACTTGATGCGGCCACCAGTACTTTGTAATTGTCGCATTTCAATCGCCTTAAAAGCCCGCGCATGGCAGGACTTTCGATGTAGAAACAACCCAATGTTTTCCCTTTGCTCAAGTGCTCATTGCACAATGCCTCATCTTTAGACAAGGTAACATCCCTGATATCCACTTTAATGCCTCTGTTTTTCTGGATCAATTTAACTGCATCATCTATGGTACCCAATCCACGCTGACTCAGTATATCAAATTTTTCGAAACCCACTTCTTCTGCAATATGCATGTCAAATTGCACGATGGGAAAACCTTTGGGAGGCATTTCCAAAGCAGTATAATTGGTAATGGGTTCTTCTGAAATCAGTATACCGCAAGAGTGCATACTTCGTTGATTGGGATATTTCTCCAGCATCCTGCCGTATTCCTCAATAACCTGCACCACAGAATTTTTGTCGTGCTGATCCAATGGTTTTTTGGCCAATTGATCCAGTTCTTCTTTGGGCAATCCGAACACCTTTCCCAGTTCGCGAAAGATAGAGCGGTATTTGAATTCGACATTTGTACCGCAAAAAGCCACATGTGCCGGATCAAAGCGCTTGAAAATATATTCCAGTATGATATCCCTTTCCTTCCAGGACCAGTCAATATCAAAATCGGGTGGACTTTTTCGGTTGGAATTCAAAAAACGCTCGAAATACAGATCCAGTTCGATGGGACAGATATCTGTAATCCCCAGACAATAACTCACGATGCTATTCGCACCACTTCCTCTGCCCACATGCATGAATCCGCAGCTATTGCTGTAACGAATGATATCCCAGGTAATCAAAAAGTAGGCGCCAAAATTCAGATCATCAATTACCTTCAATTCTTTCAATACCCTTGCCCTGGCTTCCTTATTGTTTTTTCCATACCTGCGCTGCATGCCTTGCATGGCCAGATTTTCCAGCAACAATTTATCCCCGCTTTTGCTCTTGGTATAAAACTTTTTGTTTTTAGGCGTATTGAAATCAAATTCATAATTGCAATCGGCAATCAGTTGACGTGTTTGCTCAATCAACTCAGGAAATTCTGCATATTTCCTGATTAGCTCGGATTCTGCTAGCATCATTTCAGTCTTAGTGCACAAATCTGCATCCGTAAGTTTGGACAACAATACATTCTGATCTATGGCCCTGAGTATCTTGTGTAGATTGTATTCCTTTTTGGACCTGAATGTCACAGTATGCAACACAACTGCTTTATCAATCATCGATTTCCACGCTTTGTTGTACAATTTACCCAATTGCTCAAATCTGACACCCAGGTATTCATAATCCTTCAAATGCTGTGGCGCATTTTCCATTGGATAGATCACCGCTACATGTTCAAAATCCGGTGCAAAATCGGGCAGCGCAGTATCTTCAAAATTGTGCTTTGTCCTCAAGCGGCACAGCTCTCCTATTCCTTCTTTGCTTCGGGCCAATCCAATATACAGCAATTTATTGTCTTGCCGGAATTCCATTCCCACCAATGCTTTGATATTTACTTTCTTACAAGCTTTCACAAAATCATAAATCCCTGTAATCGTATTGATATCAGTCAATGCCATTGCACTCACCCCGCAGGATACTCCCAATTGAACCAACTCCTCCAGCGGAATGGTCCCATATCGCAGACTATGGTAGGAATGACAGTTCAAAAACATTAAGAATTAAGAATTAAGAATTGAAAATTAAGAATTGAAAATTAAGAATTGAAAATTAAGAATTGAAAATTAAGAATTGA
>JBMOJB010000208.1:0-6077 GCA_049316985.1 Saprospiraceae bacterium | reverse complement strand
ACGTGTTGTCCAATAGTTTTACCTAGTCTGTAACCCTCCTCACAGTCCATTCTGTAGTGAACTCCCATTGGTATTCTGGAAAAAGCATTTTCTTTGGCCATTTCATCAAATGAATGGTAGGTTCGTGGCCTACCTTTGAATTCTTGTCTGTTCTCGTGCGTTTTATCAGCCAAAGTAAAAGAATTGCCAAATATTGGTTTCAAAACTTCTGCGGCTGTGGCACCGAAAGTAGCGTGCCCTGAAGGATATGATGGGAAGGGTGGTGTCTCATGCAGCGGTTTCCAGTCAGGAAAGATGTTTCTTTTTATATAGGTTTCTGGTCTTTCAAGATTATATTGATATTTTGCATTCCAGACCGTTACTGCTGCATCATTCATAGCGATTCCAAGTTTGTAATAGGCTTCAATGCATTTTGAAAAAGAAGGTTTTTCCTGGGCAATGAATTGATTCATTATAGAAAACCACCTGCCTACCGGTGAAACAGTTAATTCCGGAAGGTCATCACTCCACAATTCAGCCACCCAAATATCGTCATAAGTTCTGTTCTGCGAAACCAGAAAAACCTCCATCGCTTCGGTGTAAAATGGTGAATTTCGGCTCTCATCATAGGTTACCGGAGGACGAACAGTCACTTTGTTTATGTTTGTGACAAAAGTTCTTGCTTTGCCCCAGTACGGTAGCAGCGCAGGCATGGGATGTTCGCCGGTGAGTTGCCAACAACCTTTGCATTTTTCTGGAATGAAATTCTTGTCAAAGTTATATAAATTTGCTTCGTGTCCGATAGTATCTGACATTGCGTACTCCCAGATCGTATCTGCAACTTTTTTCCCATAAGTAGTAGATAATAAATCATTTACATTATTGCTATTATACTTTTGCGCGATCTTGTCCTCAAGATCATCAATTTTTTTAAGTTCGATGATACTGCTATTCGAATAAAAATATCTCAAAATACGCGCATAACCAGCATTTAACCCCAGAGCCGGTTCATATTCTGCGTTGATAAGTTTGATATTAATGCTGTCGGAAAACAAGGCCGGAATTACGATATTATTCTTTTTTGAAAAAGGGTAAGCGGCCTGAAGGGCAAAAATCCCGAAATACGCAAATGCCCTTGCACTGACTGGAGGCCTGTATCCCGGAGTATGCTGCTCCAAATCAAGAATTAAATTATTCCATTGAAGCAGAGTTTCTTTTGCCGCTTCCAGTTTAGTTTCTTCCTTTCTGTTATGCTCCTTGCAAGTGGTAAAAACAAAGATTAAGCTAACAAAAAGTATCGATTTTATTTTCATTTGCTCAATTTTGGAAATGCATGATGAATGCTGATCCTTGCCCATTATTGGATGCAATTTGTAGCGGTACCTGATGTAATTTCAAAATCGTATCTACCAGTGATAAACCAATTCCGGTGCCTTTGATATGTTTGTGCTTTGGATTCCTGTAAAAGGGTTGAAATAGGGTACTTATTTCATTTTCGTTTATTCCTTCCCCTCGGTCGGATATTTCTACAATTTTACCTCCATTTTGTAGTAAGCGGATTTTTATCGCAGCACCTTTGTCTTTAGAATACTTACAGGCATTGTCGATGATATTGGTAAAGGCTGATCGCAGCAACATTTCATTCCCTTTGACGCAGAGATCAGTTTCATTTTCAGCTACACCAACAATATCGAAAGTAATCCTGTATTCACTGTGAATCTTAAGAAGATTCTTTCTTGCAAGAAGTAGTACATCATCTAACCTGATTTCTTCGAATATTGGCCTTTGCTGTTCCACTGTACTGAGTCTTGCCAGTTGCAACAGATTATCTGTCGTTTCTGCTAGTTCATGCGTATCATCCAATACAGATATTAATGTTTGTTTGTATTCGTTGTTTGTTCTTGATTCTTGCGCGAGTGCAACTTCAATTTGCGAAACAATGACCGTCATAGGATTTTTTAGCTCGTGGCTGACATTTGAAATGAAATTTTTCTGCAAAGTAAAAGCACTCTGGATACGATCAAGCAGGTTATTAAAAGTCGAAACCAAACGTCCGATTTCATCCTTACTTTTGGGTGTTGTTAGTCTGGCTTCTAGATTTGTAGGCAAAATATGGTCTACTTGTTCAACAATTTTAGCAACCGGTGCTAAGGCTTGACCGGTGTAGAACCATCCTCCGAATGCAACCAAGATGATAATGAATGCAAAGGTCAGAAACAAGATATTTTTCAGGTTATCTACCTGATAAATATTAAGTTTTGATTCTGCAACTACAAAATAGGGATTTCCTTTCTTACTGATAAAATGGATTCCAACGATGTAATTATTTCCTTCTTTGAGGTTGATTTCTTTTTTGTTGCTTTTATTAAAAAAATCTTTATCCGGGAATTTATCAGACTGATCGAAAGCAAATATTTTTTGCCATTGTTGGTTAAAAATGACAACATTGTCTTTGAAAGGAAGTATTGTCGTACTGTCTTTTGCATTTTCATCCAATACTTTCAGCTTTTCTTCATCATGAAGGACCATTTCGGCCGTCATTAATGCTTTTGAACGCAAAGAGCTGTAAAATTCGGCTTCCGTCATTTCGCGGAATTCAAAATATATAAAATACAGCGCGATCAACATGATTCCCGCAACCAAGGCTATAAATTGAATGGTTAGTTTTGTCCTTATTTGCATATTATAATTATGAATCGCTCAAAATATAGCCGGTTTTGAATTGGGTGTGAATGAGCTTCTGTGCATAACCACTATCAATTTTTTTCCGAAGAAAATTCACATAAACCTCTACGACATTTGTGCCGGTTTCAAAGTCTAGTTTCCAGACTTTTTCAGCAATTTCAGTTTTGGAAATGACGCGTCGAGGATGTCGCAAAAAGTACTCCATTAAATCAAATTCTCTGGGTGTCAGTAGAATCTTGTTGCCATTTCGCTTTACTTCTCTCGAATTTAGATTCATTTCGATATCGCTAAAATGTAGAATATTATCTTGTTTGTAACTTTCGACCGGTCGACGGGCTACTGCTTTTATTCTCAATATTAATTCTTGAAAATCAAAAGGTTTTGTCAGATAATCATCTGCACCAGCTTCAAAACCTTCTACTTTATCGTCCATATGAGATAGGGCGGTCAGCAGGATCACCGGCGTTCTGTTACCATTTATACGAAGCTGTTTGAGAACCTCAAGCCCGCTCATTTGAGGCATAACGATATCGGAAACAATGACGGCGTACTCATTTTTAGATGCAAATTGTAAGCCTGTCATACCATTGGGTGCAGTTTCAACACGGAATCCATTTTCAATCAGACCTTGGTGCATGGCTTTCAGAAGCTTTACCTCATCTTCTATCAGCAGTATGCTTATTCGATTTGGCATAATTTTATGTATGGATTTATTTGTTTTTTAGTAAATAATAATGTATTTTTGCATAGTTTGGAGGCAATGTAATATACATATACGAAATATTATTATTTTTGTTTTAAAATTATTTCGCTTCCTGAATATTTCTACCTAACCCTAATTTGTCATTTTTTGTGACATCATGAACATTAAATTTTGTCGATCTTATGAAAAAAGTATTGATAATAATGACAGGTATCAGCTTGATTACTTTTGCTTGTACCTATGAACCCAATTTTACTGCATTAGATCAGGAATTAGAACAGTCTATCCAAACCCATTCTTTTGATAAAGGTCTTTCTTATTTCATCCTTCCTGACGGTTCTGATTACCAGAATATTCCCAATCAAGATGCCAAAAATCCGATAACTGCTGAAAAAGTTGCACTTGGAAAAATGCTGTTTCATGAAACTGGTATTGGACTAATGCCGGATAAACCGGTTTCATTTCAGACATACTCTTGTTCGAGTTGTCATATCGCAAAGAAAGGTTTTACTGCTGGCCGCCACCAGGGAATTGCTGACGGAGCCATTGGATTTGGAGAATTGGGAGAGGGGCGCGATAAAAATCCTTTGTATCAAGGTGCAGATGTGGATGCACAAGGAGCCAGACCACTTCCAACCATGAATTTGGCCTATGTTACTAACGCACTTTGGGCGGGTACATTTGGTTCCAAAGGTGTAAATGTTGGTACTGAAAGTGTTTGGAATCAGGATACATTGGTGAATATTAATTATCAGATTCTGGAAGGTCTCGAAGCCAACAATATTCGAGCGCTCATTGTCCACCGACAAGTGATGAATAAAAAAATTGCTGATGCTTTGGGCTACACGGAAATGTTCAATAAAGCTTTCCCGGATTTTCCTGAATCAGAGCGTTATACTTTAACAACTTCAGCTTTTGCAATTGCCGCCTATTTCAGATCAATATTTACCAATGAAGCTCCTTTTCAGTATTGGCTAAAGGGTGACAAGAAGGCGATGACAGTAAATCAGAAGAAAGGTGCCCAGTTGTTTTTTGGAAAGGCAGGCTGTATTAATTGTCACAACAGTCCATCATTTAACCAAATGAATTTTTTTGCGGTAGGAGCCAAAGACATGTATGAAAATGAAAAGGCAACTTTCAGAACAGATATTAATGACGGTAGAAATCGGGGTAGGGCAGGCTTTACAAAAAATGCAAGTGATTTACATAAATTTAAAGTTCCGCAGTTGTATACGCTAAAAAATGTTGGATTTTATCTTCATGGGGCGAGCAAAAAGTCAATTCGCGATGTGGTTCAATATTTCAACGATGCCATACCGGAAAATACAAGAATTAATCCTTCACAGATCTCAGATTTTTTCAAGCCTTTGCACTTAACCAATGAGGAAATGGATAATCTTGCCGATTTCATTGAAAATGGTCTGTATGATCCTCGTATGGAACGCTACGTACCTGAACGCACCATGTCCGGCATGTGTTTTCCTGATAATGATCCTAAAGCAAAAAAAGATATGGGTTGTAATTAAGCAGGTGTTCCCAGACAAAAAAAAGATTCACGATTGTAGTTGTGAATCTTTTTTTTTGTCTGTCTCTCTTATTCGTTTGCTAATGAACACCGCGTTGATTAATCCAGGAAATATATTTGGAAACATTGACATTATGTCCCGCCATTGTTTCTGCAAAGGCATGTGTTCCGGAATTGTCAGGTTTGGCGCAGAAAAAAATGTAGTTATGTTGTTCAGGATCTAATACGGCATCAATACTGGATGCCGAAGCGATACTAATTGGACCTGGAGGTAAACCCGTGTGGATATAAGTATTAAACGGCGAGTCAAATGTCAAATGACGGTTGGTTACTCTTCGTGTTAAGAAATCTTTGGTTGCAAATACGCAGGTTGGATCAGCCTGAAGTTTCATATTAATTTTGAGCCTGTTCAAATATGCACCTGCAATTCTGGGGCGTTCATCCTTGTTTTGTGATTCTTTTTCTACAATTGATGCCAGAATATATACTTCCTTTTCCGTTAAACCCTTTCCGTCGAGTAATTTGGAAGCTTTCTCTCTTCTGTTATTTTTACTCCAGAAAACATCATTTTCCTTGATCATTTTTTCTATTAGCTTCTCAGCATTGGTATTCCAGAATAATTCATAAGTATTTGGTAAAAAAATGCACATCAGATTATCTGAATTCAGACCTTTGGTTTGGAGGTAGTCGTTATTGAGAAATGTGGACATTAAGGTAGCTGAATCGGTTTCAATGCTTTTTGCAATTTTTCCCGCAATATCCGAAATTTCCCTTTCGTAATTGAAGACTACTTTGACCGGTGCCTGTTCACCGATTTTTAGATGCCTTACCAATGCTTTGTTGCCCCATCCCGCAGTGATTTTGAATCTCCCTGCCCGAATAGTTTTTAAATCTTGTTGTTCTGCACATTTTTTAAATGACTCCTCATTTTCAATAAATCCCTTGCTCTTTAGAAGTTCCAAAAGCCCGTCATAGGTGGTTCCTGTGGGAATGTATAAAAATTCGTCATTCAGTGTTTTGGGTACATTGGCAGCATAATTAAGCTTGTAAGTATTCCATCCGAAAAATAAAGCGATTAGGACTAAGATTGCAGCAACAGCCACAGAGATTCTAAAATTCTTCTTCATAAAAGTCTGTCAAAATTTGAGTGCGCGAAATTAGTGATAAAAGCTATTTTTTTACATT
>JBMOJB010000207.1:0-6139 GCA_049316985.1 Saprospiraceae bacterium | reverse complement strand
CTAAAAAAGAAAAATTCGCGCAAATTCGTTCTTTTCGCAAAATTCGCGGCAACAAAAAAAGAGTACCAGGCATTAACAAACTAAAAAAGAAAAATTCGCGCAAATTCGTTCATTTCACAAAATTCGCGGCAACAAAAATAGAATACCAGGCATTAACAACCTAAAAAAGAAAAATTCGCGCAAATTCGTTCTTTTCGCAAAATTCGCGGCAACAAAAATAGAAAACCAGGCATTGACAAACTAAAAAAGAAAAATTCGCGGCGATGTAAACACAAATTTGGCCACAAGGCATTATTTTTGCCGACTTTTTCGATTACTACACTTAAATAAGTTCAAAATTAAATAAAAAAGGCAAGAAATGGCTAAGGAAATTACAGGAAGGATTGAAAATTACTCGCAGTGGTACCTGGATATTGTAAAAAAAGCAGACCTCGCGGAGAATTCTGATGTTAGAGGATGTATGGTCATAAAACCTTATGGTTACGCCATTTGGGAAAATATGCGCGACCAATTGGACAGGATGTTCAAAGAAACAGGACATGTCAACGCTTATTTCCCTTTATTTATTCCAAAAAGCTTTCTCAGTAAAGAAGCAGACCACGTAGAAGGATTTGCCAAAGAATGTGCAGTGGTCACACATTATCGATTAAAAAATGACCCAAATGGCAAAGGATTGATTGTCGATCCTGAAGCCAAGCTGGAGGAAGAATTAATCGTTCGCCCGACTTCCGAAACAATCATCTGGAATACCTACCGTGATTGGATAAAAAGTTACCGCGACCTTCCCCTCTTAATAAACCAATGGGCCAATGTAGTTCGTTGGGAAATGAGGACACGTTTGTTTTTGCGTACTGCCGAATTTTTATGGCAGGAAGGTCACACGGCGCACGCTACGGCACAAGAAGCTATAGAAGAAACAGAACGCATGCTTGGGGTGTATTCGGAATTCGTAGAAGAGTACATGGCAATTCCGGTCATCAGAGGAAGGAAAACACCGGGAGAAAGATTTGCAGGTGCATTGGACACTTATTGTATTGAAGCTATGATGCAAGATGGACTAGCCCTACAAGCAGGAACCTCACATTTCCTCGGACAGAATTTTGCGAAAGCTTTTGATGTGAAATTCCAAAACAAAGAAGGTCAGATGGAATTGGTATGGGCAACCAGCTGGGGCGTCTCAACACGGCTGATTGGTGCACTTATTATGACTCATTCCGATGATGACGGACTGGTTGTGCCTCCAAAAATCGCCCCTTTGCATGTTGTTATTGTTCCAATTCACAAAGGAACTGAACAAATGGATGAAATCTTTGAAAAAGTTAAGCCTTTGATGGCCGAACTAAAAGCAAAAGGATATAAAGTAAAATTTGATGATGACGACACAAAAAGACCGGGAAACAAATTTGCAGAATACGAAATGCGAGGTGTCCCGGTAAGACTTGCTTTAGGAATGCGTGACCTGGAAAACGGAACTGTAGAGGCGGCCAGAAGAGATAATAAAACAAAAGAAACGGTTGCGTTTGAAGGCATTGTTGAATATATTGAAAATTTACTAAAAGATATCCAGGCCAATCTTTTCAAAAGAGCCGTGGATTTCCGAACAAACCGAACTTACAAAGTAGATACCTGGGATGATTTTGTAAATATAATCGAAGATGACCAAAAGCGAGGATTTATTATGGCGCATTGGGATGGAAATTCAGAAACAGAAGATAAAATCAAGGATTTAACCAAAGCGACGATTCGTTGTATTCCTTTGGATGCTCCGGAAGAAATAGGCAAATGCATATTAACTGGTAATCCCTCCACTCGCAGAGTTGTCTTTGCGCGTAACTATTAACTCGTACTATTTTTGCATTTTTCATAGTCCCGGTCTGGTTCAATTACACTAGCCCGGGATTTTTTTTATTTTTTTTTTAACAATTGAATCATTGGGCATACATTTTGCAATATTTAGTTAAGAAAACACCAATGGTCTTTTCTATTCGTTCATCGTTAAAATACCTCCCAAATGAATATCAAATTTACGATTGCTCTTTTACTAACGGTTTCTCAATTTAATAATTCAGAAGCAAAATGCATTTTCCAAAAACCGGTCAATTTTATTGAAACTAATATTGGAAATGTAATTTCATGGAATACAGCTGAGGAAATTGATAATGCCCGCTTTATCATTGAAAAATCAACAAGTGGTACTGAATTCACAGCAATTGGAGAAGTAAATGGTGCAGGAACTACAAACCTTGAAACCAAATACCGATTTCTGGATAATGCAATCGGCAATACTGTTACAATGTATCGCCTAACGCACATAGACGGGAAAGGAGAAAAAGGATCTACACCTGTTTTTGTTGTAAAACGCAAAACCGACAACAATTTCACTATTACAGGCATGTCAAGCTTGAAAACAGACGCAACTTTATCGATTACCATCCGATCAAGTATTGAAGAAAATATGCAGTATAAGATTATTGATATGTATCACAAAGTTGTTGAAAACCAGATGGCGCAGATAATTGATGGTGCAAACATTTTAACAATCGATACCCAAAATTTACCGATGGGAGACTACATTTTACACTTAAACATGAAAAACGAAAACGAAGAAATTCTCTTCAGAAAAGTTAATAAAGATGAAGTTCCAAAATTGAGCTACATCGTAAAAGAATAATTCTCATATTATACATCCTTAAACATAAAATAATCACTGACCACTTGCAAAACAAGTGGTCTTTTGTTTTAAATAGCAAATATTTTTTATGACTTTTGCAGCAAAATATCCCTCTGGAAATTTCGTTAATGAAATGCTAAGAAATGATCAAATAATGTATCTATGATGAATATTTCATTCAGAAGTTCCGGAATGCTTTTCTTTTTATTGTCAGCAATTCCTTATCTACATGCTCAAAAATACAGCAACGAATTCCTCAACATAGGTGTAGGTGCTCGCGGACAGGCTATGGGAGGAGCAATAAGCACTTCCGTAAACGATGCAACAGCAGCCTACTGGAATCCTGCCGCTTTGGCCAACATGGAAAGAAAAGAAGGAATTAACCTTGGATTGATGCATACTGACTGGTTTGCGGGAATTAGCAATTATGATTATATTGGCTTAGCCTTTCCTATCCAAAATGGGAAAAGAGCGGTGGGACTTAGTCTAATACGATTTGGAATTGACAAAATCCCCAATACACTTAGTCTTTACAATTCTGACGGAAGTATCAATTATGATAACATCAGAGAATTCAGCGCAGCTGATTATGCAGCTCTTGGAACGTACGCTCAAAATACAAAAATTGGAGATGGAACACTTTGTTTTGGCGGAAATGCCAAAGTTATCCGACGAAAGATCGGCACATTTGCCAATTCCTGGGGTTTTGGACTAGATGCTGCCTTGCAATACCAAAAGGGAATTTTCAGAGCAGGTTTGGTAATAAAAGATCTTTCTAATACATTTAACTCATGGCGATTTTCATTTACGGAGAACGAAAAGAAAATACTGCAGTTGAATCAAAATGTAATTCCCATCAGTGGAATAGAAAATACTGCACCAAGTATTAGCCTCGGAGTTGGGATGAAAAATAAATTGGGAAACAAAGTAGCGCTGTCAAGTGAAATCAACACGAGAGTTTTTACGGACGGAAAAAGAAATACAGTATTATCAGGCAAAACTTTTAGTGTTAGTCCCTCTGCAGGGCTTGAAGTAGGCTACGATAACCTGATTTTCGTAAGGGCTGGTTTAAGTAATTTTCAAAAAGACAATACGTTCAAACAGGTTTCTTTTTGGACAGCACAGACTTCAGTTGGCGTAGGTCTAAAAATAAGAAGTATCAATCTGGATTACGCCTATACGAATGTGGGTAGTAGTGAGGCTCGCTTTTATTCCCACACAATATCTTTGCATTTGAATTTCAAACCCAAAAGTAGAGAAAACAGCACAAATGAAAAATAACAGTATTCTAAAATCAGAAAAAACGCACCATTGGCTGAAGACCTGATCGCATTTGCGCTTTCACTAATAGTTGGCATAACACTTGGCCTGGTTGGTGCGGGAGGATCGATTCTGACGGTTCCGATTTTGGTTTTTATTGTTGGTATTGAACCAAAATATGCAACGACCTACTCACTTTTTGTAGTTGGTGTTACCTCTCTCGTAGGTACTGTCCTTAATTTAATACAAAAAAAATTACACCTCCTTTCGGCCATCGTATTTTTTATCCCCTCTTTGATAGTGATGTTGCTGGTGAAGCATTTCATCATGCCGATCATCCCGGACGACATTGTTGAATTCCAGGACTATATTCTTACAAAAGATGTAGCTATTATGATCGTTTTCGCATTTGTGATGATGGCCGCTGCCTTAAATATGATTCGTGCTTCTAAAACGGCTGCACAAGAACAAGATATACGAAATATCGCTTTTAATTATCGGGCAATTTTCTTTCAAGGGGCCATTGTTGGCGGCCTAACAGCCATTTTAGGAGTTGGAGGAGGTTTTTTGATTGTTCCGGCATTGGTGACTTTCGCAAAGTTGCCGATAAAATTAACAATTGGAACCTCCCTACTAATCATCACCATTAATTCACTTAGTGGATTTCTATTTGATGCAATTGAAGTTGATTATCCCTTTGATTGGAATTTTCTACTGATTTTCACAGGCATTGCGTCGGTTGGGATTTTTATTGGCATGTATTTTACAAAATTCATCAAACCTAAAATATTGAAAAAAGGATTTGGATATTTTGTTCTCATTATGGCTATTTATATTTTATTTCACCAGCTTTTTGGTGCATTATTTATGTAGTGCTAAAGATCAACTTCAGCAGTAAATTTATAATCATAAAAACAACCACTGTGAAGAAAACAACCCTGATAAATCTGCTGCCCTTCAAAATGGCCAACCTGCTTCCTAAAAAGGAACCTGCAATATTACTGATGATTAATGGAATAGCCGCCGGCCAAAATACAAGTCCTTTATACAACAATACCACCCAAGAACCCAAATCACCACTCACGTTTGTCACCTTGGAAATCGCCGACGCTCTCAGGAAATTCATGTTAAGTATGGTCACAAATGCAAATACAAGAATAATTCCAGTGCCCGGCCCTATAAAACCATTGTAAAATCCACATAAAGCACCCACCATCGCAGCATTGATTGGGACTTCATTCTTTGTAGAAGTGCTATTTCCAGCTAAACCAAAGGAAGGCTTGAAGTATGAATAAAATGCTATAAAAACAATAAAAACTAACACAATAATTTTCAATACTTGTGGATCAATTAAGGAAGCCAATTGCACACCTATAACTGCAAATACCATTGCACTTCCAGCCGAAGCCAATACGACTTTAATATCAATTTTAACGACCCTGAAATAACTCCAGGCAGCGATTGACGTCCCGAAAATACTCGAAGTCCTGTTTGTACCCATTACCTTTAAAATCTCAAATCCCGGAAAAAGACTCAACATCGCAGGAGTCATAATCAAACCGCCTCCTCCCACGATTGCATCGAGAAATCCCGCTGAAAAACCAATAATTGATACCCAAAACAGTATTTCTGAACTCATCGAAAATGAATTTTATTTCGCTGCTTAGCGTATTATTTGACGATTTGTCATAACAAAATCAATATCAGGTTAAAATCAGACACTTTACAATATTCGACAAAATAATTGGGACTTATACAAATAAAATACTAATTTTGTGGCAATTTTATATTATTTTAAACTGATAATGTTCAAATTATTGAAATATAAGAATAAAAAATTGTAGAAAATTACCATTGGTCAAATATTACAAGTCCTGAATATTTTAAATTATTCCTTAGGAACAAATAAATTCTAAAATCCGCATCTAATAGTGAAGAAATTTTCCATTATTGCACTCTTATCCATTTCAATAACTTCTGTCGGTTTTAGCCAAGCGATGACTTGGGTTACAAGTGGAGCTTGTACACCCAACAGTCCTTCTTTACAAACAATATTACTGAATTCTTGTGGTGTTGAAGCATATCATGAATTTTTTATTTTCAATACAGGAAACGTACCGTTTGATCCAACCACGATAACTACCTCCTCATCCAATGGAGCACCACCGCCGGCAATTCCTGCGTCTGCTTCTAACTATCGGGGTGTTG
>JBMOJB010000206.1:0-6173 GCA_049316985.1 Saprospiraceae bacterium | reverse complement strand
TTGAAAAATTGGGTTAACGGAGGGGACTCATGATTTGAAAATTTGAAGATATTTTGGATCAACTTCGTTGATTTCATTAAATATAAAGCTTTGTCATTTTTCTAATTTCCGCCATAAATTACTGAAATGTTAGTGAAAAAAGTTCACGCACATCAAACATACTCGTCTGAGAGGTGAAAAAAACTTCGAAGAAGTTCTAAATATCATCAAATTTTCCTGCCTACCGGACAGGCAGGCAAATCATCAAATCTTCAAATTAGCCAAACTTTATCCATGACTAACAACATAGAGCCTAATTTATTTTCTTAACTTTGCCACCCAAATTAAACAAATTAAAACAGAAAAGATGTTGAATTTTATTGAAGAATTGAAATGGCGGGGAATGTTGCACCAGATGATGCCCGGGATTGAGGAAGTGCTGGCCAATGGGAAATGCGTTGGATATATCGGATTCGATCCTACTGCACCATCATTGACCATTGGTAATTATGTTCAATTGATGTTGCTTTCTATGTTTCAACGCGCCGGCCACCAACCAATCGTACTTATGGGCGGGGCAACCGGTAGAATTGGAGATCCCTCCGGGAAAGAAAAAGAAAGAGAATTGAAGTCCTATGAAGAACTGGATGGCAATCTGGCATTTCAAGTAGAACAGATGAAAAAATTCCTGAATTTTGAAACGGGCGATAATAAAGCAATTCTGGTCAATAATTATGATTTCTACAAGGAAATGAATGTGCTTGATTTCCTGCGAAATGTAGGTAAAACCCTTACCGTCAATTATATGCAGAGCAAAGATTCAGTGAAGAAAAGACTGAATTCAGAGGAAGGGGGAGAGGGGATGAGTTTTACTGAGTTTAGTTATCAATTGCTACAGGGTTATGATTTTCAATGTTTGTATGATCAATACAACTGTAATATTCAGATGGGTGGCTCTGATCAATGGGGAAATATCACCAGTGGAACAGAATTTATCAGGAGGAATGTCGGTGGCAAAGCTTATGCAATTACCACTCCTTTGTTGACCAAAGCGGATGGATCTAAATTCGGGAAATCAGAGCAAGGTAATATTTGGCTGGACGCAAAAATGACAACACCTTATCAGTTTTACCAGTTTTGGATCAATACCGCCGATGCCGATCTTTCCAAGTATTTCCGCTATTTCTCCATGAAATCCAAAGAAGAAATCGAGGCTTTGGAAGCAGAACATGCCACTAATCCCAATCAGCTGAAACGCATACTAGCGGAAGAACTTACGCGTCGAATCCATTCAGATGAAGATTTTGAATCGGCATTTGAAGTTACCAGAATCGTTTTTGCAAAGGGAGACAAGTCAATGTTGGAAAAAATCAGTCCCACTCAATTTGAGGAAATTGCGGAGACTATCGGTCTTGATATGAAAAAGGAAGTGTTAGAAGATGGTCTGGGTATTGTTCAATTGCTTGCCGGCGAAGACACTAAGATTTATTCTTCAAATTCCGAAGCCAGAAAAGCAATCCTGAATAATGCCATTTCTCTGAACAAAGTGAAAGTAAGCAATCATGAAATGATGATTGGTCGGGAAGATCTGATCCATGATCGATTTTTGTTTGTTGAAAACGGAAAAACCAAGAAAATTGTTATTGTTTTCAACTAGTTACAAGCATTTTGTATAAAATGTTTCAAGTAAATTTCCACTATGAAAGAAAGTATATTTGATAAAGATTTCTCTGAGGAGATCATCTCCAGAATTGAAAAACTCAGTCCTGAAACAGCCGGAAAGTGGGGGAGAATGACGGTTTCACAAATGCTTAAGCATTGTCAACAGCCGCTGCGTGTTGCGATGGGAGATCTTAAATTGAAACAAAACTGGATTGGTTTTTTATTTGGTAAGATGGCCAAAAGAAAATTCATTAGTACAATGAGTATGGGTAAAAATCTTCCTACAGACAAGAATTTTATTGTACTCAATAATCCAAACTTCGAAAACGAGAAAGCCGCATTGGTTGAGATGTTGCGCATGTTTGCTGAAAAAGGTGCGGAAATAATTACCAAAGAGCCACATCCTTTTTTTGGAAAAATGAGCATTGAAGAGTGGGATAATCTGCAGGTAATTCATCTCAAACACCACTTAAACCAATTTGGCGTCTAATGAAAAAAGTCTTTTCAATTGTTGTTGTTTTGCTTCTGTGTTATTTTGGCATGTTGTTTTACAAACAAAAATCGCTAAATAGTACCTGCAACGAAATTTCCCAAACGGACTTAAAACTTAATAGGTTGAATCAAAGGATGGATTCGATCTGGCATAACACTCATGAAAGTATCCGGAGCTCATTGGCGCCCGATACGGATAGTCTTTTGGTGATTAGATTAACAACCTTGAAGCAGGTTAAGTACATTACATCCTACGATTATTTTAAAAAAATGAATCCCGATTTGCAGCATTTGATTATGCAAACCGGGATTCAGGATAGTCTGACAGCTGATCAGATGAAAAAAATTATACTTGAACAGGAGTCAAAAAGAAAGGCTTTCGTTGAAGATAAACTCGAGTTGAATAAACTGCCATTCTCTTCGACCTTGAGCTCCTTTATACAATGTGACTAAGGCAATTTAATTTCTATTGTTGATAGATTGCGGATCGAAAAGATACCATATCCATTGATTACATTTGAATTGACAGTCACGGGCTCACCGAAAAAATTTCCAAAACCCTCATCTTTGGCGGTAATTGAGGTTTCGTACAAGTATTTTTGCTTGCTGATACTGTACAGGTTAAATATGATCTTAACTCTTTTTGCACTCGTAAAATCAAAATTAGGATCGGGATTCAAGAAATTACCAAATGAAAATGGAGATACACCCAGTTTCATTGCGAATCGTTTACCATTGAATTTTTCGTCGTTTAAGAAGTGTTTTACATTGCCCAGGTCTTCAAATATGCCACCATTGGAAAACAATTTGTCGAGATAAAAATATTCAGTATTGTTTTGAAAAAGGTCATTAATTGTGTCTTTAAATACAGAATATCCGGCAAGCATGTAGAAATTTTCAGCAGCTGGGTCCAATAATTCAAATTGTGCCAGATCATATTTTTCTCCGGAACTGAATATATCATTTGAGCTAAACCCTTTTGCGAGAAAAAAGGGTTGACTGATCTGCGGTGCATCAGGTATGTCCTGACTGGCCTCAATACTTTCAAAATCAGGATGTTCAACCTTAATCGTATACAAATTCTTGTCTTTAATCAGATTTTTTACTCCTGCTAACTGATAAAGCTTTGCATTTTGATCGAAGTAAGGTCCTTTGTAGGGAATATCGGCTATTTTGGCATTGTTTCGATACAAACTTACTTTGCATTTCTCCAGCCCATCTGAATTTTTTGTCTCTCCTACATTGCGCGTTTTTCCAATCAGTACTTTGATGGTATCTTCACCGACTGTAAAATTGCAATTCAGCACGAGCTTATTTTTTACCGCAGGTACATCAAAATCTACTACCTGACTAAATGTGTCTTCATTGCAAGAGGGAAGCAAGAAAGAAGCAATAAGAAACAAAAAGGCATTTATTATATATTTCATTTTCTATATTTTTTTTAGATTAGAATTTAAAACTCCACGAAACATTCGGAATAATCGGGAACAAACCTACTTGACGATACACTTCCTTGTTTTTCGCAAAATCGTATCTTGAGTACACAAAGAAAGGGTTTTTGCGATTATACAGGTTGTAAGCTCCGAATGACCAGGTACTTTCGATTCGTTTTTTCTTTTTCGTATGCTGAATTCCAATATCGAAGCGATGGTAGGGATTCATTCTGATGGCATTTTTTGCACTGGGTTGAGAAATGTCAATTAATGTGTTTTGACCTGGATTAAACAAATTTTCCCAGTTGTTTTCATAGGTTGAATTGTACACGACATTATCCAGTGAAAAAGCATTTCCTGTCGAATACACCCAGGTGCCCGAAAAAGACCACGTCTTTGAAAGCTGGTAATTGGCAACAATCTCCAGATCATGCCGACGATCGTATCGGAATGGGAATCGCTGTCCGCCATTGAGCGCATCAAACGTGCGGTAGTTCCAGGATAGCGTATAGCCAATCCAACCGTTTAGTCTTCCTTTTTTCTTCTGAATGAGCACTTCCGTACCATAAGCTTCACCATCACCTTGAATTACTTTGTCCTGCCAGTCTTTGTTTACTCCGAGGAAGCTTGCTCCTGCTTTATAAGAGAGTACATTTTTCATTTGTTTGTAATAGCCTTCGACTGAAAATTCATATTCATCCCACATCGTTTTTGCTACACCTACAGCTGCCTGCCAGGCATCCTGTGGTTTGATGCGAGCGGTACTGGGTACCCAGATATCATTGGGTAATCCGAGACCTTCATTTGTCAGGAGATTGATGTACTGGCGCATGGTGCAAAATGAAGCTTTCAGGCCAACATTATTACTTAGCAGGTAATTAATTCCGATTCGGGGTTGTAAAGAGGTGTAAGTAGTTTTCTCGACAGAGAAGGCGGAGCCATGAAGGCCAAGGTTCATCTTTAATGCACCAAATGAAAGGTCGTCTTCGACGTAAAGTGCGTATTCGTTAGCTCGTTGATTTTTGGAACCTAATGTGGTATCAATCTTGTCATTGCCTGCACCGAATTTTATTTGCACCGCTCCCGGACTGTAGCTATGGTTGATGGCATTGAAACCCGCTTTGATATAATGGTTAGGATTGGGCACATAATCGAGATCGAATTTTGCTGCATAATCGCGTATTCCTGAATTGCTTCTTAATCCTTGTCTTTCCAGTTTTCCTGATTTATCAATGGGTTGTTCGATTTCAAGTTTGCTGTCGTAACTGTAGCGACTATAGGTTAAGGTAGTATTTGCAAATAGTTTATTGGATATTTGCCAATTCCAGCGTGCAGCAGAAGTAAGATTACCCCAGTTGATACCTCCGGTAGATTTGAAATAGTCAGCACTTCCTTTTTTTCCTTCTGTTGCACCAATTTGCAGAATATCTTTACCTGTGTAGGCACTCAGGTAAACATGGTGTTTATCGTTAATCTTATGATTTACTTTGGCATTCAGGTCGTAGAAATACAGCGTAAGATCTGTTTTGGGTCCACCACTTGCGGCATTACCGAGCGCTATCAAAGGTTTCAGCAAGGCATCAACGTATGTTCTGCGGGCAGAAACGATAAAAGAAGTTTTATTTTTAATAATTGGTCCCTCTAAAGTAAGTCGACTGGAAATCAAACCGATAGAACCTTCGCCATGAAATTTTTGGTTGTTTCCTTCTTTCATGCTGATGTCTATTACAGAACTGAGTCTGCCGCCGTAGCGCGCCGGAAAACCGCCTTTGTAGAGGGTTACATTTTTAAGTGCATCTGCATTGAAAACAGAGAAAAATCCACCTAAGTGTGAAACATTATATACCGGAACACCATCGAGTGTTATGAGATTCTGATCGGGTCCGCCTCCTCTGACATAGATTCCGCTTTGGCCTTCTGTGCCGCCTTGAACTCCCGGCAATAGTTGCAGCACTTTCATTACATCTACCTCGCCAAATAAAGCAGGTATTTTCTTGATTTGCTGGATGGGAATATCTATGCGCGACATTTGTGAACGGTCTTCGATCTTATCTGCTTTGGTGGCAATTACTTCCACTTCCTGCAAAGCGATGGAGGGTTTGAGCATTATATCCAGCTCATTATCTGCATTTAAGTCAATTTCTTTTAGTTCCTCGACATAACCCACATAACTGAATTTCAACAATGCTTTTCCTTTTTTTAAAGAAAGACTGTAGAAACCAAAAGTGTTCGTCACCGAACCTTTCAGTGATTTGGCGTCGAAAACATTGGCTGAGATAAGGGTTTCCCCGGATTCAGCATCCCGGATATAACCGCTAATAGTAAATTGCTGAGCTTCCACTACCAAAGAAAGCAGTAAACACAACAAAGTCAGGAATTTCGTTTTTATCATAGAGATTCAATTAACAATTAACAATTAACAATTAACAATTAACAATTAACAATTAGCAATGATCAATTTAATTTTTAATTCGTAATTCGTAATTCGTAATTCGTAATTCGTAATTCGTAATTCATAATTATTTACAACGTAGGGAAAAGACTATGCTTTAGTAGTTGGCGTTGGCATTTGACTTTTTATTAACATTTCATTAACCGAATTTATTG
>JBMOJB010000205.1:0-6203 GCA_049316985.1 Saprospiraceae bacterium | reverse complement strand
CTAAATTCTGAAATTGGTGCTTTACTTGTGATTGTAATTTTTAAATCACTAAAAAGCTCGATCGTGTCTTTTGATGCATTGCATAATTCTGAAATCTGGTACATGCCTTTGAAACCTCTGATACTTGCGATGCCATTTTGATCAGTAGTCAATATCGTGTCTTTTGTCCACCACTGATTGAAAAGCAAATCGGAAACGCTCTTTGCTGCTGGTTTCATGGACCAGTCTGTACGGAAATAGGGAGAATTGTCCAGCCAATGCGCACCATCCCAGAATCCCCAGCTTAAAAATCCATCGACATAAGAATGACTAAAACACATGGTAAGAAAGTCTTCAGTAAATTTTCCGGCCAAAGAATCACTTACTAATTTGCTGATATCAAATTCTGTAATTTTGGCACGATTACCATAGGTTTTATGAAAGTCGTCCAAGGTGTTTTTTACATCATAAATTGAAACGAGACCTGCGCCAATATGCGCCTGAAAACCAATTCCCTCAACTACTCCTCCGGATTTGATTATTTCATCTATGTATTGTTTGCAGAGTTCGTATTTGGGAGAGCCTACCGTATTGCCCTGGTCGATGGTTACGTAATCATTGAGGTAAGTTTTCATATTGGGATCCAATAATTTTACCTTTTTCATTATATCAGCATAGATTTCCCTGCCTGTATTATAATTCGGACTTCCTTTGAATGCATTAGCCAGATCATGATTGTCTGTGATCTCATTAATCACATCCCATTCGGAAATCGTACTTTTAAAAGCAGGAAGACTAAGCATGCTAGTCAGTCGATTGTTGATTCTGTTCTTTAGAAAGGATAAACTGGTTTTATTAGACTGCATATCTGCTGGCATGTATTGCCAAGCCGGCCAAATCAGATTATGCCCCCTGATGCTGATTTTTTGAGCATTGAGCCTATAGGCTGCATGCTCTATTTCGCTCTGCGATGCACCCCAGTGCTGCTCCCAGGCATCCCATTTGAGGTCGTTTTCGAATACTACTTCGTTGAATCCGTGGCCTTTTCCGTCAAAATTGAGTATTTTTTCCTCATACTTTGAATTATAAGCATTGTTTCCTGCTATCCGATTGGCTGTAATGGCTGAACCGAATTTAAACTGGTGCTGCAGCATTTTCACTTTTACTTTTGCGCCCGGCAGGGCTCTTCCTTTGCTGTCTATCACTAAAATATTTAAATTTGCTTTGTGAATTGACTCTATTCTTGCGGCTGCATCAGCTCTCCAAGCAGCGTTGGCTTCAGAACCGGCATAGTGCTGATGCAGATTAAAAGGAAATGTACTCAATGGATAGCTTTTCTCAAAATTCCGAACGGCAAAACCTCCAAACTCCAGTTTTTGAACCTTTGTACCCACTTGAAATCCAAAACGCAATTTACCTGGCAGATAATTATCTTTTGCTTCAATAGGCAATATCATCTGAGTCCAATTGCCAGGTATTGAAAACGAGTAATATGCTTCTTTATTAAAAGTTTCTGAATGTTCAATGTACAAAGAGCCGTAGGCTGCTGAGTTATCTGCACTTCGTATCCACATTACTACCAGCAGTCGATCTCCCGAGTTAATAACAGTTGTATTATTAATAAAAATAGCGGCATCCCAGGCATTTAATCCTGCGACCGGCACATTTAGTTCCAGCGCTTTTTCAAAAGGTTGATCGTTAACAGGAATTTGCTTTCGAGTTCCTCCATAGCTGAGCTGAGCATCTAAAACTTGCTGTTCATCAGCAGGAATTGACCATATACCACCTCTCATCCCTGCAGTATTCTTCCATTGGTCCAGCAAATTGTTATAATAGCCCGTTTGAGCGGAAAGAGATAAGACTCCTCCAAACAAAAAGAAAAGAAAACTGAGGGTTTTAAGCATTTTCGACATTTTCTCGTTGTTGAAAAAAGATAAAAAAGAAAATTACTACAAATTAGAATAACAAAAATAGGCTTTTTTATGACAAATTGATAGCAAAGAGATAACTTAGCGTTTTGCAATCAACTAATTTGTAATATTCAGTAAAACACCAATAGTTCATATTTCTTTACTGAAATGTGCCAAAAACAAAGAAATGAAACATAACTTTAAGTCAATTCGCCCATTCATTGGCGCTGAAAATTTCGATATTTCACGGCGTTTTTACCAAGATTTAGGTTTTTCGGAAGTATTACTTTCCCCCGGTTTGTGCTATTTTCATTCTGAAGGGATTGGTTTCTATTTGCAAAACGCCTACGTCAAAGACTGGGTGGATAATACCATGGTTTTCATGGAGGTTGCTGATGTAAGTAGTTTTTATAAAAATTTAGAATCTTTGCAATTACCTACCAAATATGCGGGTGTTCGCCTGATTCCGATTAAAACGCTTGATTGGGGTAGTGAGTGCTTTCTTCACGATCCTTCGGGAATATTGTGGCATTTTGGAGAGTTTGCTGGGAAATAAGCAGCAAAAAATCCTGATTTCCATAGAATATAAAATTGAAATACCTCATTTTTTCAGATAAAGAAAATATCAACTGGCTACAGTGAGATTAAGTGCCGCTACTATCTTTTGAAATTAGCAGACCATCTTGTGGAATATTCAATAATATACTATGCTCGTCGATAAGAGATTTTAACTCCGGCTCTGACAAAGCATCCAGCAGCTCGTTTTTGAGGTAAAAAGTCTTTACTACATTGTTATCCTGATACCAGCGAATCACTTTGCATTGACAAATTGCATTTTCAACTTCATTGATAACTTCTTCTATCCTTCCACCTGTGCCAAGTTTTGTATAGATCTCCCTGATTCCAATCATTTTGTTTTTGTCCCCTATATCAAAATTCCATGATGCAGAAACAGCTGCCAGGTATTTGCTTCTGGTATTCAAATTAAGTAGTGAATGTCTTGGAGATTCGGTCCGGTTGCTACTATTTTTAATCCTGGAATGAACAGAAACAATACCTGGGCCTTCATATTGCATGTAACCAACATGATTAAAACTTGCTCCATAGCGCAAAAATGTAAAATATCCATTCTTATATTCAACATTTATCAGATTGGGAACAACTTTATGGTATCTATTGGGATCAGAAATCCTAGCCTGTGGAGAACCGGTATAGCAAAGCCATACTCCTTCCAAACTAGCAATTTCTGTTTTGTCAGGTAAATAAGGAAGAACATTCATGTCATTCTTTATAATTTTCCATTCTTCCTGCCGCTGAAAATACTGCCAGATAAAGGTCAAGAGGGTAATTCCCAGGACTATTGCAATGGTTGCGACAGCAGCAATTCGTTTTTTTGAAAGTTTTTTTTCGGCTTCTAAAGCTAAAATTCGCTGAGGAAGATCTTTAACATCCTGATCTGCTATTTTCCCAGCCTGGTTCGGCGATTGAACCGATTTTTCCAGTAAATTGTCGTCCAATGGATTCTGTTCAAAAGCCTTTCTTCCAATTCCATACAGGTAAATATAGCATGCATCAATCAAAAAAGACCGTGGATTAGATACTACTCCATTCAGAGCATCTTTGATTTGTCCACCAGTGATGTCATATTTTCTGAATGGATATTCCCGGCCTGTATGAATTATCTCGGGGCTATATGGATCAGTACCCAACTCCTCCCACCTTGCGGGCAATTGATTACTTATCTCACTGAGTACAATTGCCAATACTTCATAATTTTTACGATTGGTATTTTTTACGATTTCTTGCCCGGTCTCCTTCGTATATTTTTCAATCGATTTCGAGAGTAAAAATATAATCTCCTCTTTACCACTTTTTAAGATTTGCATAACAGATTGATAATAAGCAAGTTGAAATTTCGGAAATTAAAAATAGAATTTCGGAAACAAATATAATTATTTAGAATCAATTCAGAAGGCTTTATTTATGCTTTTCTATGAGTGGCTGACGTAATTTTAAACTCAAATTTACTAACAATTGCAAAATAAAAATGTGTATGAATGCACCACTCACGTCTGTTACCTACAGATTTTTTAATAAAAGCATAAAAGCAGCTATTCTATTATTGTTTGCTGTACTTACAAATTCAAAAGTAAATGCGCAAACCAATTGGTATTACAATGGTGTAGGTGATTTATCACTAACAAGCAGTTGGGGTAGTGATGCCAGTGGCACTGGCTCAAATCCAGCCGATTTTATTAGCAACAACAGTCAATATATCATTCAAAATACAAATTCAATTACTTTTTCTTCTTCTTGGATTGTTTCTGGAACAGGTACCAAAGTAATATTAGGAAATCCGACTTCGGCAAGTGCAGCTATCACCTTAACAATGGCTCCTGGATCGACTATTACAGTTCCAACCGGTACATTTGATATTTCTCTTCCTTCCGTCGGCAACCATAAAATTATTTACCAGAATTCCAGTGTTCTTTCACTGGGGAATGTGTTTGATCCAAATCTTGAGTTGGTTTTTGACGGAAATACTTTAACAACCAGCACTACAAAATCCTTTGGAAATGTTAGTTTGATTAACAATTCAAATATCAATATGGCTGGTGCAGCACCACAAATAAAAAACCTGTTTGTGGAATTCGGATCAACACTAGCCGGACCAATTGGGGCATCATCTAATTTTATCTCAATAAAATCCGGCGGATCAGTACTAATAAATGGAACATTCAGAGCCGGCAAAAATGGGGGACTGGGGTCAACAACCAGTATTTTTGCCTCCGCTTTTACGGTTACAGCTACCGCTGCATTGACTACCTCAAATATTGTAAATATGACCGGTGCTTCCACCGCGACCCCCCCTGGTTTCACAGTAACAGGAAATTCTAATGCAGGTATTATCGTAGGCTCGGCATGCGTAGTTACCGCCGGAACAGGCGCTTTTGCGGCAAACACCTACGTGCGAACAGTTACAAGTACCAACAGATTTACTTCTTCTGTTGTCGCTACTACAGTATTAGCAGCAGCAACAGTTAGAACTACACTTTATACGGTCACTTGCAATTCAACTGCAGGACTATACCAAGGTGCCCCAATTAGTGTTTTTAGCGGTGCAGGCGCACTTGCAACAGGGACATTGGTAACAAGTATCATTTCTCCAACATCTTTTTCGATTTCTGCGTTACCAACAACTCCAATAGCGGCAGGTACAATTTTTACAGTGTCTCCAAGTGCTCCAAGCACTACCTGGTCAACCATAGTTTTTCAAGATCCAACTTCAAATATTACATTGGGGCCCAATTCTACCATTGATTTCTACAGAGGAACAACTGGTCAGGTAGCAGAGCAAACTATCGATGCACGCTCCTACGCCAACTTAACAATATCTAATTCAACTTTGAATAGCAACAAGGTATTTTCACCGGGAACTATCAATGTATCCGGCACCTTGACGGTAAATCTAATTCCACCGGCAATAATTACTACTCCAACGACTCAAAATTTAAATCTGCTCCCTGGAGCGAAATTGGTCATCAATTCTGCCAGCGCTTTTCCTACGCCAACGGGAACCGGTAAATTTACTTTACAATCAAATGCGAGCGGTACCGCTTCTATAGGCACATTGGTTACCGGCGCGTCTATTGTTGGTAATGTAACAACACAACTATACATTGAAGGTGGATCAAGAAGATATCGTTTCTTAAGCCATCCCTTCACCACAGCACAAGCTTTAACTCAATTAACAGACAATATTGATATCTCCGGAAATACTGCAGGAACTACTGGTCAAACCGGGCAAATAGTCGGTAATGGATTTACATCAACCATATCTAATAATCCAAGCGCTTATTATTTTAACACATTGACCACAGATGGAGATTTAGTGGATGATGCCGGTTGGATTCCATTTACTGATGCGACAACCAACACTTGGTCCAGAGGTCAAGGAATTCGTACGCTAATCAGGGGCTCAAAAGGTCAATCGGGTACTTTGGATGGCACAAATGCAAGTCCTGAAACAGTCACGATCGATATGTCGGGAACGGTCAATACAGGAAATGTAACAGTAGACCTTATTACCGGAGGTACTGGATCAACTGGAGGAATGAATTTAGTTGGTAATCCTTATGCTTCTCCCATCGATATCGGAGCAGTTCTATTTGGCGTAGGTACCAACATAGGATCAAGCTTCTATCTTAGAAATCCCCGAACCGGAAGTTACATTACTGTGAATCCAATTCCGCCATCTTACATGATTCCAGCTAATACTGCAGTTCTTGTGCAAGCGCAAACTCCTACATCGCT
>JBMOJB010000204.1:0-6214 GCA_049316985.1 Saprospiraceae bacterium | reverse complement strand
GAACGTTTTGACATTAAAAAAAACACCTAGACAGAGTTTAAATTACACTCCCAAATTTTAAAAAATTTGTCTTAAAATCGGAGTAGTTGACGGGAGTGTTTTTGGCGTATTGTTTTCTACTATTCCAATTATTCAAAACTTGTTTTCGATCATTTTGAGCTTTGTATGTCCAGACTTCTTAATTCTATTGTAGACATTGCACTTTTTGACAAAATTAACAAACATTTGTTTGGTTTGTAAAATCAATTCTATTTAATGGCAAGGTTGCTGTATTGAGAAGGAGTGGGTGACAGTTGGTTTGAACTGCTGCGCTGCGTTATAACCGCCCAACACGGGAGTTAAATTACAAATTTAACCCAGCGCGATGGTTTTTGGGGTTTAGTACGAAAAAAAGAAAATGTGGAACTGGTCGTTGTGGCCTATGACAGAAGATACATCGCCAAGAGTGAAATTCGGTAGTTTTTTATTCATCTATTATGTTTTTCAAGTCCATCCTTTCGTGTAATATTCTAATTATTTCTATTTCATCTTCGGAAATTAGATGATAAAATATAATATGTCTTCTCGTTTTGAGTCCTAGTAGATTCTTACTTATGTCAATGTAGGTTTTTCCAATATTTGGGTTTTCTCCAATCTCTTTACAAGGAAATTTAATTGCTTCATAGTATTTATCTGCTTGATTTTCTGACCATTATTGCAATGTATAGTCCCAAATATCGGTTAAATCGTTTATGGCCTCTTGTCTCAATATTAAATTAGCCATTTATTCTTCTTTCAGTTTTTAGCATGGCTAAGTGTTCATCAAAGTTAAAATCTTCAACTAGTGGGCTATTCAGTCCTTGCTGGATGGCACTTTTTAAAGCAATGACCTTACTTTCTTCATTCTCTAAAAGTCGAAGTCCAGCACGGACAACCTCGCTAACATTTTTATATCTGCCGGCAGATACTTGGCTATCTACAAATTGGTCGAAATAATTTCCCAGTGATACTGATGTATTTTTCAAAATTAAATTTTTATCAAAGTTACCGAAAACTGGTAAATAATTCGATTTTTTTCTTCGTATTTTTTGCTGCAAATCCCATTTGCGCAAAGTCTTTTCAAAAAATCCAACGTGCTAGGTTAAGTTTGTATTTTAACCCAGCACAACTGATACTTTTGGGTTAAGCAGAAGAAAAAGGAAGAATGGTTCTACCGAGTAATATTCAACTTAAGCGCTGTAAATTCCCTTAACACAATCATAAGACAATCATTCATTAAGTGGTGACTGAAACTGAGATTTGACACACTTTTTTGAATACTCCTTTAACTTAGTAACCCCAACCACTTTTTCCCGCAAAAAATGCCGTACTTTCATTTTATAAACTTACATTTGATTCCGAAAAAGCCCATACAAACCTAACTTTATTAATTTTTGTAATTTTGTTATAAATTATTCAATAAGTTTAGTCGCATCAAACCAACTTTTATTATAAACGAACAAACCATTTTGTTATGAAACAGATCTTATTAGTATTGATTATGTTTCTCATCAGCCTGAATGTGACTTTCGGCCAAAAAACAGTTTTTGGCAAAGTCACTGATGTAGCCGGAGAAGCGATTATCGGAGCGAATATCTTAGTTGAGAAAAATCCTACAATTGGGACAAGTACTGATTCGGATGGGAGCTTCAAGCTCATCGTACCAAATACCGTTACTTCAATTCGAATATCATATACAGGCTACGAAACACAGGATGTAGATGTATCTGATCCAGCAGGTCCGAAACTTATCATCTTACGAGAGTCTGCGGTTTCAATTTCAGAAATGATCGTGATCGGATATGGTAATTCAAGTAAAAAAATGCTGACTGACAATGTGGTGAAACTAAGTTCGAAATCCCTCTCTAATATTGCCGTATCAAATTTTCAGAGTACCATGTCTGGTAAAGCTGCGGGTGTGCGCATTAACCAGACTAACGGCAAGGTTGACGGTGGAATTAACATACGAATTCGCGGAGCATCCAGTCTTAGTGCGGGTAGCGAACCATTATATGTACTAGACGGCATGCCACTCATCAATGTCAACGAATCCAATAATGGAGCCCCAATGAATCCGCTATTATCGCTGAGTACATCAGAAATAGAATCCATAGAAATTCTGAAAGATGCCAGTTCTGCTGCGATTTATGGCGCTCGGGGAGCCAATGGAGTTGTGCTGATCACTACAAAAAAAGGCAAAGAGGGCAAGACAAATGTTGCACTAAACGTCTCTTCCGGACTAAGTTCGCCTACCCATCTCGTCCCTTTTTTAAATACCGCTGAATATAAAGAGCTTTTCACTGAAGCTGCCATCAATTCATTGGGAGAAACTGATGGACGGGCAGAAGCCGAAGGAACTTTTGATTTTTTGGCAAATGGCACAGATTGGAAAAACAATGCAGTAGATACCGATTGGGGCAAATTGGCTTTTCAGGATGGCAATCAGTCAGATATTGATCTGTCTGTATCAGGAGGAGATGGAAAAACACAATATTTCTTTGGTGGAGCAATAAACAAAACAAAAGGGATAATTCGAGGAAATGATTTACAACGCTTAAGTGCCCGAATGAACGTCAAACATCAAATCAGCTCAAAATTAAACGCTGGAATGAACCTCGGCATATCCAAAACAACGGTCGAAAGAATTGATAATGACAACTCTTTCACCTCACCTCTTCAATCTACCGCACAATCGCCACTTTCACCGGCATACAATGCAGATGGCACACCCAATGCCAACACTTTATATCCTAATTTTTTGCTGGAAGACATCTATGCAAATTATACGACCAACATCCGAAGGGTCACAGGTAAGGTATTTGCTGAATATAATTTTTTAAAGAATTTTAAATTTAATTCAGATCTCGGTTACGATCTGAGCTATCAGACAGAAGACCAATACAGAGGACGCCTTACACCATTTATGTCGACGAATGGTTTTAAGTACAATTCAAATGCCACTTCTGAAAATTACATTTGGTCGAATTACGTAACTTTTAACAAATCAATCAAGCAAAATGCATTCCTTAATATAGTTGTCGGTCAGGAATTCAATAATTCCGACAGAATATTTGGCAGTGTAACGGGAACACAGTTTCCTTCAGATGATTTTCAAAATATATCAAGCGCGGCAGAAATCACTGCGGGAAAAGGAGAAACAAGTAGATATAATTTTCTATCCTATTTTGCAAGAGGAACATTCAATTTGAAGGATAAATATTTTTTCAAAGCCAGCGTGCGTCGAGATGGTTCTTCCCGATTTGGAAGTCAACAGAGATATGGAATATTTCCCGCATTTTCAATGGGATGGATAATTAGTGAAGAGTCTTTCATTCAAAACTTCCAATCGCTGTCATTTTTAAAATTAAGAGGTAGTTACGGTCAACTTGGAAACTCAGAAATTGGAAATTTTGCTTCCAGAACACTTTTTTCAGGCGTATCATACAATAAGATACCGGGCATCAACCTAACTCAGCCCGGAAATAATAATTTGAAATGGGAAAAAACCAACCAGCTGGATCTGGGCCTGGAATTTGGATTTTTTAAAGACAGAATTTCTGGAGAATTTGACTATTACACAAAAAATACAAATGCCTTATTATTTAAAGTGCCGCTTCCCGGCAGCTCAGGTCAAATAGAATTCAACAAGAATATTGGGTCCTTGGAAACTAAAGGAGTCGAATTGGTATTGAATTCGAAAAATATTGTCGCTAAGGAGATCAGGTGGAACACCAGCGTCAATCTGGCAAACAATGTAAGTAAAATCAAATCGCTGCCCAACAACAATGCCGATATCATCAATGGACAAAACATTAGCAGAGCCGGAGAAGCCGTATCTTCCTTTTATCTGGTAGAGTTTGCCGGAGCAGACCCGAAAACAGGCGATGCATTGTATTATAAGAATGGAATCGGATCTGAAACAACAAGTAATTATGCAGAAGCCAAACGCGTCATCGCAGGCAATCCTCAACCTACATGGATAGCTGGACTCACCAATGAATTTTCTTACAAGGGTTTCTCCTTAAGTTTTACTTTTGTTGGCGAATGGGGTGCCAGTATCTATTTAGGCGGAGGTTTATATCAATCATCCAGTGCCGATTATTTTGACAATCAAACTAAAGATCAACTTAAAAGGTGGAAGAAAGAAGGAGATATCACCAAAGTACCTCAAGCAAGGCTATATGGTCAAAATGGGACCTTACAATCCACCAGGTATCTTGAAAAGGCAGATTTTATCCGACTTAGAAATGTTATGTTGAGTTATGATATCCCATCAGCCATTACAAAAAAAGCAAAGATCAGTAGTGCAAGACTGTATATATCAGGAGTAAATCTACTGACTTTCACTGATTACACCGGCTATGATCCGGAATCAAGAACGGATATTTCCGGCGCAAATGGTTTTGATGGTGGTTTTAATTTTTATTCCGCACCGCAGGCAAAAACAAGCTCTGCAGGTATTAATGTTAACTTCTAAAATATTATTTTCAAATAAAAAAGTCATATATATATATCATATTCACTATTAGTTTGCTTTTTTTGATCTCTTGTGAAAAGCAGCTCAATGTTGAGCCAACACTCTCCGTATCCAGCATTACTACTGAAGAAAATGTCAAAAATTTACTGTCCGGTACTTATGAAATTGACGGAAGAGGAGGATCGCATGGAGGATATATTCAAGTATTCTCAGATCTATTGGGAGCTGATCAGCAAGTTTCTTGGAATGGCACTTTTGCAGAACCTCGCGAAGCTTTGACAAAAACAATGAATGTCAATAACGTTCTGGTTGCAGAACTCTGGAATAATATGTACAAGACGATTAGTCAATGTAACCTTGTTATTAGCCACCTTGGTCTTGTCAGCGATGCGGCTGAAAAATCCAGGATAGAAGGAGAAGCTCGTTTTTTGCGTGCATTTAACTATTTTGAATTGTTGCGATTATATGGCAGCGAAACAAAAGGAATACCCTTAAGACTAAATGCAATCAATGATTACAATGGGGATTTGAAGATAGCCAGAAGTACACCATCAGCTGTGTATACTGCAATAATAGAGGACATCGAAAAAGCAGTATCATTGCTTCCAGCCGAAAATAAGTTTTATGCAGATAAACTCGCTGCTTTGGCATTGCAGGCCAGGGTCAATTTATATTTTGGCAAATATGCTGAAGCAAGAGATGCAGCACATCAGGTCATCAGCGATCCGGCTAAATCCTTGACATCCAATTTCGCTGCTGCCTTCAATAACGACGTAAACAGTTCAGAAGACATTTATGCTACTCAGGTTACTTCCCAGAGCGGCGAAAATCTAATGATTACCTTTTACGCCTCTGAAGACAATGGCGGTAGGGGTGGTGATATTTCGATCAATCAAGCTTACCTTGATATCTTTGACGATCCAAAAGATGAAAGAGCAAATTTCTACTACAAAAATGGAAAAGAAGACCGCCTGAGCAGCAAATATTCAAAACAGTTTACCAATGTTCCAATTTTCAGGTTGGCAGAGATGATGCTGATTCGTGGCGAGTGCAATCTAAGGCTTAATTCGTCAACAGGCAAAACACCTTTGGACGAAATCAACACGATAAGATCCAGAAGCGGAGCTGCAGCGTTGGACAAAATCAGCCTTGATGTGATCTTAAAAGAAAGGGAACGCGAATTGGCATTTGAAGGATTTGGCAGTTATGATATTAAAAGAACCAAATCAACTGTGGCCGGGCTGCCTTACAATAGTCCAAAGCTTGTGCTGCCCATCCCTCAAGCTGAGATGGATGCCAATAAACTCATGGAGCAAAATGATGGCTATTAAATCTTGCTGGTAAAATAAAAAGGGAAGAAGTAATATACTTGTTCCCTTTTTATGTATTTATTGAGCTCTATGAAATAGTTTGGCAGCGACCACATCTTTAATACCTGAATAAAAAATAACCAGTAGCATATACCTTCAAACGCCTTGGAAATCGGATTCCCAACTCCCATTTCAAATAAAAGCAAACATCTTCAAATGGGCGGTATTCAAGTTTGCTGCTAACATCAAGACCAATACTGCTTGATTATTTGCAAGTTGATTACACTTTTTGGTTTTACTGCGATACAAGCTCCCCAAAGTGGAGTCAAATTACAAATTTAACCCGGCACAAATAATTGCAAAGGTGATAATTCGTAATTCGTAATTCGTAATTCGTAATTCGTAATTC
>JBMOJB010000203.1:0-6241 GCA_049316985.1 Saprospiraceae bacterium | reverse complement strand
CGGTTGAGTCAATTTGACCGCCTTTCTTTTTTCCTTCACAAAATCATTCAATTTCGTACTGTACCTTTAAGTACACAAATTTACTAATAAATAAGTAATGTATACCTTTAAGGGTACAATATCTGGGAATAGTTATTCAAATATACCATTTAGGGTAAAAATAGGGTGTGCAAATTTATCATACAATAAAATAACCCATATATGTTGCTGGATTTTCCATTTGCCACTTGCGAAATAAATGTTAATCTTTGACTAAAAAGGAGATTAATCATTGCATTGTTTGGTGTTTTTGACAATATTTGTAGCTGTATTAGGCAATTTAAATTTTGATGATGAATACTTCCAATAACAAAACAGAGTACGTTGAAAGTCCTTTGATTCGTAAAATACTTGACGAGGCCCCTCCTTTGAAAAGAAAACAAAACAAAAACCGGGTCGAGCTTGCCTGTCGGATATATGACTTGATCATAGAAAAGGGATTCGCGGATCAAGGAGATTTCGCTAAAAAACTAGACCGGGAGCCGGACGAATTATTCTATTGGCTCAATGGAACGCATGATTTCACTGTGGACGAACTTACTGAAATCGCATTTCACCTGGAGATGAAAGTGGGTGAGCTGATTAGCTTTTAAGAACCCTAAATCAGTGGATAACACTCCAATATTTGTCTCAATTCGATCCTTTTCGCCATTCCACTCGCGTCAATATTTGAATTTGCAGCGATCCGTACTCAACTTCATTTTCCCACTGTGTTTGCGGAAATTGAAGTTGTCCGGATGTTTTGCAGTTTCCAGCACTTTTTTTAACGGTCTATTTGTAGTAGCTGCACGTAATTCAATCAGTAAAAATTAAATTGCCGGAATGTTCGCCAACAATCCTCTAACGAATTACTTTTAGCTGTACAAAATCAAGAAACATGATCACCCACGATAAACTCCTCTCTATTCCAATATTCAAAATGGGCTTTGAAATGGAAAATCACAATGCTCAGCTTGAAACCTTTGTAAATGATGTCAACATCGGTAAAGACCTGGATGTAAAATCTATCATTCACGACCTGATCGAAATGGCAGTTGCCAATTGCGGAACCAGCCTTGGCTATCGCACGGTTGCCTACGATTTCGCATGGGCTGTACTGGAAGCTAATCCTTCACTATGGAACAAAGAAGAAATTGAGAATAATTATAGCATGTTAGATGATCACTGGAAAGAATTTTATCCTGAGGACGATGGCACATTTGATGATTACGATGTATGCAGCTTAAATGACGCTGAGTATTTTATACACGCCATGAAAATGATCTCGGAAAATGAAATCATGCCCGAAAAGAAACCGATGTTTTCCTATGCGACCTACCTGTTTTTCAACGATAGCGGACGGGAAGAGCTTAGCTATGAAGAGTTGCTTACCCAGTTTGAAGAGTTTGGGGAGGAGGAAGAGGAGGTGGATTAATCTTTGAAATACTTAAAAATCACAATGAAGGCTATTGGTTTCGTTGAATTAGAACCGCTAAATTTACTCAAATTGCCCAATTTTGTTCACTTACTGGCATTAAATAATCACCACCCTTTACTCAAGTACTTTCTCTTTTCAAAACTATCTAAAACCAATGAACAATCTTCCCAGTTAATTGGCTTTACATTATCCTGATTCTGGTATTTATTATAGAATGGATGCACATCGTTCTCAGAAAAATCAGTAATAAGCTTCTCAGCCTGTTCGATTTTGTTGAGTGCGATTTCGACCCACACATCCTGTAAAGTATCCGGTATCTGACCAAACAAATCCTGAATATTTTTAAGTCGGTTGGCCAGCAATGTATGGACACGGTCTTCAACCGAATCTTTGTAACGCATATTATAAATAAATACTTCTTCTCGTTCTTGTCCTATCCTTTGAATCCGACCTTTGCGTTGTTCCAAACGTGTAGGATTCCACGGTAAATCGAGATTAATTAGTGTACCTAAAGCCTGAAGGTTCAAGCCTTCACTTGCCGCATCTGTTCCAAAAAGCAGTTTCAATTGTTTATTTCGAACCATCTTTTTAATATCTTCTTTTGATTTGCGGTGATAGATCCCATTTTCATAGATCCCGGATTTATCACTGCCTGCATATAGACCAAAGGAGATATTTGGAAAATCAATTGCAAAACGATCGCATACCCATTTGATTGTATCAAAATACTGCGAAAAAATAATACAGCCTCTGTTTACCCATGGCTCAACAACAAGATTCTCAGTCAAGATTCTTTTTAATAAATCGTACTTTGGGTCTTTCTCATGATGCACTTCAAGAATCTTAATAAACCGATTAAGCAAATCAATTTCATCGTTCGTTAGATTTTTGAAAGGGGAATCCTGACTCTTATTTGAATCATCGGACTCATCATCATCTTCGTCTTCTTCATTATCGTTTACCCAATTATTCAGCATAGCAATACCTGTAGATAAGCCAGCAAACATGGAACTGCATATTCGCCTTAAAAGCATTGTTTTTATGAAGCCACTACTTTTTACCCTCTGTCCTAATAATTCAGCAAATTGTTCTGCACAGCTATAAGCATCTGATAAGTGTGTAGCAAGCTGAATTCCCTCATTTTCATCTTCACCATATAAAACAACATTTATAGGTTTCAGGTATGGTTGATTGGTATCAGGGTTGATAGTGGTTTCTAAAAACTTTCTTTCACGTCTTATAATGTGCCTGATATATGGATTGTAATTTTTAATGAAGTCCTCTGCAAATATTTTACTGACTATTGATTTTTGTTGTGGATTAAGGTTGTAAAACAAACTCCCAGAAATATTAAATTTAGTGGGAGCTAAGTTTATCAATCTTCTGAAAACCCCAAAGGTGTTAGGTTTTTCTTCCGCAGGTGGAACTGGATTGCGAAGCCAATCCCATTTTTGATTATCTTCTTCTAATTCTTCTCTGCCAGTAATTAAATTGAGACTGCGTAAGCCTTCTCTTTGCCAACTACTCAAATCATCGCCCAAAACAAAATCATTGCCTTGTGAAAGAATATATAATAAATCCCATGCTTCTATTGGATGAATCTGCACTGGTGTTGCCGTTGCCAGCAACATGCTTTTTGTTTTCCTTGCTATCTCAATTAAAAATGCCATCAGGTTATTTGGGTCAGGAGGGTTGCCTTCTCTTCCTCTACCTAAGTTTTTTCTTCTTGCCCTGTGTGCTTCATCTACTATGATGCACTCGTAGTTTTGTTTTAGTAATAATTCACTGATTTTACTTCTTGACCTGACTATCAAACCTTGTGAGATAATACCAACTCTTCTGGGACATTTGCCTAAAGCATATTCATCTTTTACAGGGTATTCTACTTTGTTTTCATCTATCCAACCTTTGCCACTCCATACAGCCGAAGGCATATCCAAAAGGTTGAGCAATTCATCTTGCCATTGCCAAAGAAGTGTCTTTGGAGCAATGATTAATATAGGTTTGTCACCTTCTAAAGCCATTAACATAGCAGACAATGCCAATTGTATGGTTTTACCCAAACCTACCATATCAGCCAAGACGAATCTTGCTCCTAAGCCTTTTTTGTGTGCTTTATAAGCCAAGTCCACAAAATATTTTTGATGCTCCCATAAGCCAAACTCCTTGCGATAAACTGGGGTTTCGATTACTGAAGCAGCCGGATTATCCGTATTACGCCATTCGGTAATTTCATAAATTACCTTTCGTTCTGCAATCCGCTTGATGTCTTCAATTATAAACTTTGTCAGAGGTCTCGCAAGAGGGTGCTCCCATAAAGTATTAAATTCTTTCTCTACCCAATCAACAGCAGCTTCGTCATCATCCACCCAAGCTATTTCATAATTTCCTCCCTTGCCCCAACCACTGTATGTTTCATTCATACTGCCCATGAACGAAACTTTACGACCATCATTTTTCGTAATGACGCCTGCTTTACCGTGGATCAGCCCAAATACATCATTGGGTAGTACGCGAACTTCCATTTTGCCGTTTATCAAGTATTGATAAAGCCTGATTAATCGTTCTGGAATTTTGGCTAATTCTTCTTCCGGTTTTCCATCGCACCATTCCAACTTCATGGCCTGTGGTTGGTCTTTAATAAATTTTACATCATCGATTTGTAATTGAGAATTGCAAATGATGCGGACTTTCCCTTGCATCTTATCAATATACTCACCCGCTATTTCAATGATGGAACTACTGAAATAACCAGCGATGCGGTCATAATTAACTGCATTTTCAAGGGAGTTTTTAAAAAATATCTCGCCAAGATTATTGGATCTTGATGAAAATCTGTTTATCATATTATACCTCCCAAAAACATTTTACCGGCTTCTGTAATCCTATATTTGTTATCTGGGTCTGTTGGCTTTGATGGGTTGGTAAATTCAATAAAGCCAAGCTGCCTTAATGGCGATAGATAGTTGTCTCTAAAAGTCTTTTGATTTTTGTAATGAAGTGCATTTAGCAAGTCACTCATTTTTAGCGGCTCACTGGCCAATGTTAAAATACTGATTATGTACCAAACTTTTTTGCTAAGTAACTCGGTACCATTTTGACTCCAACTAGGTACCTTTTCTATATCAGATTTTGTATTGCGTTGATTTTCAGGCCAATTTAGTGGTTTCAGCTGGATACCTTTTCGATGCCAGCCGGGTACCAAAGTCAACAGCACTGCTTCCCAATTGGCGGCAATCAAGGTAGTCGACAAAGGAATTGACATCAAACCCTTCTCCAAATGAGGAAGATATTGTTCGGGCAGCTCAAGCCAGCGGTGCACTTGCTTTGCAAACAAACCTAAATGCACAGATAGTAAAGGTAACTCTGTTTTGAAAGTATCATTTTCCCAAAAAACAGGGTTTGAACCGGATGAATAGAGTGGCAAATATTTGCTTGTATTTCGAATGCCTGATCCTATCTCATCCGTCCAGCCGAAGGCCGTAAAGAATTTTCTTATATTTGGGTTTTTAGGAAAAGGATTAAATCCGTGTGGGTCAATAGGCCCATGAAATAACGGCTTATTTGGATTGGTTAAACAAACAGTTCTAGATGTAATCAATAACTCAGTTGACAATGCACTGGTGTATTCTCTATGTACTATTGCATTGCCTATTACTTCACGAAATATTTTATCCCTTAAATCAATTCGTTGATCACCCTCCAAGTAGAATTTTTCCGGAAGATGGTCATTGATAAACTTTTTCAACAACAAATAGGTGTCTATTAAATTGGTTCGAAGTGGTGGGTTGATCCGATCATCCCAACGATCAGGGTTCTTAATTCGAACCATAGCCTCGACTTTGTATGCGGGTAAGATACTTTGAATCGTCAGATCCTTGCCAAATATTAAGGCAGCTGCTAATGTTAAGCCTTCCTGACCACTCATAAAATCTTTACGCCAAAGTACGGAATCTTTCAGCATTTGCTCGTTGCTAACCAATACCCATGGGTGGTCGCTTCTGTAATTGCGAATAAGCTGTCTTGCTTTGTCAAAAAGATTGTCGTCCAAATCATCCATTGTTAAGTGAGGGATAATTTGAGCTTCCGTAAAGAAATTTCTCTTTCGTAAGTATAGGTCGCTTACCTTTTGGTGATTTCCCGTTACATCTAAATCACTTTCGAATTCTCGACTATAAATCCTACCGGCGTGATCGTGTACTTGACTACTGGCGGGAATCTGTATCACCATTATTTCACCATCGGTATGCACAATTGTATAGGGTTGAATATATATAGGAGGGTTTATACAATCTCTTGAATTTAGTGCAGTGATGATATCTTTTTGTAATTTTACTGCCGCGCCCTGTTGAATTCCCAAAACATCGCCATTGTCATTGACACCTAATAAGATTGTACCTCCATCAGTATTTGAAAAACTTGCAACTGTTTCGTAGAAAGATTTTGGCACTGTGTCGCTCGCCTCTTTGAACTCAATTTTGAGACCTTCGCCTTGTCGTATGATATTTTCTATTTCTTGTAAATTCATTCAAGCATTATTAGTAAATTTTCAGCTAAGAATAAAATGCGGAAGTTTTTAAAAGGTTATTTTAAATATGCTAAAAGGCAAAGTTATCTCCAAAAGTAAAACGCATTAATAATCTAATTATCCAAATTAGATAGCTAATTGAAAAATCATATTTTAGATGTTTTAATAGCTCCGAAACCCGAATTCGCAATCTGCCGAAGGCAGTCAAATTCGTAATTCGTAATTCGTAATTCGTAATTCGTAATTCGTAATTCGTA
>JBMOJB010000202.1:0-6269 GCA_049316985.1 Saprospiraceae bacterium | reverse complement strand
AAAATCTCATGCAATTCCGTCAGTTCGTCCTTGATCTCAGCGTCTTTGCAGTTGGCTTTAATCTCTTTATCGAGCTCTTTCGATTCATTAACGAGTTTCTTTAAGTTTTTCTTGATCCCCTTGACATTTTTGAACTCAGCGGGTATCGGGGACTTTTGCCATGCGATGGCGCTGGCTACCATTTCACCGCTTCTTTCACGGATAGGTTTGTAATTGCTTTCTTCCATAGGGTGGAAGGTCTGACTCATCACTTTGTGAAATGCAGCTTTTTCGGCCCAATCGTTTTTTGCCTGCGCACTTACAACACTAACATTAAAAAGCAAAAATGCTGCTGATAATATTGAAATCAATTTGTTCATAATACTGTTTTGAAAGTTTTTTTAATAATATCTGTATACCTTTTTTAATGGTATCGAGCCTCCTGTTATGCTTTTAGCAAAATTCGGCAGAAATTCGGGCATTTCAAATCCATTCAATCAGACAAAGCAGTGATTGTTGTCACTATATCTATTGACAATTAATTCGTCGGTGAATTAATTTGCATTATTCTACATTTAAACATCAATGTTAACTATAATTACATTTGAAAAGGTACAAATAAATAACATGTTAACTATTTTTTAATAAACAAAAACCTTTAGTATGAACTAATTGTTTTTTCTTTGTGCTTGATTTTCGATTTATAAGAAATTCCCTTAGTAGCGCTTCCACTAATTAATTAAAAAACTACCAATGATAAGAATATTTCTTTTTCTTTTTTCCACTGTTTTGCTTTTTTCATGCGTAAAACAAGAGTTCGATGCACCTCCTGCTGAGGGCAAGATCACCAATCTTACCGCAAATAAGACGATCAAAGAACTAAAAGCCTCGCATGTTGGTGGCGCTTTTGAATTTATTACTGAAGATTGGATCATTGAAGCTACAGTGGTTGCTGATGATGCGTCCGGTAATTATTATAAAACAATCGTGATTCAGGATGCAACTGCCGGAATCGATGTTAAATTGAATGCCAACAGTTTGTACAACAATTATCCGGAAGGAAGAAAAGTGTACATCAAATTGAAAGGGCTATATGTCGGTGATTACAATGGCCTGATTCAATTGGGTGGTGGCATCAGCAAAGACAAAAATGGCAATGATCAACTGTCGTACATCGAAGAGTTGCTGATACCTACCTTTCTGTTCAAAGGTGAAAGAGACCAGATCGTCACACCCAGACGGGTGAAGATTGGTGAATTGACTGCTGATATGACAAGCACTTTGGTGACGTTAACTGATGTTCAGTTTACCGACGCAGATAGTGGCCAATCTTATGCCGATGCTCCTAAGAAACTAACCTTGAATCGCAATGTCGAAGACTGTGATGGACTGGCAATTCTGTTGCGCACGAGCGGTTATTGCAGTTTCGCAAATGAAAAGACCCCATCGGGAAAAGGAACGATGACAGGAATCTATTCGGTTTTCAGAACAGACAATCAGTTCTATATCCGCAATACCGATGATGTAAAAATGACCGACACCCGTTGTGGTGGTGGCACCGGTGGCGGTACAACCGTTAGCATCGGATCGTTGAGAACAGCTTTTGCAAATAACCAATTAACCGTGCCAAAAGGAAACAAAATTGTTGGTTCTGTGATTTCAGATAAAGATGGCAAGAACTTGCAAGGACAGAACATGGTCGTACAAGGCGACGATGGAAAAGGGATTATTGTTCGTTTTTCCGGAACTCCTAACTTTGCACTTGGTGACTTAGTTGAGGTAAATGTCGGCGGTGGTACGCTTAGCGAATATGCGGCTGCGCTTCAGGTTAGTGCCGGATCAACTTCCAATTGTAAAAAAATCGGAACGCTTGCTGTATTGCCGAAAAAAATTACCCTGAAGGAATTTGAGAGTAGTTTCGAAGATCTAGAATCTACTTTAATTAATATTGTAGATGCCACGGCATCAAGCACAAGTAAGTTCAGCGGTTCGATAGATCTTACTGATGCATCGGGTGGCACTGCAGTGATGTACACTGCTTCTACAGCTACATTTGCAAATACACCACTACCCAATAATGTGGTAAATGTGGTGGGCATTGTTTCACAATTTAATAACACAAAACAAATCCAGGTGCGCAACGCTGCTGATGTCACGCGTGGCAACGGTGGAGGCACAGGCGGCGGTGAAACACAAAAAACAATCGGTGAAATTCGTGCACTTTATACAGGCACGGCAACCAAAGCGCCTGCCAGTACTTTTATTAAGGGGATCGTGATTTCTGATAAAGACACGAAAAACTTAAATGGACAGAATCTGGCGATTCAAGGTTCTGACGGAAAAGGGATTTTAGTTCGTTTTAGTGCAGCCCACAGCTTCGCACTGGGTGATGAAGTAAAAGTTATCGTTTCAAACCAGGAATTGAGTGTATTCAATGAATTGCTTCAGGTAAATAAAGTACCAATAGGCAATGCCAGCAAAACCGGAACTGGTACTATTACGCCAGCGGAAGTTACAATTGCTCAGTTGATCGCTAATTTTGAAAATTACGAGTCTACTTTGGTTAAAGTGAAAAATGTAACGATTCCTCCTGCAGCAGCCTTTACAGGAGCCATCAAATTGAACGATGGTACAGGGGAAATCGATCTGTTTACTGCATCAGCTGCTACCTTTGCGGGATCTGTTCCTCCGGTCGGTTCAAAAACAATTACAGCGATCGTGACCCAGTACAAAGCCGCGGCTACGGTCGGCAATGGTTACCAGTTGCAATTGAGAAGTGAAAGTGATATTAATTAATAAAGAATATAGAATCAAAAACGCCGAACTGAACTGCAGGTCGGCGTTTTTTTTTGTCTAAATTTAAGTTTTCCATTGTAAAATATTATATATTTGCCCACCTTAATAAATGAAATTTGAATGGAAACTTTACAAACAACAAATCATATTTTAATGGTGCGCCCGGCCAATTTCGGGTTCAACAAAGAGACTGCCGAAAGTAATGCATTTCAGACAAAAGACGATACTTTGTCTGGTGAAGAAGTGAAAAAAGCAGCCATTGAAGAATTTGACGCATTTGTTCAACAACTTCGAGATGTCGGTGTACATGTTATCGTTGCAGAAGACTCAATAAGTCCTGTAAAAACCGATGCGATTTTTCCCAATAACTGGGTCAGCTTCCATCAGGATGGAACCATCATAACTTATCCGATGTATGCGCCAGTCAGAAGATTGGAAAGACAGGAATCTATTATTAACTTGATCAAATCCGACTTTGAAACCTCCCAGCATATTCACCTCGAAACAGCTGAAGCTGAAAACCGCTACCTCGAAGGAACCGGTTCAATGATATTTGACCGTCCGAATAAAATCGTTTATGCGTGCCTTAGTCCTCGTACAGACAATGTTGTTTTAGATAGATTCTGCAAAGCAACCGGTTTTGAGAAAATTGTATTTACATCAACGGACCCGGATGGAAAAGAAATCTATCATACCAATGTTATGATGGCGCTTGGAGAATCATTCTGTGTTGTTTGTCTAGACACAATCACCGACAAGTCTGAAAGGGAATTGCTCGTACATACATTGGAAGAAAGTCACAAAGAAATCATAGAAATCACGATGGATCAGATGATGCATTTCGCAGGCAACATGCTGCAAGTCAGAAATGCCGAAGGCGAATTTTATCTGGTGATGTCAGAACAAGCATTCAAATCACTAACACCTCAGCAAATCGCCCAAATTGAAGTACACACCAAAATTATGAGTGTGCCAATTTACACAATCGAAAAATTTGGAGGTGGATCTGTGCGTTGCATGATGGCCGAAGTGTTCTGCCAACCTAAATGATTTCAATTTTCAACGAAAGCCTACGGACAAATTGAATTTCATTGTAACAAATGAAGTTGATTTGAAAAAACTTACAAACTTTCAAACTTACAAACTTTCAAACCTTCAAACTCCCAATCGCTCAAACTTAAATTGCGGCAACATACAAATGCTCAACAACCATACAAAACACTATAATAACGAATAATTATTAATATGAATATCAATTTCAAAGGAAAAAAAGCATTGGTACGGGTAGATTTCAATGTACCTGTTGACAAACAATACCAGATCACCGATGATACCCGAATTCAAGCGGCATTGCCAACATTGAATCATATCCTGAAGGACGGAGGCGCGATTATTCTAATGTCTCATTTCGGACGTCCGGACGAAAAATTGCTGCCTGATGGCACAATCGATTACGCGCGTTTTACGATGAAGCATCTGGTGCCACATCTTTCCAAAGTACTGGGCGTTGATGTCAAATTCTGTGATGAAACTATCGGCGAAAAGGCAAGTGCCATGGCTGCAGCTTTGCAGCCCGGTGAAGTGCTTTTGCTGGAAAATACGCGTTTTTACAAAGAAGAGAAGAAGGGAGATGTCAACTTTGCTAAAAGTCTGGCAGCGATGGGTGATGTCTACGTCAATGATGCATTTGGCACTGCACATCGCGCCCATGCTTCGACAACTACGGTTGCACAATTTTTCGACAAGGATCACAAGTGCTTTGGTTACCTGATGGATGCAGAGGTGAAAAATGGCTCTATGGTGCTGAATAATCCGGCACGACCTTATGTAGCGATCGTAGGAGGTGCAAAAGTATCTGATAAAATACTTTTATTGGAAAAACTATTGGATAGCGTTGATACCTTGATCATCGGCGGAGGAATGGCCTATACGTTTTCCAAAGCAGCAGGTGGCAATATCGGCTCCTCGCTGCTCGAAGCGGATCGTTTGGATACGGCCGTGGCAATTTTAGAGAAAGCCAAAGCAAAAGGCGTAAAATTGTTGCTTCCTCTCGATAATGTAATTGCCACTGGATTCAGCAATGATGCCGATCGCAAAATGGCCGCCACGGGAGAGATACCGGATGGCTGGATGGGACTGGATATTGGACCCGAATCGATAAAAATCTTTACTGAGGCTATCCTTAATAGCAAAACCATACTCTGGAATGGACCGATGGGCGTGTTCGAGTTTTCAAATTTCGCTACCGGAACCAATGCCATAGCGGATGCAGTGGTGAGCGCTACACAAAAAGGTGCTTTTTCACTAATTGGAGGTGGCGACTCTGCTTCGGCAATCAACAAAGCAGGAAAGTCAGATCAGGTAAGTTTTGTTTCAACCGGTGGTGGCGCGATGTTAGAATTTCTCGAAGGGAAGGAATTGCCGGGAGTAAAAGCCATATTGAATTAATAATTGATAAAATAAAAATCAATCAGGGCAATTTGGTACTTATCCAAAATTGCCCTGTTTTTTGATAGCTTAGCTAAATAATACATCTTTTGAACAACAATTACTATTGTATCAGTACACACAATGATGCCAAAAGCAATGATGTAATCATAGCTTTACTGGGTCAACTGCCATTTGATACTTTCGAGGAAAATGAAAATGGAATCAACGCATACATAAAAGTGGCTGATTTTAGTGCTGCAGTAGCCGAAGAACTGAAGCAACTTGCGGTAGACATGAATTTCAGTTTTGAAAAGGAACTAATTGAATCACAAAACTGGAATGAAGTATGGGAGTCCAATTTTCATCCGATCATGATCGACGATTTTTGCGCTATTCGCGCAGATTTTCATGCGCCGATTGAAAACATGCAGTTTGAAATCGTGATTCATCCTAAAATGGCTTTCGGCACAGGGCATCATGAGACCACGCATATGGTCATCCAGCAAATGCGTGACATTGATTTCAAAGATAAAAGTGTTTTCGATTATGGTTGTGGTACAGGAATATTGGCTATACTGGCAGCGAAACTGGGAGCGACTCGGGTCGTTGGCGTCGATAATGAATTCCCCGCGTTTGAAAGCACGGAAGAGAATGCAAAAATCAATGCAACCCCACACATCGAAGCCATTTTCGGTACCCTCAAAGATGTTAAAGCCGAAGGATTTGATGTAATTCTTGCCAATATTAACCGCAATATCATCGTTTCTTCATTGGCCGTGCTTCATCAAAAACTGAATCCCGGTGGATTGTTGCTGATGTCCGGTTTTCTAAAGGCAGATGAGTCACATATGAAAAATGAACTAACGCGGCATGGGTTCAGCCATGTAAATACGATGCAAAGAGGCGAGTGGATAAGCATTTTAGCAAAATACAATTGACAATTGACAATTTACAATTGACAATTGGAGCATATCTGCCTTCTACAGACTACGAACCTGATTTTTTAAACACTTAAGCAACTGACAAATAGACAAATCGACCAATAGACTAACCGACCAACCGAC
>JBMOJB010000201.1:0-6276 GCA_049316985.1 Saprospiraceae bacterium | reverse complement strand
ATTTATATGTTTTTATTCTCTTTGTGTCAAAATTCAACCCTTAATTCGCATTAATAATTAACAATTAACAATTGACAATTAAAAATTCTCAACTTACTTGTAAAAAGTACCAATGCGAGCAGCGCACCAAACCTTCCGAAGGTAGGCAGGCGCGCGCAGCGCAACAAACGGCGCAGCCATCAAACGCGCGCAGCCATCAAACGCGCGCAGCGCAACAAACGCGCGGAGCGCAACAAACGGCGTAGCCACCAAACGCGCGGAGCGCAACAAATTTACAATTTTCCGTAAAACTAATTATATGAAGACAAAAAAGAAAATTGTAGTGCTTACGGGTGCCGGAATTAGTGCGGAATCAGGTATTTCGACTTTCCGAGATGCAAATGGTCTGTGGGAAAATCACAGTATTGAAGATGTGGCTTCTCCGGAAGGCTGGAAGCGCAATCCGTCACTTGTATTGGAATTCTATAACCAGCGCAGAAGGCAGCTTTTTACAGTTAAGCCCAATATGGGGCACCTGACATTGGTTGATCTGGAAACTGCATACGATGTGACTATCGTGACACAGAATGTCGATGATCTGCACGAAAGGGCAGGTAGCTCCAATGTGCTGCACTTGCACGGCAGTTTATTAAGTGCCTGTAGCGAGAGGAATAAGAATCTGAGATGTCATTGGGATAAAGACATTATAGTCGGTGATCTCGCTGCTGACGGTGCACAACTTCGTCCGGATATCGTTTGGTTTGGAGAAGCGGTGCCGAATATCGACAAGGCGGCAGATCTGGTGGGGAATGCCGATTTTGTTATCGTTATCGGTTCGTCCATGCAGGTTTATCCTGCAGCCGGTCTGGTTGCTTATGCAGATGTGCATGTGCCGGTCTGGTACGTTGATCCGAAGCCGGCAATCAATTATGAACTCAGAAGAAGGGCAAATCTGACCATAATAGAACAGTCAGCAGCGCTGGGAGTGCCATTGTTGGTAAGGGAGCTACTTGAACAAGGATGATTTTTTAATTTATCCAAAAAGGCTTCTTATAAAAAGGAAGATATTTTGAATCATAGGCTTAGCTTTATTAAGCTCCAATTGAAGTAAGAAATTGTATCCGATTTTGTGCAAAATTCCATATTCTAACTTGTGACCGCAGTCAGGCAGGATCCTATTTGATAAAATCTTTCAGACACGAAACCATGGTTTGCGTAAATATATTTGAACGCTAGTATTAGGCGATTGTGCGCGAAAGATAACGTAATTTATGCTAAAAACTTAATTGAGAATTCTTCTGCTTTAAAACTTGATTATTATATGATTTCACTAATTAAATTCAAAGTGATTGTGAAAAGGAAGCTGGGAAAAGGAATTATATTAGATTGCTAATAATTTGAGAAATTTAGCCTGCTGTTGTACGTAACTGAATGCTATAAGTTCTTAAAGAAGTGTTAAATATTTAATTTATTCGATTTATTTTGGACAATTTCTTTTGTTAATCGAAGAATCTGTTTCTAATTTGCATAGATTTTTTAATAATTTAAATTTATAACCATGAAAAAATTATCACAGTGTCTCGCTGTGCCGTACTTCAAAGTGCTCCACATCGAATTCAGATTATTCTTATTGATTAAGATTTTGTTTTTCAAGCTTACCCTATTTGCCCAAAACCCCATCCAATTCAATTGTGCTACCAAGGAAATATTTAGTCCTGATTTGCCAATAGAATCTTTAGAAATCGGAACAAATTATTTAGACTGCTCAGACCTTAAATACGTTCGTGTGGCAGTTCACTACATGTTACGTGAGCACAAAGAGCAATTCCAGGTGATTGACAACTGCTCCGCAAAAGTTGGGTCTCCTCCTACTTACCCAATTTCCTACATAAGTACTTGGGGGAACTTTACGCCGTACGACGACGGTATAGGTGGAAATTATAATGGGTATAAGAGAGCAAAGGATTTGATTTACGCAGCAAATTATGAATTAGCAAATAATGCCGAGCCGTGGTTGAAAGTTGCTGGTCAAGATTATCCTCGCCCTGCACCGGAAAACAAAGTAAGATATGTACTAGCAGGCGTATATTTCCATTACAATAACGAAGAATACGATCTCGCTAACTTTTCAGAATTAAAAGCGGTTCATCACAAGTATGATGTCGACACGGACAATATTTATGATGTATACGTTTTTAATAATTACCTTAATGGAAGTGGAGTTGCATCATCAATAGGTAATTCGTATCAGTATGCCGGCGATAATAAGTACTGTGCTATTGCTGGATATCGTGAGTACTTAAAAGTAGGATGTCGAGATTGGTCATTAAATTATCAAGCTTCAACTTTTAATCATGAAGCCGGACACAGTTTTGGTTTGTACCATTCTTGGGGGATTGATGATTTAGCGGACACGAAATCAGGAGAAAAGTATTCAAGTAATTATCCAGTTTGCGATAATAAACTGTTCTACGCCAATTGCTGGAAGCATGAGGACTTTATTCCTACTGGTAAATGCTCAGATTATCCTTGTGTTCACTGGGAATATCTTTCAAATAATTTGATGGATTACAATGGATGGTTTCCTCACGCATTAACTGTTCAACAAATTACTAAAGTACATAATAATCTTATATCTATTGATGGAAATCCGTATTTGCACGATTGCAGTCCTTTCATGCCAGCCATTTCATTCTTCGAAGTAAAAGCTCAATATAATGTATGTCCGGCCTTAAATTTTTATCCTAAAATTCATATTAATCCTAAGGGAACTTTCAACGAAGATGAATACAAAATATCTATATGTGAGCTAGATATAGACGAACAATGTGTCTCAAGTTTTACAACGGGTTGGGTTCGTAGTACAATCAGCAATAACAGTACTTTTAATTTAAGTAATTTATTTAACTTCAAAGCCAACAAAAAGTACAAGATCACCTTAGATGTCAAAAATAGATTTAATCAAAAGGTGAGTTCAATGTCAAGAAATATTGAAACCCTAGGATGTCCTAATGGGCAAAATTCGAATGAAAATGCAATATCGCTTACTTCCATAAGTCCATTTTCATCTGAATTACTTGGTTCCTATTTAGTTAATTTTGATGGAAATCTGCAAGTTGTTTTACTAAACAACATTACAGCAGCGACAATGATCCTTGAAACAGATCATTTTACAACTCAAGGACTTTATTCTTTTGACTATGATACTTCTGGATTGTCTGATGGTATCTACACGCTAGTAATCATTTTTGAAGGTTATCCTTTTTATCGCACCATTATAAAAGAAACCAATTAAGATGAAAGATTTGTATTTATTGTTTGGATTCTTGCTTCTAAATATTACAAAATTAATAGCTCAAATTTCTCCACCTGAATTTGAAACACCTTTTTACATTGTCGACTCAAGAGGAAATAGAGATACGGTTGTGCTTGGATATGACCCGAGATATGATGCCGATGTTTTAAAAACTTGGTGGGGAGAAGCGTCACTTAAAATGCCTTTTGATAGTGTGTTAGAAGCAAGAGTTTACAGAGGGTTTACTAACTTTAATGATTATTTTGGAAAAAAAAGTATCACAAAAAATGATGTGGATCCCGATTTAACCTGTACGGGAACTGTAGGTGATGTTATTATTATTCAGGCTAAATACCCTCCTATAAGTATTCATTTCGATTCCTCATTGTTTCAAAATGGTTCGTGCAGGGAATTCAGTTTTATGTCGCCCGATTTTTCAGGAATGGTTTTTAGTATGGATCCTTGGTCTTCAAAGGAGCTCCTTAACTTAACAGATAGCGGAACCTACACTACTGATTTCAGCTCATTTTATAATGACAAGTTTGCTTGGTGGCATGCCGATTATTTTGTCCAAGGAAAAGAAGATAAGGTCGTTATCCCCGGGATTGCTGTCAAATTCTATGGGCCGAGAAAACGTATTATTGCAGACAGGGATATTTATTCTAATAATATACCCTTAAGTATTTACCCGAATCCTGCATCTGCTGAAATACTGGTTGGCAATGATAATTTGCTTGCCGAACAGATACAGATTTTTGATATTACCGGAAAGTTGGTTCTTCAGCTGGAAAAAAAAATAGTTTTTGAAAAATATCGAATAGATGTTTCCAACTTTGCAGATGGTCTGTATTTTGTACAGGTTCGAGATTCTGAAGGTCAGCAGCGCACTGGAAAGTTTCTAAAAGTGGAATAATTCCCAAAAGGTCAAAATCAGGATTTCTGGTTTTGGCCTTTTATTTATTGGGTGATTTTAAATTGTAGAGCGCTTTATACTTGTGAGCAATAAATAAAGCAAATGCAAGGAATTAACTTTAATATGGAAATCAAATCGATTGTATAAGTAAAATATTATAGACTCAGCAAAAGCACACAACCTCGTACCTCACAACAAACGCGCGCAGCCACAAAACCTACAGAAGGTAGGCGAGGGCGTGCACACAAACAAACCAATCAAAGGTAGGCGAGCGTGTTTGCAGTGAACGAAATAAAAGCTTCGATCAATACTGGGATAAAGACATTGTAATTGGTGATCTCGCCGCTGACGGAGCACAACTTCGTCCGGATATCGTTTGGTTTGGAGAAGCAGTACCGAATATCGACAAGGCGGCAGATCTGGTGGGGAATGCCGATTTTGTTATCGTTGTCGGATCGTCCATGCAGGTTTATCCTGCTGCCGGTCTGGTCGCTTATGCAGATCCTCACGTACCGGTCTGGTATATTGATCCGAGACCGGCGTTGAATTTTGAAATGAAAAGGAGGGCAAATTTGACTGTAATAGAAGCAAGTGCAGTTGCGGGCGTACCCAGATTGGTAGCCGAGTTGCTAGACGGGATATTTTAGCAGAATCACATTTCCATATCTATTTTGGGATTTACGATAGCATATTCATTTGTTCTATTACGAGATTTATTGTCGTGGAAGTTAGTTCGATTAATTCATGTAGCTCATCAAGACTGATTTTTTCTTTTTCTGCCATTTCAATTTTTCTAATCACTTGTTTGAGCGAATTAATTTGGAGGTTGTCAATGCTCGGTTTTATTTTATGAGCCAATTTCCCGATAGTTTCAAGATCATTTATTTCTAATGCCTTATTCATTTCGACAATACTAAGCGGCGTTTGAGTACAAAATAATTGGATCATCGAATTGACAAACTCTTTATTGCCGCGACTGATATTTTCAAGTATTGATAAATCGAAAAGTTTATTTTGTTCGGTTGCTAGTTCTTTTTTTTCGTAAACAATTGTTGTTTTCCTTTCTGCGAGGCAGTTTTCAATTTTTATCAGAAATTCATCTTCGTTGAAAGGTTTTGATATGTAATCATTCATTCCGGCATCAAAACATTTTTCATTCTCACCTTTGATTGCATTAGCGGTTAAGGCGATAATGGGAACAGTATTGCCATTTTCTCTTATTATTCTTGTTGCTTCAAAGCCATTGAGAATTGGCATCTGCAAATCCATTAAAATAAGATCAATAGGGTTGTGCTCCAGCATTTTGATAGCTTCTTTTCCGTTTGTGGCCTCCAGGATGCTACAATGGTAATTTTCCAGAAAAGTAGTCGCTACCAATCTGTTCATTTCATTGTCATCCGTGACCAAAATCAATTTATCGCGAAGAAAGTCGGTGTTGAGTGGTCGGCTGCTATATACCGGAAGGTCTTTCTCTGTGCCTTTTGTAAATTCGAGCGTGAAACTGACTTCAGTACCTTTTTGCTTTTCGCTTTTCACTTCAATCGTTCCACCCATGAGTACGACAAGTTCTTTGCAAATGCTCATTCCCAAACCTGTTCCTCCTGAAATTCTTGATGTGTTGTCAGACTCCTGACTGAATTTTTCAAAAAGTTTATCTACATATTCTTTGTCCATGCCAATTCCTGTATCCTTTACTGAAAAGCGGAGAATCTGTGCATTTTCCAGATCAGAAATGAAGTCAGTTCTTACTTCTATTTCTCCTTTATCTGTAAATTTCAATGAATTGCTGATCAGATTCAAGAGGATCTGGTTGAGTCTGTAGGGATCACCAATCAGAACTGTATCTATTTTTCCAGCAAAAGATTGAATCAGCTTTATTCCTTTTTCTTCAGCTTTGTGTATCAATACCTGCAAAGTGGTGTCCACAACTTTTGAGGCGATAAAACCAATTTTTTTAATACTAAATTTGCCGGCTTCTATTTTTGACAAATCAAGAATATCGTTGATTATTACCAAAAGATTCTTCGATGCTTCGGAGGGCACTGAAAAAGTCATAAATATTCTTCTAAAAAAGGGGGTAAAAAACTAT
>JBMOJB010000200.1:0-6277 GCA_049316985.1 Saprospiraceae bacterium | reverse complement strand
AAAAATTGAACTGGCTACACAAGTGATTGGATTCTAAAAACAATACATAATCAATGATCAATGATCAATAATTGCAATGATCAGTAATGAAAACTCAATAATGTATTTTAATTAATCAATATTTTACGTGTAATGTGTGTTGTGGATTGTGAGGTTTATCGTTAGGTAAATGCCATTAAATATCCGGTACGCATTAGGCTCAAAAAACGAAATCTACCAATTACAGAAGTCGAGTTTGGGTTGAGAAGTATTCAAAAACTGTATAATTACTAAAAATTTAGCATTCCCCTTAGAACTTCCAATAATGAAAATTAATCATTGATAATTAATCATTGATTAGTACTGGTGCGTTAAAAAATGAATAGTCACCAAAAATATTTAATTGTTGCTTTCGAACATTGTTATTGTTTGAAAATCAGTCAATAATTGGAAAAGATGCCGTAACTTGATTAATATTTTAACACTATTTGACCTGAAATTAAAAATTAGCAAATCAAATCGAAAAAAATAATAATTCCTATATCTATATGTAAATCAATTCATTACAACCTAGAAAAGAAATTTAACGCACCAGCACTAATCATTGATAATTGATCATTGATAATTGATCATTGATAATCGATCGATTATTCGACTGTGAAACTCAGAAATAGAATATACCCTGCATTACACCGAACGAATTTCTGTCTTTTTTACCCAACGGGTCGTTTTTCGAAATATCAATTAAACCTTTGCGATAAAAGGCCCCGACTTGAACTCTTCTACTTACGCTAAAATTGGCACCTAACTCATAGTAACCGTCGTATCTGCTAAAAATTGCGGTCTGTAAACCGGGCAGATTACCTTTATTGTCTAATGCAGAAACAGGATTATTGGAGGTACTTGCGTTTTCAAATTTTGCAAGAGATTCGCCAACTTGAAACCCGTACTCAAGGTGCTGCACAGCGTAGGACAATCCTGTTCCTGCTTGTAATTCAATACGAGGAGTGAGTTGAAATCCGTAACTTAAACCAAGTCCAAGGTGGAATGCATTTAGGATCACAAACTGATTTTTATTTTCAATATAGGTTCCGCTGACATTATTTTGTTCGGCAATATCAGCTAATGCATTGTTCTCACGATATGGATAAACAACCTGAGAAAAAGCAGTATCAATTCGTCCGGCGCTTAAATTGCCGGGAAAAGATGATTTATCGATTATCGCTCTTGACAACTGAAAATTTTGTGATACCGTGTGAACAAAACGTGTATTCTTTTCCAGGTACAGGCGGCCTTGCAGATGTTGCTTGTTGGCAATGGACTTTTTTGCCAAGTAACCAATTGAATATCCATTATCTATCAAACCGGTATAATTAAACCTCATAAAAACAGCATGTTGAATAGATTTTGGTGCTTTAACTTTTACAAATGTTCTTGATAAAGCTAAATTTTCAACATTTGACGTAACAGCTGGAATTTCAGGTGAACCAGGTAAATTATGCAAGAAATTACATTCTCTTGAAACAGGTTTATCAACTGATTGACCCTCAGAAGCAAAGGGAGAACTTACTTTAGAAGTGCTTAAATCTTCCCAATTTGAGGACTGCTCGGTCAAATTATTGACACCCGAAGCCGCTAACGTTTCAGAACTTGAGGATTGCTTAATTGATTGCTTTCTGTTTCCGGCAATGTTTGTATTCAATGTAGAATTTGCTGCAATATTGGATTGGGTTTCTTTATTTAAATTTATTTCGTTTTCAGTTGTGCGCACATTTGCTTCTTTATTTGCATCCGGTTCAGGAACCATGCCTTTGGCACTGATTGTCTTAATTTTATCCGGGACGGTATCTGTACTTTTTAGAAGTAAAAACGAACCCAACAAAATAGAGGCGGCAATTCCTGTACTCCAAAACCAGATGGGCAGAATGCGTCTTTTCTTCTTCTCGAGGGGCATTTCCCTGTCCAGAATAACATTCATTTGTGACCAGCCCTCATCGATCATTTTACTATTGATCGGATATTTTTCAAATTTATCAGGCATTTTTATAGAAATATTGTTCGTTTAATAATTTTTTTAGTTTGACTCTTGCGGTGGATAAGTGCCATTTGGATGTGCCGTCACTCATATTTAAAGCCACCCCAATTTCTTTATGCGAATATCCTTCCAATGCATATAATTTAAAAACTTGCTGCGTAGTTGCTGGCAGTAAATCCACCAGATTCATAATATCCTCTACGTAACAATTCTGCAAACCGTTGTCTTGCACCGCCTCATCCCGTTCTTCGAATACCAGGTAGTGCACATGTTTTGCATTAGCTTTATGATAGTCGATGGCAGAATGATAAACAATGCGACGTATCCACCCTTCAAAACTGCCACGAAACTCATAGGAAGCGATGTTTTGAAACACCTTTAAGAAACCATTATTGCAAATTTCCATTGCTTTATCCTTGTCGCCATTTACGTGATGCAGACACATAGCCATCATGACAGGAAAGTACTTTCGGTACAACATTTCCTGTGCCTGCCGTTCATTTCGACAACAACCTGCTATAATCTCCTTTTCGCTCATAGTTGATTTTTACGATAATTTGATTTGTTATTACGGCAATAATTTAGCTTCTGTAATGATCATAGGAATTGGAGTACACGAAAACGGGGTTGGCCCTATTTTCACCAACAATTTTTGCGGTTTCTTACTGAAATCCATTTTAAAATCAGAGGGAAAAGTTGTAGTTGTGTACGTAACGCCTTCAATGTTTAACAAGTAACCTCCGCAACATGGTGATGGGCATAACCTGGGATCAATTCCTACGTAGGTCGCAGCAAGCCATCCATCTGTTCTTTTTCTGACAAAGGTGTAATTGAAACCATCATAGACATCTTCATTCAGCTGTAAGGTGTCTTTTGCTTTAGAGATCTGAAAGGTGTATTCTTGCATGAGCTGACAAGTAGGACAATCAGCAGAATTCAGAATCAGGAAATTGGTTAATTGATTACTCAATAGTGACTTTTTCTCAGTAACACTGTATCTCATCGCAGGATAATCTTTGGCATTCTCCGTAATCTTTAATTTCGAATCATTGAACAAGTAATGAATATTAAAGCCGTCATCCGGTGTCTTGCTGATTCCGGCAATACCTCCCGATTTCAATACCCAGATCCATTCTCCCAGCAAATCCTTATTGTTATTGCTCACCGGATCAGGATTTGGATTTTCGTGTTTGCATGAAATAATAAATGGCAATGCAAACAATAGAAGTAGATAATATGTTTTCATAAAAAATCAATGATAATTGAAAAAATACCAAAGTTATTTGAGCTTGATTACACCAAAATTACGAAAATATTAGTGTTTCTCCAAAAGAATAGGCAATTCGTTTATATTTCTAAGACGAATAAAAACTTGAATAGGTTGGGTTAACATTTAAGAAATCCTAAATACTTCCAAATATTAAAAGCAATTTGTAACTTTGACTATAATTATTGACTAACTACTAAAATGACTCAAATGAAATCAAATTTTATCTACACTATTTTTATTTGTACACTTGGATCGGTACTTTGGATGGGAAATTCACTGGGCCGGGCTGCCGGTGGAAATGCCAATTCCACTGTAAGCGGATGCGGTAACAATGGCTCGTGTCATAGCGGAGGTTCTTTTCAGGGCAAAACGACAATTACTGTCAAGAAAAACGGAAATGTAATCACGCAGTATATTCCCGGCACCATTTACGATGTTGAATTGACCGTACTAAAAACCGGAGGTGCCGGAACCCCTGCTGGGTTTGGTTTCCAACTTACTGCTTCTAAAGGAAACAAGGATGCAGGAGTATTCACCAATGTAGCACCAAAAGGAAAAACTCAAATTACTACATTAAATAGCCGAACTTTCGTCGAACACGATTTGCTCATTCCTTCTGGCACTGTAACAGTCAATTGGACTGCACCAATCAAAGGTACGGGTAATGTTGGGCTCTTCGCTGCTGGAAATCTGGTCAACGGTGTTAACGGTTTGCAAGGAGATACTCCAACGGCTGTCACCTCATTGACATTAACAGAAGGAGCTGGTGTAAATACAGAAGAACTACCAGACTGGATGGGTGATGTCAGGGTGATTCAAAATGCTTCGGTTGATGAAGCGCACATCTTATTTAATTCAAGCAAATACACCGGCGCTGAACTTGCTATTTTCAACCTATCCGGTGCTCAATTGTCAAGCACTGAAATTTCAATATCGGAAGGGGAAAATAGAATTCCTTTGAATATTGGCGCTTTGAGTCCCAGTATTTATTTGGTGCAATTGCAGGCCAACGGATTGCTTATTACCAAAAAAGTACTGAAGCTATAAAAACTTTAAATAATCAGTTTCTAAAACTTTTTTTATCAAAATTAAAATCACAATATTTTGAAAAAAATTGAACAACTGATTGTACTTATTGTAGTTGTTTGCTTAAAATGCACCGGCACATCAGCGCAAACAACTACAATAATTGAAAAAGATAGACCATTCGTTGTCATTCTTGGAACAGCTCAAGATGCCGGAGCGCCACATATCGGATGCAAAAAAGCATGTTGTAAAGCGTTATTCAAACATCCGGAATTGCGTCAAAACGTTGTTTCTTTAGGTATTATTGACCCTGAAAATAAAACCAAATACATTATTGAATGTACGCCCGATTTCACTATTCAGGCAAAAGCACTAATGGAATATTGTCCATTTTCAGGTAAAGAAATGCTTGATGGCATCTTTATTAGTCATGCCCATATAGGACACTATGCAGGCTTGATGTACCTCGGGAAAGAGGCAATTAGTGCTGACAAAGTTCCAGTGTACGCGATGCCCGGAATGCGGCGATTTCTGGAAACCAATGGTCCCTGGAGCCAATTGGTCAATTATAAAAACATCGAGCTAAAATCACTGGAAAATAAGCAGAAAACTAAACTATCTGACAACCTCAGTATTAAGCCATTGCAAGTCCCACATCGCGATGAATTTTCTGAAACGGTAGGATTTATCATCGAAGGACCACTGAAAAAGGTACTTTTCATTCCAGATATTGATAAATGGGAGAAATGGAGCTTGGATATAATTGAAGTAATCAAAGAAGTAGATTACGCATTTATCGATGGAACTTTCTATGATGGCGAAGAGATCAATAATCGGAATATTAGCGAGATACCACATCCTTTTATTGTGGAGAGTATGTTTTTATTCAAGGATTTGCCAGAAATCGAAAAAAATAAGATTCAATTTATACATTTGAATCATACCAATGGCGCTTTAAATCCCGATAGTATTCAATCACGCACTATTTTGGCGAATGGCTTTAATGTTGCACGGATGAATCAGATAATTCAGCTTTGAAACAAAATAAGCTGCGAATTTTTGAAAGACAATCAATTCGCAGCTTATTTTTTTTATAAATCATCAAATTCATACAAGGGATCTATGTGATCTAAATGACCCATTTCACAAATTGGATGTATGATTCCATCATTCAGTCCATAAACCCAGCCATGCAAATAAGGCCGCTTTTCTTCTTTCCAAGCTTTCTGAATGATACTGGTTTTAGCAAGATTCATTACTTGTTCCCTTACATTTAATTCGATTAATTTGTTGAGGCGATCAGCTTCTGCAGTTTGATAATTAATCTCATCGCGGTGGATTCGGTAAACATCTTTAATATTTCTGATCCACTTGTTGATAATCCCGAAATTATGCTGGGTCATCGCCGCTTTTACCCCACCACAACCATAATGTCCGCAAACTATTATGTGCTTTACTTTTAGGTGATTTACCGCATATTCAAGCACAGAAAGGAGATTCAAATCGGTATGAACCACCATATTTGCGATATTTCGATGGACAAATATTTCTCCCGGCTGTGTGCCCGTAATTTTATCAGCAGGTACACGGCTATCACTGCAGCCTATCCACAAAAACTCCGGATTTTGCACATCTGCCAATCGATGAAAAAAATCAGGATCTTCAACTACTATTCCTTCGGCCCATTCCTTGTTGTTCTTAAGCAATACTTGGTAGGACTTTAATATACTATTTTTTTTCATAAATAAATTATTTTTTTTTGACTTTTTAGTCGGAATTATGGCAAGGACAAAAGTAAAATATTATTGGAATAACTATACCAAAATCAAAATAAGAAGTATAAATTTTTATCAACTTGGGCTCACAATTATTTATTGGGGAGTGACATTATTTATGCAAACAGTTTATGTAACCTGAATAGAAAGAATTTATTGTCCACAACACCTCTTTGATTAGCTCTGAACAGT
>JBMOJB010000199.1:0-6339 GCA_049316985.1 Saprospiraceae bacterium | reverse complement strand
AAACGCAGTTGATGTTTCTGCACTTTCAAGTGGAATTTATCTGATCCGCTTTCAAAATGGCAATGTCATTTCAATAAGCAGATTTATTATTGAATAAATTGAAATATGGCCAGATCAGCGGATTAACGCAGTTGAATAGTTATGAAGTAGGTAATATAATAAAAAAAAACCTTGCAACATTCGAAATGAATACTGCAAGGTTTATCTATTCGGAAAATCTGCACTTATAGTTTCCCTTCCAATATTTCATCAACCACACTAGGATCCAATAAAGTCGAAGTATCACCCAGATTGCTGGTTTCGCCTTCTGCGATTTTTCTCAATATTCGCCTCATAATCTTGCCGCTTCTGGTTTTGGGCAATCCTTTTACAAACTGGATTTTATCAGGCTTCGCTATTGCTCCAATGATCCTTGTCACGGTGGCAAGTATATCTTGCCGAACGTGCATGTCGTCTTCTTCGTGACCCTGGAAAATCACATAAGCGTATATTCCCTGCCCCTTGATGTCATGCGGATATCCGACCACTGCACTTTCCACTACGTGGGTATGCATATTGATGGCATTTTCAACCTCAGCAGTACCGATCCTATGTCCACTTACATTAAGTACATCGTCTACCCTACCGGTAATTCTGTAATTGCCTTGGGGATCCCTCAAACAACCATCGCCGGTAAAATACAAATTCTCATACGCCGAGAAATAATTTGTTCTGCACCGTTCATGATCACCATAAGTGGTTCGTATAGCTGATGGCCAGGGAAATTTGATACATAGATTACCACTAATTGTTTCTTTCGGCAGGATACCGGAAGCCGCATCACCTCCTTCTATTACATTGCCATGCTCATCCACTAAAATGGGTTGAATTCCGGGCAGCGGCAAGGTGGCAAAGGTTGGCTTAGCAGGTGTGACGCCTCCCAGATTAGAGATCATCGCTCCACCCGTTTCTGTTTGCCACCAGGAATCTATGATTTCGCATTTGCCTTTTCCGACATTTTTGTGGTACCAATTCCACGCTTCTTCATTAATGGGTTCGCCAACGGTACCAAGTAACCGCAGCGTTGACAAGTCTTTCCCTTCCAAAGGACCCGTTCCGAATCCCATCAGACTTCTGATGGCTGTCGGAGCGGTATACAAAATATTGACCTTGAATTTTTCAACGATATCCCAGAATCTGCCGGCATCGGGCCATGTGGGAATGCCTTCAAACATCAACGAGGTAGCCCCGGCAGACAATGGACCGTATACGATATAACTGTGGCCGGTAATCCAGCCGATGTCAGCGGTACAGAAATGTACTTCTCCCGGTTGGTATTGAAAAGTATTGATAAAAGTATAGTTGGTATAAATCATATAACCTGCGCAGGAATGCACAACGCCTTTGGGTTTTCCTGTCGAACCGGAAGTGTACAAAATAAACAATGTATCCTCTGCATCCATGACCTCGGCGGCATAGAAAGACTTTCCTTCGGATTCCACGATGCGTATTTCATCTTCCCACCAGGTATCTCTACCTTTTATCATACTCATGGGTGCTCTGGTTCTTGTTAAGACAATTACCCTATTAACCTGCGGGCATCTGAGCAATGCATCATCAATAACGCTTTTTAAAGGAATTTCCTTATTCCCTCTAAAACCTCCGTCTGCTGTGATGACCAATGAGCAATCGGCATCCTGAATCCTGTCTGCAATGCTCTGTGCCGAGAAGCCCCCAAATACCACAGAGTGAATGGCACCCATGCGTGCACATGCTAAAACTGCTATGGCTAGTTCGGGCACCATTGGCATATAGATACATATCCGATCGCCCTTTTTCACACCATTGTTTTTCAAAACATGGCAAAACTGACAAACCTTAGCGTGCAAATCCCGGTAGGTCAAAACCCGGTGTCGTTCACTCGGGTCATTGCTTTCCCAGATAATCGCAGGTTGATCTGGTTGTGTTTCCAGCCATCGGTCCAGACAGTTTTCCGTTATATTCAGCTTCCCACCTTTGAACCATTCGATTTTGGGATCTTTAAAATTCCAGTCCAGCACCTGGTCCCACTTTTTATGCCAAACGAAATTCTCGGCGATGTCTGCCCAGAATTTTTCCGGATTTTCTACGCTTTCTCGATATACTTTATGGTATTGTTCTAAAGATTTGATTTGATAAGGTACAGCCATATCTACTAAGAATTTAAAATTGATAAAAAAAGAACTTACAATATTTAACAACACAAAGTTAACAGGTATTAAAATATAAATTGCACTATATTTTGGTATTTTAATATAGTTTTGCTACTTTTGTATAGTTATTTCTGACAATCATAAAATACTCGATATTTTTCTATGAAAAAGCCAGTTTGCACCAAATGTAAAAGCGAAGAATATTCCAAGAGCGGGATACTAAATGGACGGCAAAGATACAAATGCACACAATGCGGCTACCACTATACCGTTACAAAAGAAGGCAAAAACACCGATCCTTACTATATTATCAAGGGTTTACAGCTTTATCTTGAAGGTATTTCACTCAGGGAAATTGAACGAATCATTGGATTCAGTCATGTAACGATTAGGAACTGGGTAAACAAATACATTGCAAAGACACCTGAAAGCAAAGAATACAGGCCAACTTACGAAGTCATGACCCACAAAGAGCTCATCGATTTTATTGCAGACAAAAGTAATCTAAAACGCAGTGGATGCATTATCACCGAGTTAGGTGATAAATATATGGTCATTAAATGGGAGAAATTCAGAAAATCCGAATATTAGCTATATTAAATTAACATCACTATATATAACTTTAACAAGTAAAACAAAGTCAGCCTAATTTGCATCAGATTTTAATTTCATTCACAAATAAAATTTATGCAATATGATTCGAAAAATCACAATTAGTTATTTACTATTACTTTGTATTGTAGCACACAAAATAGAGGCTCAAACTCCGGCTGCACCCCCTGCAGTTAAGGATTACAGCTACAAACCCTTAACTTTAAAACTAAACGATGACGGATCAAAATACGTTCGTTTTATTATGTGGCATCAGTTTTGGGTTACAGCTACTCAAAATAACCCCGGAACCAAAGATGTTAATGGCCAGTTAATTGACGGCACAGGCTCAAAAAGCGGATGGAGCTCTGATATTGCTTTGCGAAGATCCAGATTTCTGATGTATGCCCAAATCTCTCCTAAATTTCTAATTCTGACCCATTGGGGTATCAATAATCAGTCGGCAATCAATGGTGCTACGGCGCCCAACGGTCCTAATGCGACAACTTCACCAAGCAATCAGGGAAAAAAACCGCAATTGTTCATTCACGATGCATGGACTGAATATGAAATTTTCAAAGACAAATTATATCTTGGTGCCGGTATTCATTATTGGAATGGGGTTAGCAGACTCAGTAGCCAGTCAACTTTAAATTTCATGACACTGGATGCACCAATTTTCAATTGGGTAAATATCGAAGGGACAGACCAATTCGCCAGGCAATTTGGAGTATATGGAAAAGGTCAGCTAGGCAAACTGGATTACCGGGTCGCAATCAATAAACCGTTTGTTAATGGCACTACGCCAGGTGCTGTGTTAAAAAATAGCGTTGCTACAAATGTAACTAATGAAAATTATGCTACAACAGGATATTTCAATTGGATGTTTTGGGATAAAGAATCAAATAAATTGCCTTTTTTTGTAGGTTCATACCTCGGATCGAAAAAAGTGTTCAATATCGGCGCAGGGTTTTACAATCACAAAGGTGGATCATTATACAAAAGCAGTACAGACTCAACATTCCAAAATCACCTTGCCCTTGGAGCGGATGTTTTTTTAGACATGCCACTTAATAAAGAAAAAGGAACAGCATTGAATGTGCTCGCTACCTTTTATCGATTAAACTACGGTACCAACTACATCAGAAATATTGGAATCCTCAACGAACATACAGCAGCTACCGCTTCCTCCACCAGTTGGGCCGGAGGCGGAAACGTACAACCAACCATTGGAACAGGAAATATAGTTTATCTCCAGGCCGGGTATGTGTTGCCAAAATTTGCAAACAAAACTGCTTTTATGCCCTATGTAACCACTACCTACAAGAAATTTGACAGATTGAAAGATGCTTCTATTCAATACGGACTCGGACTGAATTACCTGGTAAGTGGCAACAATGCAAAAATTACGCTCGAATATCAAACAAGACCCATATATGTGACAAATACAGCCAATGAAATTGTCCAAAAAGGTTCGAAAGGGCAATTAATATTACAAACACATATATTTCTATAACTAAAACTTTAAAATAAAATTTGATTATGCAATCTAAGATACAATTATCGGCAAACAATGAGATATTAGCGCCGACCAGTATATTCAAAGTGATTTTTTCGAGTTCTCTAGGCACGCTTATTGAATGGTACGATTTCTATATTTTCGGTTTTTTAGCCAAAATATTTTCAGATCATTTCTTCCCTAAAGAGATGGGTACCTCTGCAGCGTACATATCGACGTTGGCAATTTTTGCTGCAGGATTCCTCGTTCGTCCATTTGGTGCGTTGTTCTTTGGTCGAATTGGAGATATTATTGGAAGAAAGTACACCTTTCTATTGACCTTAATTCTAATGGGAGGATCAACATTTCTCATTGGTCTGGTTCCGGGTTATAAAACGCTGGGAATGGCAGCTCCGATTCTTGTCTTAATATTAAGATTGATACAGGGTCTTGCGCTTGGCGGAGAATATGGTGGTGCAGCAACCTATGTAGCAGAGCACTCCGATCCTGAAAGAAGAGGATTCTTTACCTCCTGGATTCAGACCACCGCCACTTTAGGCTTATTCCTTGCTTTGGGAGTAATCCTCTTAGTGAAGCACAGCATGCCAGAAGCAGATTATATATCTGAATGGGGCGGATGGCGTTATCCGTTTTGGATTTCAATTGTTTTGGTCGGTGTATCGATTTATATCCGTACCAGAATGAGCGAATCACCACTTTTTGCCAAAATCAAAGAAGAGGGCAAAACTTCCTTGAATCCTTTGAAAGAAAGTTTCAGCCATAAAACCAACTTTAAGATGGTTTTACTTGCTTTGTTCGGCGCTGTAATGGGACAAGGTGTTATCTGGTATACCAGTCAATTTTATGCTCAGGCATTCCTTGAAACCAAAGCCAATCTGAGTTTTGACCAAAGCAGGCTGATAATCGTATGGGCAGTACTTTTCGGAACTCCATTTTTTGTATTCTTCGGCTGGTTGAGCGATAAAATAGGCAGAAAATGGATCATGCTGGCAGGCATGCTGCTCGGAATATTATTTTACAGACCCATATTCAAAACTTTTCTGGCTGATACCGATATCAAAGTCTGGAAAACTGAAAACCCAACGGCAGCACCTTCGACTTCAACAGCTGTAAACCCAATTGTTGCGAATGAATTAGTAAAAGAAAATGGAAATACCCTCGTAAAATCTGATACTAAGTATATTTTGGCCGATGGCCGCACCTACAACGAACGGCGGGTAGATACATTATTTGCAGACCCTGGCAAGGCAATGGGAATGGACGCGAAGCCCAAATATGAAAACAAAAACCTAGCCTCCGGCACTTATTGGAAATTCATTTTTTTAGTTTTCTTTATGGTAATATTTGTTACGATGGTATATGGACCGATTGCGGCATTTCTGGTTGAGATGTTTCCTACCAAAATCCGCTATACTTCGATGTCATTACCTTATCACGTAGGAAATGGTGTTTTTGGAGGATTGGTTCCGGTAGTGGCGACAATGATTACCGACACTGTTAAAGACACTACTGCACTCGATGGTTTATATTATCCTATCGGCGTCGCCTCAGTATGTTTTATTATCGGCTTGCTTTTCTTATCCAATAAGAGAGATGACGATGTGATGGATGAAGAAAACATTTACATTCACGAATAATTTTAATCACATTATAATCAATAGAATTATGAATCAGATAAAAAGACTAACGGGTATACTTTGGATGATATTAGGTCCGGCTGCCATATACATGATGTTAAACGGCGTGCTTAAAATACTTGCCATTGCGGATACAAAAATTGCTAAAGCGACTACTGATGCTGCCCGTGCTGCGGCAATATCAGCAAAAAACAATACAACATTGCAATGGGGCATTATGATTGCCATATTTATCCCCATAATGATTGGATTAGTCATATTTGGCTACTATGCTTTCAAAGGCGAGTACGATATTGAAAGCGAATAATGGTCAAAAAGAAAACCACCCCAAAAAACTACACCCATTAATGATTTTATAAGCTATTCCCTTTGTGCAGTGGCATAATGTCATTATTTTTGGAAAAGTCATCTGTCACAATGA
>JBMOJB010000198.1:0-6340 GCA_049316985.1 Saprospiraceae bacterium | reverse complement strand
ATTTTTACCAATATTGGCGACGCACACAATGAAGGTTTTGAGAGTACAGATCAAAAAATCCGGGAAAAATTTCTTTTGTTTGCAGACAGCAAGATAGTCGTCTATTGCAAAGACCATGAGGCCATCGACCGCAACAAACCAAGCCGGCTCAATTCATTTAGCTGGTCGAAAAAAGATGAATCTGCCGATCTATTGGTAGATGTATATAAAAACGAAGTACACAGTATCTCCAGAATTGAAGGAAAAAGAAAGAACGGCGACAGCTCCTCCATTACGATACCATTTACCGACGATGCCTCCATCGAAAATGCAATTCATTGCTGGTGCATGATGCTCTTGCTGAATTGCAGCCAGCAGATCATTCAACAACGGATGATACAGCTGCAACCAGTTGCTTTGAGACTCGACCTGAAAGCAGGCATTAACAATTGTCTGGTCATCAACGATGCCTACAATCTCGACCTGACTTCTCTGGCTTTCGCGCTGGATTTTATGTTGCAGCAAACACAGCATGAGCAAATGACATTGGTGTTGTCGGATATATTGCAAAGCGGATTGTCCGCTGAACAATTGTACCAGCAAGTCGCCATACTGCTTTCTGATAAAAAAGTAAGCAGGTTAATTGCCATCGGAAAGGATATTGAAATTATCAAGAAATTCGTAAACTCAGATCTGAAATTGCAGTATTTCCCCAACGTACATGCATTTCTGGAACAATTCAACAACCAGCATTTTAAAAACGAAACGATTCTGCTGAAAGGTGCCCGAAGTTTTGAATTCGAAAGAATTGCCGAAAGACTGGAGCTCAAGGCCCATCGCACCGTACTCGAAATCAACCTCGATGCCTTGCAACACAACCTGGCCGTCTATACCACATTACTTTCCAAAAACACGAAAGTATTGGTATTGGTAAAAGCAGCTGCTTATGGAAGCGGAAGCGCTGAAGTCGCCAAACTGCTGGAGTATCACAAAGTAGATTATTTTGGGGTAGCTTATACTGATGAGGCCGTCGCGCTGCGCAAAGAAGGCATTACAGTGCCTATTCTGGTTCTGAATCCAGAAGAATCTTCTTTTCATTCCCTCTTGCGTTACGATATCGAGCCGGAAGTGTACAGCATCCCGCAATTGCAGAGCCTTATACCTTATTTAGCTCAAGAAAACAACAAACTGAAGATTCACCTCAAACTCGACACGGGCATGCACCGTCTGGGTTTTGATGAGAATGATATCCCAACATTACTGGACATCTTAAAGCAACAGAAAAACCTGCAGGTGCAGTCTGTCTTCTCGCACTTAGCGGCCAGTGATGAAGCACAGCACGACGGATTCACCCGTCAGCAAGCTGCTTTGTTTCAGAAAATGTACGAAGCAATCAGCGCAGGCATTGGCTATGCGCCCATGCGCCACCTCTGCAACACCGGCGGCATCGCCAGATTCCCAGAATACCATTTTGAAATGGTTCGGCTGGGCATCGGCATCTACGGTGTCGACCCCGGCAAGAAGATCCAACACGAACTGCAGGTCGTCAACACATTGAAAGCCACGATCTCACAAATCAAGCACATACCAAAAGGCGAAACGATAGGCTACGGCCGAAGAGGTCTTGCCGAGCGCGAGCTCAGCATTGCCACAATAAGCGTAGGATATGCCGATGGATTCCTTCGAAGTGCAGGTCACGGCAAGTATTCCGTTGCGCTACATGACAAACTTGCTCCGGTCATCGGCACCATCTGTATGGATATGTGCATGATCGACATCACCGATATTCCCGAAGCCAAAGAAGGCGATACCGTTATCATATTTGGCAACCGACCTACGGTCGATGAGCTCGCTGCTGCCACAGGCACTATCTCTTATGAGGTGTTTACGAATGTATCGGAAAGGGTGAAGCGGGTGTATTTTAGGGAGTAGATTGGGTGGGTGTTTAGGTGCCTGCCTGCCTTAGGTAGGTTTAGGTGTGTAGGGGTTTAGTTGTGTAGTTGTGTAGAATAATATCAAGAATACAAGTTCAACAGCTATCTTTTAGTAATTGCCCACTCTTCTGACAATCATTCCCATAGTTAAAAAAAACGCGCTAGGCTTAAAGTATAATTTAACATACCACTTTGTTTTAATTTAGGGTTTGTCGCAAAAGGTTGATATATGTTACTAACTCTAACCATTAGAATACGCCCTCTCCCTGAAATTAAAAATATAATTCAGCCCAATGATGTATTGGGTAAAATTATATTTCCCTTTGATCTGATTGGTAATAATATAATTGTTAAATCCAAAATCCAGGTACAAGGCCTTAGTCAGTTTGTAATTCATTCCCAGACCCATCCCTAGATAATTGAGCTTGTTTCTTTGGTATGGGAATCTAAGCCCGCAGGTACAATAATTTCCACGACTAAGACTGCCTTCAGCATAGAGATTGAATTTTTTAGAAGAAGATATAGAGTACTGCGAAAAAAGACTATTGATGTAAGCTTGCTCGAATTGATCCGATGAGTAATCGCTATGAAATATAGTCATCGAATTCACCCCAATCTGAATTCTAGGGTGAATTGAAGTCGCCACATTGAAAGCAAAAGTCCACTCTTTGAAGTAATTTACTTTTGGACTACCTGCATTGTTATCCCATTTAAAAGCTGGAGAGATCCCAATTTGCACATTGTACTTGTTAAGGTACTTTTGGCACGATGCCATGATGGGCAAAGTCAAAAAGAAGAGATGCAGCAGTTTATTCCTCATGTTATTTATGTTCATTAAATATGTAGAAAATTCCAATCATAGGGACAATCTTACTTGGTAGCAATATTTTCTCTTTTGAATTGTAGTAGATAGGAATTCCTAAACCAAATTCAAGAACTAGCGACTTGTATAAAATTAAATTGGCTCTTATTGAAGGTATAAGCATATGAATCACAAAATGGTTACCAAAACTATCAAAGTTTTTCTTCGCATCGGGACCATAATTAGATACCCGATAATTTAAGTTAAATCGTAAGTTCCCATTGAGATCTACATTAAATTTTCCAATTTCAATTTTATCGCTAAAATCTCGCCATTTATAAGTTCCGAATGCTCCAAAATGTTGAATGATTGGCAAATCAATAAAATTGCTCCAATAGAATGTTCGACCACCTTGCAATCCCACAAATATTTTATTGGAAATAGACAGACCTACCTTTGGTTCAAGCGATAAAACTGTCAAATAACTGGCTTTGCTGCTTCGATTTTGATTTACTAGGTTAGCATAATGAAATCCAAATTCCGACCCGAGTAATATTTTATACTTCGATTTATTTTGACAATTTGCATTTTGAACAAGCAATTGCCATAAACAAATTACTACCAAGATTTTTTTAATCATAATACTCAATCGTGCAATAGATTAAAACATAATATTAAGTAATCGATGACCTAATTTCTATTTGCACCACTTAATCTGCTTCATCGAAAGCAATTTATGTACAAGGCCAGTTTATTCTTCTACAAATGTAATTTAATTATTTTGTAAATTTGTTAAAAAACACGCCCCACTCGCTACTTTATCGACCATGCGTCATATACACTCCTCAAGAGAATGGGAGCATTGCAGCCAAATTAGAATTTTGAAGTGGCCCGGACACTCCCTATTTTTTTATGATTCTTGGATCGTTTTAAATAATGGCTATATTCGAAATAGCCTTAATTAAGCGACCTCCCGCAATATGGCATTAGATACCAACAAAAATCATAAATTGAAAATCCTGTCGGTTGCGGCACCAATTTTACAGGTCGCTCCGACGGAGCTCAAATTAATATTCTAATAATGTGCTACAAACAGGTCGCTCCTCTGGAGCTGTTTTTGATGGTATATGCAATTCTCATGTACCAACTCATTTTTAAACAATAATGCCAATGGATTTGGCAATCTGTTTCAAAAGATATCCGCAAATATTCCTTAAATTCCTCTAAATTCTCCCATTTCAAGAAGTAAGCCGCCAAACATTACATGAATTTTCAGCTCCGGAGGAGCGACCTGTTTATAGCCACATATCATAATAAGTCGTCGAGCTCCGGAGGAGCGGCCTGTTTGTAGCCTTATAACATAATAACGTATCGAGCTCCGTAGGAGCGGTCTGTTTTTCTATCCAATCTGATAGATCTCAAGCATTACAAGCTAGATCATATATTTGAAAAATGGCCGTACAAATAGATAACGTACTCTATGAAGTATTCCCTCGAACACTGCAGACAATCCAAATATAATTGCTATTTCGCGTCTTCCGAAAGATGATTTGAAAGAACAATAGCGCGGAGTTCGCTTTTCTACTCATTTTTTTCCGATCAGTCCTTTTTCAACCTCGCAAATCTATAAGCAATACCCACAGACAAAAACGCTTCAGTTCAACAAAAAATAGCACAATATTCCCGAAATATACCCTTTTCGACGAAGTTAATAGAAGAAAATACTAAACCTGTCGAAAGAAAATGACAGCAAATAAAGCATTGCGGATTTTTGAACCAATCAAAAAAGAGAAATATTATTTCAAGAATTCAAAAACTATACAATGAAAAATTTTACACTGGCAATTCTTTCTTCGTTATTCCTACTTTCGTTCACCGACGCAAATGCACAGGTCGTTCCCAAAAAATTGGATGACTTATTGACTCGCACCTTGGACAGTATGCAGAAAGTGCTGAAATCCAAATCATTGAGCGCTTCGATACAGTTGTCGAACGGTGCGGTGTGGGCGAATGCAAAGGGTGTTTCTTCCGAAGTTCCATTTGTACCGGTTACTCCTAATCATAGCTATCTGATTGGAAGCGTCGTCAAAACGATAACCTCTGCTTGCGTGTTGCAGTTGGCAGATGAGAAAAAATTGAATCTCGACGACAGCCTGTTTCGGTGGGTCGACACGTTCAAATACATCAATCCTAATATCACGATTCGTCAATTGCTCCGCCACCAGAGTGGCATCTACGATGTCCTTCAAAATCCGCAGAATCAACCAGCGTTGCTGGCCAATAAGGATTCGATCTGGTCATACAAAGATCTAATCACAAGATTTATCAAACCTGCAGTCTTTGCACCAGGTAAATCCTGGCAATACTCGAATACCAATTATTTCCTGTTGGCCATGATCATCGAAAAAGCCATAGGACAACCCTACCACAAAGAATTCCGAAAGCGGTTTTTTACGCCTTTAGACCTCAAATCGTTTAGCATTCCAGCCTATGAGACGCTCCCATCGCCAATCGCCCACGTTTGGATAGACTTGAATGGCGACGGTATTCTGGACAATGCGAACACTTTTTACACCACTTGGAAATCACTCAACGCCGAGGCGGGATCGGCAGGTGGTTATTATGCGATAGCTTCTGATGTTGCCAAATGGACAAGAACTTATTTCCGCGGCGACCTAATTTCTCCCACCCTGATGACTCAAGCCAAACAAACTGTATTTGCAGCTGGCGCAAACAATTCCAATTACGGATTGGGCTTGATGGAGCGTACAATTGGCGGCCTAAAAGCATACGGACATGGAGGTGATCTATCTTACTCCGCCAGTACCTGGTATTTTCCGTCAAAAGACATTAGCATCACGGTACTCAACAACGATTCGAAATTTACATCATGGACATTGCTGTCTACAGTCACTCAATTGCTAAAAACATATCTTGCTAATGAAGGTCTGGTAGCGACTAATGATGAAATAGAAAAGAACAGCATTGCTTTAAAAGTAGCACCAAATCCATTTTCTGAAAGAGCGACTGTTTTGCTAAACATTCCAAATGATATTCATGAACTTACTTTGGTATTTACAAATACATTGGGTCAGGAACTTGCAAGTATTTCTAAACAAAATCTCGCAGCGGGTGAACAAAGAATAGAATTAGATGAAATGGCCTTTTTGCCAAATGGGATAAGTATCATGAGCGTGGTCGTTGATGGAAAAATGATCAAGGCCACTAAGATAATTAAATCATAATCTGTTGCCTTACACCCTATTGATTGTTAGTTTAGGTACTAGTCTGCCCACGGATAGGTAAAAGTGTTTGAGTTTGAAATTTTATTTAGACTCGCTTGTGTCAAAAGTTATTTTTAATCGAATAATTTCTTGACACACTCTTTTGAACACTCCCTTGTAAGAGCTAATTATCATATTGTAACAGATAATTATCAGTTTGAACAGATAACTATCACATGGACACTGAAAATTATTAGCAAAAACAGCTTCTTATCACATCATAACAGCTAATTATCTGTTTCAAACTGATAATTTTCACATTGAAACTGAAAATTTTTTAATTGGAACAGATAATTTTCAGTTTAGAACAGCTTCTTAGCACTTTATAACAGCTTCTTAGC
>JBMOJB010000197.1:0-6452 GCA_049316985.1 Saprospiraceae bacterium | reverse complement strand
CACTATACTTCAATATTCTGGTCTAGAGGGGTCAGCATGCTCCGGTTTATCCAAAATAGCAACTTTGTACTTGATTTACATGCTATCCAATGCCACTAGTGTCAAATAATAAAGTGAAATAAAGGGAAGAAATTGAATTTAACAATCCCCAAAAATCGAAATTTACAAGCAATAGGTATAAAAATAAAATATAAATTTGATCAATTAAGTATATTGCACCATTATACATGCCAAGCAACTACCCTTTCAAAATCTTCAGATTTTGATACTATTTACAATACATTCTAAAACAGACATTATGAAAATTGCTAATTACTACACTGCAAAGATAATTGTCGTCTTGATGCTGATTAACCATTTTGCATCCGCGCAGGAAACCAGACTATTGCGAAATCCAAGCATCAGCAAAGACAAAATTTCTTTCGTGTATGCGGGCGACATTTGGACAGCTAATCTGAATGGCTCCAATGTGAAAAGAATTACTGCTTTTGAAGGCGTTGAATCTGATCCTCATTTTTCACCGGATGGCGCAACCATTGCTTTTACCGCACAATACGATGGTAATACGGATGTATTTGTAGTGCCTACCAGTGGTGGAGAACCCAAAAGATTAACATTTCATCCTGCTGCTGACTTAGTTAGAGGATGGTCTAATGACGGCAAGCAAATAATTTTTGCAAGCGGAAGAGCACAGACTCCTTATCCGGAGCCCAGCCAATTGTGGACAATTTCATCATCCGGAGGAAATCCTTCAGCATTCATTTTACCGAAGGCTGGTAATGGCAAATTCTCACCGGATGGAAAGCAATTTGTGTTTGAAGAAGTGGTTCCCTGGGAGGAGGAGTTTAGAAATTACAGGGGTGGACAGAATAATCCGCTTCGAATTTTTGACTTACAAACCTACAAGGTGGAGAATCTACCCTGGGAAAACAGCAGAGATATTAATCCGGTGTGGATAAATGATATGATTTATTTCCTTTCCGATCGGGATCTGGGAATGAATATCTGGTCCTTCAATGTCAAAACAAAAAAGCTCGAGCAATTGACTTTCTTCAAAGAATTCGATTGCAAAAATTTAAATGGAAATGCGAATCAATTGATTTTTGAAAATGGTGGCTACTTGTACACTTTTGCTCCACAATCTGGCAAACCACTTAAACTTTCGATACAGGTGGAAGGAGATTTTCCATGGACTCGAGCACATTGGACTCCCATGGAAAAATTCGTTGAGTCGATTGCCATTTCGCCGACGGGAATGCGCGTGGCGATGAGCGCGAGAGGTGATGTATTTACAGTTCCAGCCAAAAAAGGAGATGTTCGGAACATTACCAATAGTTCGGGCGTTGCAGATAGGGCCGTCGCCTGGTCTCCGGATGGTAAAAGCATCAGCTGGTTCTCAGATGAAGGTGGCGAATACCAGCTGTACATTTCCGATCAATATGGAAAAGAAAAAAAGAAAATCGCCATTCCAAATCCTACTTTTTATTACAAGCCAAAATGGTCGCCGGATTCAAAATACATCAGCTTTTACAACGAAAATCGCACCTTGTGGATCGTGGAACTGAGTACGGGACAAATTACAGAAGTAGCCAATGAAGGATTCGCGCATCCTGAACACGTAATTTTTGGAGAATGGGCGCCTGACTCAAAATGGCTGGCCTATACCAAGCGCTTGACTAATGAATATTCCGCTATTTTCATCTATTCACTCGAGCAAAAAAAGTCTTTTCAAATCACAGATGGAATGGCGAATTGTCAGATGCCTGCCTGGGATAAGAGTGGAAAATACATCTATTTTCTGGCCAGTGTCGATTATGGTATGAATGTCGGCTGGTTGGACATGTCTTCATACGACCATCCGATTCATAGTTCTATCTACATGGCTGTACTTTCAAAGGATACTGCAACTCCATTGTCACCAGAAAGTGACGATGAAAATATGAAAAGTGATTCGACCAAGCACCTTGCTAAATCGGATTCATTGAAGAAAATAATGGATCCAAAAATAGCCGCACCAAAGACGCCAAACCAGGTAAAAATAGACTTTGATGGCCTGCAGGAGCGAATACTTGCTCTTCCGATTCCGTCCAAAATATACACTCAGCTTGAAGCCGGAAAAGAAGGAGTTATACTTTTTACAGAACAAGTGCCGAATGAAAAAGGTATGACACTGCATCGTTTTACCCTTGAAAAGCGGAAGCCGGAAAAAGTACTGGACGGCATCACCGGATTTCAGATTGCTGCTGGAGGTGAAAAATATGTCTACATCAACAATGCCAATCAATTTGTGATTTCAAAGGTGATGGAGAAATCAGATCCAACAGAAGAGAGTTTGAAAATCTCAGATGTTAAGATTTATATCGACCCGATGATGGAGTGGAAGCAGATTTTTAGAGAAGCCTGGAGATATCAGCGTGATTATTTCTATGTAAAAAATGTCCACGGTCTCGATATGGATTGGGCCTATAAGACTTACGCGCCATGGATTGACCACGTAAAGCACCGTTCTGATCTTAATTATGTACTTGATATTTTGGGGGGAGAAACTTCCATTGGTCACTCTTTTGTAGGCGGCGGTGATTATCCTGAAGTTAAAAGTGTACCCATTGGACTGCTGGGTGCAGATTTTAGTATTGAAAATGGACATTATAGAATAAAGAAAATCTATAAAGGTGAAAATTGGAACCCATCAATAATCGCTCCACTAAAAGGTCCGGGTATAAATGTAAATCCGGGTGATTACCTGCTGACAGTAAATGGCGTTCCTTTAAGTACGAGTACCAATCTATACTCCTACTTCGATCAAATGGCTGGAAAACAAATTAGGATCACTACCAATTCTACTCCAACACTGACAGGTGCGAAGGAAGTTACCGTTGTTCCTGTTGACAATGAAAGTAAATTGAGACAACAAGATTGGGTAGAAAGCAATCGCAGGAAAGTGGATGAACTTTCGAATGGCAAACTGGCTTATGTCTGGTTGCCAAATACCGGTGAAGGAGGTTATGCAAATTTCAATCGATATTATTTTGCCCAAAAAAATAAGAAAGGTGCAATTATTGATGAACGGCACAATCACGGCGGTCAGATTGCAGATTATATTGTGGATTTGCTATCCCGTGACCTGTTGGGTTATTTCAACAATCCCATTGGAAACAAACAACCTTTTACCGCACCGAATGCGGGGATATTTGGACCAAAAGTAATGATCATCAACGAAATGGCCGGTTCCGGAGGGGACATGTTGCCCTATATGTTTAAACAAAGGAAAATTGGTCCAATCGTTGGAACGAAAACCTGGGGTGGATTGGTAGGAATCTGGGATGTGCCGAATCTTATTGATGGTGGAGGAATCACCGCGCCAAGAGGTGGATTTTACAATTTAGAAGGTGAATGGGATGTCGAGAACATAGGTGTTTCTCCTGATATTACTGTAGAGCAAGATGCCAAATCAGTAATAGCCGGCAAAGATCCTCAATTAGAAAAAGCGGTTGAAGTAGCGCTGGAAATGCTAAAAAAACAGGAAGTGAAGCTGCTTCCGCAACCAAAAGATCCTATAAGGGTACTTAGACCTAAAAAATAGGAGGCGTTATGTTGATATGCATGTGTAATCAGACTTACTGAAATATAAACATCCAAATTTGATGATTTGAAAATTTGAAAATTTGATGATACTAAGGACTCCTTCGGAGTCTTTCTGGAGCTACTAATCAGTTCTTTTTCAGCATCGCTGCCATTTCTAAGAGATAATCAAAGGTTTGCGAAGGAATTATGAAAATATTCCATGCTGTCAATTAGACCAGGAGAAAAGAAACAAGAAATGACATCAACGGAGTTGATCTTAGTATTATCAAATTTTCAAATCCTAAAATTTGCCTGCCTGTCCGGTAAGCAGGCAAATTACAATTGAAAAATGCTATAAAAATTCAATTTGCCACGCAATTCGACCCAGCGTCAAAAAAAATTTTCAAATCCATTCTTTTCGCTCCAGTGTTTTTACCTTGAATTAACTTTTTGTTAAAAAGTTTGTAGAGTTCACAATTATTATTTTACTTTGCATCTCAAAGTACTTTCAATATGAATGAGCACGATCATCTACAAACGTTGTCAGAAATCAGAACTCTCATGGAACGCTCATCGCGCTTCCTTTCACTGAGTGGTTTCTCTGGTATTTTTATTGGTTTTTACGCACTTTTCGGTGCTTATGCCGCCTCATGGCACCTCAAAAGCAACATTGCTGCAGAAAGCAATTATGAAAAGCTCGCCACGGGCTCTGAATTCGAAAAATACCTGCCCTATTTGAATTTCATGAACGTAGATGCTGCACTGGTATTGATTCTATCAGTAATTACCGCTTATGTATTTACGCAACGCCTGGCGAAGAAACAAGGGTTGCATAAGTGGGATGCTTCGGCAAAGAGATTGCTGATCAACTTGCTGGTTCCACTATGCAGCGGCGGTATATTTTGCTTGATTCTATTGCACCATCATTATATCGGATTGATAGCTCCCAGCATGCTTATCTTCTATGGGCTTTCATTGCTCAATTCGAGTAAGTACACCCACAGTGAGATTCGCTATCTTGGTCTAGCCGAGATCATACTGGGATTAATCGCTGCTTTTTTCATTGGGCACGGATTATTGCTCTGGGCCATCGGTTTTGGTGTATTCCATATTGTTTTTGGCATTACGATGTACTTCAAATACGAGCGATGAAGGAATTGGTAAGCGGATTGAACCGCGAATTTGAAAGCAGGGTTCGCCTCGGAATCATGTCGATATTGATGGTGAATGAAAAAGCGGAATTCAAAGTTTTGAAAGAAATGCTGGAATTAACTGACGGAAACCTGGCCAGTCATTTGTCTGCACTTGAAAAAGCTGCATATATTGATGTACAGAAACAGTTTATAGACAAAAAGCCAAATACGAGTTACAGTGTAACCGCTGCCGGTAAAAAAGCATTTAATGAACACTTAGATCTCCTTGAAAATTTCTTAAATAACCGTAAATAATTACTAAAAAAAAATCCTATTTATGATAGATTTGTTATCAATTATTGACAATGCACAAGCGCTGGAAAAGCGGTACCAGGAAGACAAAAGCGCTTTCAAGAAAGAGTTTACTTCGATTTACCCTCAGATAAAAGACACTAAATTCGCTGAATATTGGCTGGCGAGATTGAATTACAGCCAAGCGGAAATATCATTCGGAAACAGCAAAGAACTTTTGATTCTAATTGCAGCATGTCTGTTTTCGGGATTCATTGCTAAAATACCTGATATATTTTCTGTCGGAGAGCAATTTTACTACTCCAGAAATATTGGCTTTATTTTTCTCCCTGTTCTGAGCTTCTATTTCATATGGAAAAATGAGGTTTCCATTAAGAAAGTTGTGCTTATTGGAATTTCTTTAGCAGTTGCGTTACTCTACATCAATCTGCTGCCTAACCATATTCAAAGCGATACACTGCTACTGTCCTGCATTCACCTTCCGCTTTTTATTTGGGCGGTTTTGGGTTATTCGTATCTGGGCAAAGAATTGAAAAGTCCGGCAAAAAGACTACAATTCCTTAGATACAATGGTGACCTAATCGTAATGTCAACTTTAATGTTGATTTCCGGCGGAATTTTATCCGTTCTGAGTATCGGGCTATTTGCCGCCATCGGAATACAAATAGAGCGTTTTTATGTGGATTACATTGTGATTTGCGGTGCTGCAGCTGTCCCTGTCGTCGCCACATATATAACACAGTCTAATCCAATGATGGTTGACAAAGTCTCTCCATTAATTGCTAAAATATTCAGTCCTATCGTTTTAATTACTTTGGCAATTTACCTTGTTTCAATTTTTGTAGCTGGAAAAAATCCATATCAAGATAGAGAATTCCTCATTATTTTTAATTTCCTACTCATTGGTGTGATGGCAATCATTCTTTTTTCAATAAGCGGAACATCGAAATCTGATGTAAACAAAGTAAGTATTGCTATTCTTTTCGCATTATCCCTTTTGACCATTATTGCAAACTCAATCGCACTATCGGCAATTTTATTCAGAATTGCAGAATGGGGTCTTAGCCCAAATAAATCGGCTGTTTTAGGAGCGAATGTATTGATGCTCATCAATTTGACTATGGTGGCCCTGCAAATATTTAAGTGTTTGACAAAAAAAGAAGACTTTAGCAAGGTTGGAAATGCCATTTCATGGTTTTTACCTGTTTACGTAATCTGGATAATGATTGTGACTTTTATTTTTCCATTACTGTTTCATTTCAGCTAGTTTGCAAAATTATTAAAGCACAGCACTTTTTAAGCGTTAAAAAATAAAGCTGCCCATACACGCCACCATAGTTTTGACGGTCAAATGTAGATTTGTTCCTAATAAAACTTGCCTGCATGTATTGGCAGCTTGTTTTTTCTATATATTTGAGCCAATCAACCAAATGAAAAAACGGA
>JBMOJB010000196.1:0-6479 GCA_049316985.1 Saprospiraceae bacterium | reverse complement strand
TTGGTTTAACATTCTTTACCCCTGGAAGCATGATCCTATTTTTATTTTAGTGGTTCAATTGGAAACGGTTTCTCTCCATTTTGACACAATTCCCAATCCGCCTTTAACTCTTCTTTATGAATCTCAACCCAAGCAATAACTAGTCTATTTTGTTTGGAAGGTAATTTTCCATCTATTAATTCACAATCCAAAATATTTATCACTGCTTTAAAATCCTGATAATAAACATGAATATGAGGTGGGTTATGTTCTTTTGGAGCTTACTATATTCTAATAATAATACCAAAAAAACATCGATAGAGTAGGCAAATTGTATAGTTTTAATTACAAAGATACTATTACATTTACGTAAATCCAAAAAATTTACGATTACAAATCCACAAGTGGAAGGCCGCTCGAATTAGCAGATTTCAAATCATATTCATCAAATAAGGCATCTAAGATGTGAAGCTTATCTATTAGGGCAAGAGAAAATATTGGTCCAATATCAGCGATTACAAGTCCATTTTTCATATTATTTCAGTTTTTCAGCGTCTTTCAAAACATCAGCAATTGTAAGATTTGAAATCGGAATCTCATTTTCAGAAAGCAAAGTTTCAAATTCAACTCTGTTTAAACCGGATAGCTGAGCTGCTTTTCCTATAGTAAGTTTTTGCATTTTGTATAAGCGCATTGCCACAGCGATTCGGATACTTTGCTTTAATTCGTCTTCAGATTCATTTAAGGCAAGGAGGATATCAGATGGAAAATCGATCGAAATAGTTTGCATATTCACATTTCTAATTTTAACAAAATTACAAAAATAATTACGATAAGTCTAATTTGATATTCAAAAATTATGAATGGCAAAGTAACCGACTACTCTTGAGTAGAAAAATACTGCAAGCTAAAGCAAAATTCAAATTAAACTGATCAAATTAAACAAAGGAATCTCCCTTCAGACCGCTGCGAGTTGGTTGTCTGAAGGGTGATTTTTATAATTGTTATGATTCCTTCAAATGGGAACGGCTTCTTGTTATCATACTTGTTTGACTGAATGCATGAAGCAAATCAAAGAACTCGGAGCTACTCCATGAACATTAAAGTTCCTTCGGTTTTAATTTCCTTTTGTTGATATACTCCTTCAATTCAACAAAGGTCATTCCTTTGGTTTCCTCTGCTATTTTTTCCTTAACTTCTCTAAAGAATTTAACCGTGTCAAATTCTTTTTCAATTTTAGGTATTTTACTCATTTCTTATTATTTCTTTCGGGGGGAGTAAATCTAGTTGCAACCTAAAACTAAGTTGTTAGCTACTAGGGTTTTCTTTCGTCCATTGTTTGGGAAGCCCTACTTTTCGTAACATTTCGTTTGCTTTTTCCAATTTGTCAGGGAACAATACGATATCATCGTACTTGGTCAATGATTGATCAGCCTTAACGATTGGAATCTTACGTTTATTTTATACCGTCGTTATTTTCATAAATGATATTTCTAACCCTGTCAAAAGTAATTATTGATTCCTTTTTCTTCTAGTTTTCAATTGTCCATCTAATTAACTCCGCGATAATTGTGATTTTTGTGGCCGTTTGGCGGAAGACTTGTCACAACTGGGGTGCAACATACATTTATAAGTCTGATACATACCCTTCGCCAGTATAAATTACAAATTTAACCTGGCGAAGGTTTTTTTGTAAAGGCCGAAAATAAAAGCTGTGCTACTAAGGGTCAGATACCGTCATTTACGGGGCGCAGGCAGACATTTCGCTTAGACCAACAGACATTTAGCGAGCGAAAGCAAACAATTATAGATCGCAGTCCATAAAAATATCCGATGGTCAGGCACATTTGTCAAACGCTGACAAAAATATATCTTTGCTCCATCGACATTGACAGAACAGTTCGTTAATCATTTTCAACTTTCAATTTTCAACTGTCCATTAAGTTAATAGTCCGGCAACACAGGTTTATTCTTCAGGATCCCTTCTATTCGATCCATGACTTTCGGCGTCAATTTCGGAAGGGTCTCATGGGACTTCAAAGTTTCTTCGAGTTGCTCCGGTTTGGATGCGCCAAGGATTACGGTACTTACATTGGGGTTCTTCAGGCACCAGGCGATGGCCATATTGGGCAAAGAAACACCTATTTCTGTGGCGAGCTTATTTAATTTGCGAGCTTTGTCGAGTCGTTCTACACTGATCGACTTTTCCTTTAACCAGTTCATGCCTTCGATGCCCAGGCGTGTACCTTCCGGAAACTGATCGAGGTATTTATTGGTCAATATACCCGATGCCAGCGGCGACCATATCGTTGTACCAAGGCCGACGGTTTTGAACACCTGGAGGAATTCGCCTTCCATCTTTCTTCTTTGAAACATATTGTACTCCGGTTGCTCCATTACCGGACCAATCAGCCGCAGATCGCGGGCCACCATATGTGCTTCCATAATTTCCTGTGCTGACCATTCGGAAGTACCCCAGTACAATATCTTACCTTGCTGAATCAAGTGATTCATCGCCCACACCGTCTCTTCGATTGGGGTATTTTTATCCGGACGATGACAGAAAAATAAATCGATATAGTCTACTTGCAGACGCTTGAGCGCTGCCTCACAAGCTTCCATGATGTGCTTGCGACTAAGCCCGGTCTGATTAGGCAGGTCCTTCTCATAGCCAAAAAAAGCTTTTGATGACACGATATAAGTGCTCCTTGGCCAGTTCATCTTTTTCAGAATATTGCCCATCACAATTTCTGATTTACCCCTCGCATAAATCTCGGCATTATCAAAAAAGTTAACTCCATTGTCGTAGGCTATTGCCATCAATCGCTCTGCAACATCGTCGCCGATCTGCTTCCCAAATGTAAGCCAACTGCCCAATGATAATGCACTGACTTGTAATCCTGATTTACCTAATCGCCTGTACTCCATTTTTTTAATTGAAAATTGAAAATTGAAATTGAAATTAAGAATTAAGAATTAAGAATTTAAAATTACAAATTACGAATTACGAATAATAAATTTACGAGTTGCACACTGCCAACCGACCAACTGAAAAATTTCCGAAGCCCCAAACCTTTCAAACGGCGAAGCCAACAAACAGCGAAGCGTCAAACCGCGAAGCGTCAAACCCTTTCAAACGCCGAAGGCATCAAACAGCGAAGCGTCAAACAGCGAAGCGCTAAACCCTTTCAAACGCGCGAAGCGCTCAGTCTCTCCACAAATACGGAAACAATACAAACGACAAACTCAATAGTATCGCATCTATCGCCAATAATATGCCCACATCTTTCCAGCCCGCTGTGTCGGTGATCAATCCAATCGCTCCGGCTGAATATTTTACCAAAGTCAGCAATACCGGAATGATTACCGGAAAACTCAAGATAGCCATTAATGTCGAACTATTGGAAGCTTTCGAAGCAATGGCCGAAATAAAAGTAAGCGTAATCGCCAGACCCGAACTGGCCAGCAATAAACCAAAAAAGAAAGCTTGGTCATCGCGCACCGGACTGCCCATCACGAATCCGAGCAATAGCCAGATCAATAGATTCAATAGCAACAGCAGCAAAGTGTTGTAAATAATCTTCGACAACAATATGGCGGTCGGATTGGCAATCTGGTAAAAATACAATTGTCGGTATCCACTTTCCTGTGTAAAACTCTTCACAACTGCATTAATGGATGCAAAAAGAGCGATAATCCAGAAAAGTACATTCCATTCTTTTGGCTGAATTTTGATAAAACCCATGTAAACAACAAAAATCGTAGAAGCAACATACAGAAAAATGCCACCAATAGCGTACTTTTGCCTCCATTCCAGTTTTATCTCTTTTTGAAGTAAATATAGGATCTCCTTAAGCAAAACCATTCAAGTGAAAATAAACATATTCGAGAGAAAAACTCACTACCAATTGACAAACGACATATTTAAATCACGCTATCATCAATAATAAATCATTTGATCAGCCTTTCAGCCTATCCGCAAAATTACGAAATTTAATGCAAGGTTCTGTAGTAAAATTCTTCTTTTTTCTTTTGTTTCTAGCCTACTCATTAGCAGTACATGCAAAACCTGTCTACCTGACCGTCAAGGTAAAAGAGGGAGAAGGTGTGTATGCATTGCTGAGAAGGTTTGCTTTGGATGAGTTTGATTGCAATGTGGAGAAATTCTATAAAATCAACAAACTGGGCGAAAATGATCCATTGATGGAAAATCAGTACTACAAAGTACCGGTGATGATTTACACTTATAACGGCAAAAGCATCAAGAGTTCGATAAAAACCAATGACTTGCTATTGGCCAAAAAAGTGGAAGACTACAATAAAAAAATGCTGCGACTCAAAGTAAAGCGGCAACCTCTAGTAAAAGGATCAGATATATGGGTACCTTATCATGAGTTGGAATGCAAGGAAACTGAAGTAGAAGTTAAAGAAACCAACGCATCTAAAAATGCCATTCCTATCTTTTTCAATGAGGAAACAAAAGTAAAGAAAAGTAAACTGCTGAACGGCAAAGTATTCTATGTAGATGCCGGTCATGGAGGGCCCGATCCAGGAGCGCAAAGTAAAGGCGCAAAACGAACTTTGTGCGAAGACGAATATGCCTACGACGTTTCTATCCGATTGGCTAAGAAACTGATAGAAAATGGTGCCACTGTATACATGACCACTCGTGATCCGAATGACGGCATCCGCAATGGAGATTATCTTCCCTGTGATCGCGATGAGGTACATTATCCCAATACTAAAATGCCAGTTGGACAAAAAGCCAGACTAACCGCACGAGCCAATATCATCAACAAACTGTACAAAAAACATAAAAAAGAAGGAGCTACCGTGCAGCGTTTAATCTGCATTCACGTCGATTCAAGGAGTAAAAGAGAGCAGACCGATGTATTTTTTTACTATAAGCCCGGAAGTGATGCCAGTGAAAATCTAGCCATCAGTATGCAAAATACCTTTGCCTTCAATTACCCCAAAGGCCGGGCATACGGAGGTGAAGTAAGCCGCAGAGATCTCTTTATGCTGAGGGAAACCAAACCTGTGTCGGTGTATGTCGAATTAGGCAACCTGAAAAATGAACGAGACCTTAAAAGACTATTGATTGTACAAAACCGGGAAGCGCTGGCTGATTGGCTCTATGAGGGCTTTATTAAATAATCAATTCTCAAATAGATTTAAAGACGGGCTGCCTCCTTTGCTTACGGGATATGGAATACGAAGGTGCTTGTATGCTTTTTCTGTGGCTTCACGCCCCCTTGCGGTGCGCTGCAGATAACCTTCCATAATCAAAAATGGTTCATGTACTTCCTCTATTGTTCCTGCCTCCTCTCCTACTGCAGTAGCAATGGTAGTCAAGCCTACGGGTCCACCTTTAAATTTCTGAATAATTGTGCTGAGGATTCTGTTGTCCATTTCATCCAGGCCTGAATCGTCCACATTCAAAGCATTCAATCCGAACTGCGCGATATCAATTCCTATACTTCCATCCCCTTTGATCTGTGCAAAATCCCTGATTCTGCGCAGCAGTGCGTTTGCAATTCGGGGAGTACCTCTACTTCTTCGAGCGATTTCAATCGCCCCTTGATCATCTATTGGAACTTGTAGTATTGAAGCGGAGCGCTTGATAATTTTGGTCAAGGTTGGCACATCGTAATAATCCAGCAAACAATTGATACCAAATCGGGCACGCATGGGTGCTGTCAGCAGACCCATTCTTGTAGTTGCTCCGACTAATGTAAATGGGTTGAGATTCAATTGAATACTTCGCGCATTGGGACCACTATCAATCATTATATCGATCCGATAATCCTCCATAGCGGAGTATAAGTATTCTTCCACCACCGTATTCAAGCGATGAATTTCGTCAATGAACAAGACGTCCCCTTCTTCCAATGAGGTCAGTATGCCGGCCAGATCTCCGGGTTTTTCCAATACCGGACCAGAGCTCATTTTCAAGTTTGAATCCAGCTCATTGGCGATAATATGAGAAAGTGTAGTTTTTCCAAGTCCGGGAGGACCGTGCAGCAACACATGATCAAGAGCTTCTGCTCGTTGTCGCGCCGCTTGAATAAATATCTTAAGATTATCTACAAGCTTTGGTTGTCCACTGAAATCTTCCAGCACTTTAGGCCTCAGCACCTTCTCAACTTCCTGATTCTGAGGATCTTTATTGGGATCTAAATTTGGATTCATTGCCACAAATATAAACCTTTTGTTTGAATTTTAAATATGTTTCACAAAATAGTTTTAGGAATTAGGAATTAATAAGGGAAGATGAAACGCTGTTGCAAATGCACCCATTGCTATGGTCTTTCGCCTATTCAGGGCTTCTAACACGCAGGTAATTAGCCAATCGTTTTACTCAATGTGATATTGCGCCCATTCAGGGCTTGATAATTACTTGGTACAACCGATGGGTGTCTTTTCTATAGATATTTGAATCCTACGGATTCTGTAATCTAACCAATATTTTTGTTTTATGTTAATCAGAAAGTTATTTA
>JBMOJB010000195.1:0-6506 GCA_049316985.1 Saprospiraceae bacterium | reverse complement strand
CAGCGAAGCGCAAACCCTCAAACGCGCGAAGCGCAATCAAACATGCGAAGCGCAAACTTTTTTCAACTTTTTTTCCCACATATTAAAGTTTGGCAACATTTTTGAAATTCATAATATGTCTCTAATAAAGTAATACAATGGGAAGTCAGAGTATATGATGAGAAAACGCTGTTTTCCTTACCACTTTCTTAGAGACAACCTTATTATCAATACTACACAACGAATTTTACATTAAGTGCCGGGAAATATTCAATGCCTGTGCGCCCTTCCGAGTACCAACCTACACACACAAACTCCTTAGTGGAGTTTTCCAAATTAAAAATTAGTAACTCTGCTTGCTATTCGTCCCGACTGTCGGGATAGAGAGGCTTTGTAATCCTATTTCTTCAACAAATTCTGATTTATCATGAACACGAAAGTTTCCTTCGTAACTGCTTTCGCAAATCGTATTCCCTCATTGGTGGCAAAGCGTAAAGCAATTTTTCGCTTGGGAATAGTAATGTTACTTACCCAACTACTGGCAGTTGTCGCGTACGGTCAACCACCATCATGTACGCTTGGCTGCAACGACAATGTCCAGGTATCGCTTGACAACGCCAATTGTCGGGCAGAAATTACCGTTTCTATGATATCACCGACAGCCTTCAACTCCTGTCCGGGAGCAAATTTTCAGGTGATCGTAATGGATCTTAATGGCAATGTCATCAATTCAAGTCCGTTTGTGACCGCGGCTGATGCCAAGAAAAAACGCATTGTAAAGATTCTTGACCAAAATTCAGGTAACAATTGCTGGGGTTCAATCCTGGTCGAAGACAAACTACCACCCGTTTTTAGCAACTGCAATGACCAAGTGTTGCCATGCAATGCCGATCTCAACGCTTCAGGTGTAGTCATAGCCCCAACGGCTATCGACAATTGTTCAGGTCCGGCGGCATTGACCTGGTCTGATGTAGCCATGGATTTTCCGTGTTCAGATCCCTTGTATACTGCAATGATAACCAGAACATACACGGCTACCGATGCTAATGGCAATACCAGTTCTTGTTCAAAAATCATTTATTTGACCAAAGGTTCACTAGGTGCCGTTGATTTCCCTAAAAATTTCGATGGATTGCAGCAACCGATTATCGATTGCACCAATGCGAATACCGACCCTTCATTTACCGGGGTTCCGACAATCAATGGTCAGCCTGTTAATTTATACTGCGACTTGATTGTGTCATCTACTGACCAGATATCCATAGGCTGTGCCGGTTCCAAAATTATAAACAGAACCTGGCAGGTAGTCGAATGGTGCTCCGGAAATGCTCAGTCGATGGTACAATTTATAAAAGTGGATGATAAAGTACCACCCACCATGAACTGCCCTACTGATGTTACTATTGGAACAAAAGCGACCGCTTGTAATGCTGACTACACATTTCCAAATGTAAATCCACAAGACAATTGCAGTCCGACTAACTTAATTACCCTGCAATATTCCAGTTCTAAAGGTGTCATTCTGGGAAATACTGTTCAAAATCTGCCTATCGGCGTTACTACTGTCAGCATTACCGAGACCGATAACTGTGGCAATAAAACGATTTGTACTTACAATATTACTGTTCGCGACGACTCCCCCCCAGTCGCCGTTTGTTCAGGACTAAAAAATGTGTCACTGGGTTTGGATGGAAAAGCAGAACTAACAGCTGCATCCTTCGATGATGGTAGTGTTGATAATTGTGGAATCGACCGATTTGAAATATCTCGATTCGGAACTACTGTAAATTTTCTCCCAAAAATTATTTTTGATTGCAACGACTGCAATGACACCATAATGGTTGTTATGCGCGTATGGGACAGCTCCGGGAATTTTAACGATTGCATGACTTCTGTTTACGTAGATGACAAACTGGCGCCAAAAATTACTTGTCCGGCTAATGTTACCTTGAATTGTACAGTTGACTACAAAAATCTGACTTTGACAGGAAATCCTACTGCTTCAGATAATTGCTCCGTAACAACAGCATTTTCGGACCAGGTCAACCTTAACAACTGCGGAATCGGTTCAGTCACAAGAACGTGGACAGCCACCGATAAAGGTGGAAGAACATCCGCCTGTACACAGGTTATTACAATTGTGAACCCCAAAGTGTTTTTCATTAACGCGAATGACCCATTGGATCCCAATGATGATGTGGTCTGGCCAAACGATTTTGCAGGTACCACTTGTGGCCCTTCTCTATTGCCTGCAGTAACAGGTTCTCCTGTTATTTCTTCAGATGTGTGCAGCCAGATTTCGGTTACTTTTGAAGACACTGAAATGGCTGGTCAAGGAGTCGGATGCAAGGTCATACTAAGAAAATGGATAGTGGTAGACTTCTGCCAGTTCAACCCAAATATCAACCCTAATCCGGGCTACTGGGAATACACACAACGCATCAACATTACAAACAATATTCCACCGGCTTTTTCATTTATTTGCGAGGACATTACTTTGGGTTTAAATGACCAGAATTGTGTATCTCAAAATTTGAATAGAATCCTGACCGCAAGCGACGATTGCACTGCCACAGCAAATTTAATCTGGTTTGTAACCGTAGACCTGGGAAATGACAATACAATCGACAGAACATTGGCTACAGGTGATATAAGTGGTGCATTTCCTCTTGGATTGAGCACCGTGAATGCAACCGTAAGCGATGGCTGTGGAAACAATAGAAATTGCATATTTAGAGTGAATGTGCTGGATGTACTAAAACCAACAGCAGTCTGTATAAATGGCCTTTCTACCAACGTAGGGGCAAATGGCATTGTCACATTGGATGCCAAGATGTTTGATGGTGGAAGCAATGACAACTGTACTTCGACCAATGAACTGACATTAAATATCGTGCCGACAACATTTTCTTGTAACCTGATTGGCCCTAACCTGGTGACTTTTACCGTAACCGATAAAGGAGGAAATACTGATGTCTGTACCACTTTTGTAGACGTGCAGGACCAATTCAAAGTTTGTCCAACCAATGTCAACAAAACAGCTGCGATTGCAGGAGCCATCATGACAGCTCAGGACCTGGGTGTTGAGAAAGTAGACATTATGATGAACGGCGCAATTTCACAAATCAGCACTACCAATGCAGGAAATTACATGATCTACAAACCTGTGGGTAACAACTACGTCGTGAAGCCGGAAAAAACAGGAGATGAATTGAATGGCGTAACCACATTCGACGTGGTGAGAATGACCAGACACATTCTTGGATTAGACAAAATCACCAATCCCTATACGCTGATTGCAGCAGATGTCAATAAAAACGGAACGATTTCGTCAGCGGATATCGTTGCAGCCAGAAGAGTGATTCTCGGTTTAAGTCCCAAATTTGCTGCTACGCAGAATTCCTGGAGATTCGTTAAAAAAGATTTTGTTTTTACCAATCCACTGAATCCTTTTGCAAGTCCTTTTCCGGAATTAAATATAGTTAGTCTGAACAGTGACCTGACATCCAATTTTGTCGCTATCAAAATCGGTGACCTCAATGCCAGCGCTAAACCAAAAAGCAACACTCCTGCCGGACAAAGGGGGAATGCTAAAAAGGTTCAGTTATTTGCAGATAATATAAATTTGAAATCCGGAAAAACATACCGTGTACCTTTACTTATTAAAGACAAAGACATCAACGGAATGCAGTTTACTTTAAAATTGAATGACAAGGTTTCGCTAACGAATATTGTTACGGGTAATCTAAGTGATATGAATGCCTCTAACATCGCAGTGCTTGACAATAATACAATCACAGCAAGCTGGAATAGCAATACCGCCATCACAAAAGGATCGACTTTTGCAATTCTCGAGATAATGGCCAATGAAAACTGCGCCTTAAGTGATGTATTAGCTTTGAACTCGGAGGTAACATTGGCTGAAGCTTATGACAAGAACGATGAAAGCATAGATATTGAACTGGCATTTACAAATAGCAAAACGACAAATACCGTACGCAATATCGAATTGTACCAGAATCAACCGAATCCATTCAATGAATCAACACAGATTAGTTTCTTCTTACCTGAATCTACAGTTGCAACATTGCAAATAATGGATATCAACGGAAGAATAATCTACACGCAGAAAAATGAATACAACAGTGGAAACCATACCATTAACATAAACAAAAATGAAATGTCTAATTTGACAACCGGTATCCTTTATTATCAATTACAGACCCCGGATCAAAACATTACCAAGAAGATGATTATTCTTGAGTAATTTCGGGGCATGAAACGAAATCTGCACCGTAGGGTGCAAAAGATCAACAACAAAGGTCCGCATGGCGGACATAATCCTTTTTTACAAACTACACACAAATCAAGCAGCATGCGTACTCAGTACGCGTGCTGTCTTCGTTGGGTAACTAACTCAAATTTATGTAGCTTTTTTGCAATATCACCTAATAGTTTTTACCTTTGCCGGAAATATAAAAGTATGTCAAAACAACAAAAAGTAAGAAAAGAAGCTATTCCTACTGCTAAAAAGACGGTGGCATCAAAAGGAAACACTGAGTTCACAGGATTGCTCATTCCCTCATTAATTCTGGCAGCTATCGCTTTCCTTTTGTTTTCCAATACCTTGTCGCACGGTTGGGCACTGGATGATTACTCGGTTATAAAAGACAATTATATTACCCAGCAGGGAACAAAAGGAATAAGCACCTTGATGAGTACCGAATATCGCTATGGATATTGGAATAGCCCGGGTTCATTGTATCGCCCACTGTCGCTGGTGATGTTTGCTATAGAATGGCAGCTTTATCCGGATAATCCATGGATTGGTCATTTTATGAATGTCGTCCTTTATTCCTTCAGTACAGTTTTGCTTTTCTTGCTTTTGGTTCGATTGTTGAAAAACACCAATCCTGCCATTCCATTTTGTATCGTTGCCTTGTATATGGCTCACCCTACCCATGTTGAAGTAGTAGCCAATATCAAAAGCAGGGACGAGATTCTTGCATTACTATTTTCATTTTCTGCCTTATTTTTCTTTGTCAAGTATATCGACACGAATCGAAGCACTGCACTTGTCGCTGCCTTATTCAGCTACTTGCTGGCTATGTTTTCCAAAGAAAATGCCATTACATTTCTGGCTGTTTTCCCCTTGGCCATATATTTTTTCAGAGATATCCCAACAAGTCGCAATCTAAAATCTGCGGCTTTAATGCTCATACCTGCAATATTATTTCTAATTGTCAGACAAAAAGTGCTAAACGGACAAAGTAGCACGGAAGTGATTTCGGCATTAGATAATGCTATCGTACAAGAAGGAGTTCCTAAACTTGCCGGTGCGTTGGCGATGATGTTTTATTATCTGAAAGTCCTGATTTTTCCACTTACCCTGGTCTCTGACATGGGATTCAATGCAGTTCCACTGAGCGGTTGGTCCGACTTGAAAACATTGTCGATGCTGGCAGTGAATATCGGAATATTGGCATTTGCCTATCAGAGATTTAAAAGAAAGGACCCTATAGCATTCGGAATATTGTTTTTCTACATTACTTTTTCTATATCCAGCAACATATTGCTGACCATCGGTACATCCTACGGAGAAAGGCTTTTGTACGCCGCCAGTCTGGGATTCATATTTGCTTTGGTTAGTTTGCTCTACAAATACACCAAAACTACGAACCTGAATGAGCACTTGTTCACTTTTCTAGGAAAAAGCACTGCTTTCACCGGAATAATCGCAGTTTTCTTTTTGTTTTTTGCATTTAAGACCTACACACGGAATCCTGCCTGGAAAGATAGTTATACTTTGTATGAAACAGATGTACAGACTTCAACTGAGGGTGCAAAAATCAACTATCACTACGGACTGGAACTTACCAAAAAGGGCCGTGATGCTTCTGACCCGGCAATCAAAAAAGCATTTTTAGACAAAGCGCTGATTCACTTCGAAAAAGCACTGAGTATTTCTCCCAATTACCATGATGTATTCGGTGAAATGGGGCTTACTTATATGTACAAAGGCGACAATGGGAAAGCCATGGAGAATTTTCAGAAATCTATTGCGCAGGTTCCCGACGCCAAAGTATATAGCAATATGGGCATGATATATTTTCAACAGAACAATATCCTTGAAGCACAACGCGTCTATGAAAAAGCCATTCAACTGGATACGCGATATGTAGATGGTTACCGCAATCTCGGATCTGCATTGGCCATGCAAGGAAAATTCACCGAAGCAATTCCCTATTTCAAAAAAGCCATCGAATTCAGACCCAATGAAGGAATATTGTATTTCTTTCTCGGATCAGCCTACCGCGATAGCGGCGACGCTGAAACCGGACAGCAATACCTTAATAAAGCGTATGCTTTGGATCCGAAGTTGAGGAAATAGTTGCGCTCCGCGCGTTTGGTGGCTGCGCCGTTTGTTGCGCTGCGCGCGTTTGAAGGCTGCGCCGTTTGGTGCGCTGCGCGCGTTTGGTGGCTTCGCCGTTTGCTGCGCTGCGCGCGTTTGAAGGCTGCGCCGTTTG
>JBMOJB010000194.1:0-6520 GCA_049316985.1 Saprospiraceae bacterium | reverse complement strand
GCGCGCAGCGCACCAAACGCGCGCAGCGCACCAAACGCGCGCAGCGCAACAAACGGCGAAGCCTTCAAACGCGCCCAGCGCGCACTACTTCTTTCCGAGGAATTGAATAAATATCTTCCTGAAATCGTTGCGAATATCGTTTTTGTCTTCTTTATTCGGAAAAACAGCTTTGATGATTTCTGGATTTTTGTCGTTGAAAAATTCCAAACCGGCTTCTTTTCCGCTGTAGAGAAAAGCACCTGTAATCACTACATAGTTCTCATTGTCCTGTATGGTAGCATTGGCAATTTTCCATTCGTTGTTTATTTTTGAGATATTGGTACTCCTTTGTAAGTAGCCACCTCGACCTTTATTGTGATCTCCGGCATCCAGGACTTTTTTCAATAGACTTCCTTTCAAGGTCACTTCTACAACCTGTCCTCCGTAAGGCATAATTCGCAGTACATCGTATTCGGTTAGATTGCCTTTTACCTGATCATCAATGCGTATAGATCCACTGTTAAAGAATGCACATACAGCCTTTTCTCTGCTGGCTTCCATCATGGAGGCTGCGATCATGCTGCCAAGTTTACATTGTTCGTGCCTAACTACACTTTCTCTGCCATCCAAAGGCGTATCAAACGTTTTAATGACTCGCTCGGGTTCAAAACCTTGTTTTTTCATGCTTTCCGTTGCGATATTTTTCCATTTATTGACGACGCTGACCGTACCTTCATGTTCTTTGATTTTTTCGTCCAGATATACCAGTTCGGATATAACTTTCGCACTGCCCGTTTTATCATCAAATCTAACACGATGGATGTACACAGATTTTGCATTGGCATCTGCTTTGGTAATTACTGTCGAACCTTCGCGAACATTCATGTTATCGTGGTCATGACCACCCATAATAAGCGGTACAAATGGCACAGAATTGGCCAGCGCGCGATCCTGTTTGATTTCCAGATGCGTAATGCCAAGGACCACATTGCAATTTTCTGACAAGTTTTTGGCTGCTTCAACAGAAGTACTCATGTAATCATTGTAGGTTATCCAGTTCTTTTTAACCAGTGGAGTAGTCGCTGTGAATATACCTATCTTGTACATTTTTTGATCTTTGCCAGGCACGCTTATCACTTCAGTAGTTTGGAAAGGCGTGAAATAGCCATCTTTATCTTTTTTAGTAAAAGGAGCATTTTCCATGCCGTTAACATCAGTACTGATCCATTTGAATGTAGACTCGTTAACGCGTTCTTGAAAATCAGGATAATCGAGGTCGAACTCATGGTTGCCGAGCATTGCATAATCAAGGCCGACATAATTAAGTACATCCACCATGTGCCTTCCTTTAATGGTTTTGTCTTCAAATTTTAGTGTGCCAATAACGGACGGATTAAGGAAATCACCGGCGATAACAAAATAAGTATTTGGGTTTTCAGCACGAAGTCTTTGCAATATAGTAGCTACACGTGGCATTCCTCCCTTTTTCCCATTGTCCAAAGCCGCTATTTCGTATACATCATTGATCTGAAGAAAAATCGCCTCAGTATAGGATGAAGGGGCACTTGTTTGGGTAGATTTCTGTGAAGTGCTACAGGAAAATAAAAAGAAAGTGAGTAAACTAAGAGAAAAATATTGTAGGAATTTCATTTTTTAATAATTTAAGTTGTTCTGAAAGTACAAAAATATTATCAGCAGCGTAGTTTTAAAAATTTACAGGCTACAATTTACATCGCAATGAGCATTATTGCTATAATTGCTAGCGCTATACCTATAATTTTTGTTTTAAAAAGTGGTTCTGCAAATAAAAAATAGCCGGAAAGTACGGAAATGCAGATAATTCCGACATTGGTGATCGGAAATACCAAAGAGCCCTCATACCCTTGATTGAAACTCATCAATAGGAAGTAAATAGAGTAAAAATTGGGAATTCCAAGACATATTCCTCCGACAATATGCTTGAAAGCAAAATGATTGTATTGCTTGATATAGCCGCGGATTAGGGCAATTATACCTAAACAGCCTGCTGCAGCAAAAAAAGTAGCGATAAATTGTATGTCCGCGCTCCCTTTATTGATTTCCTTTTCAACATAATACAGTAAAATGTCAATCACTCCACTTAAAATCCATGCTAATATAGGAAAACGAAGCCAATTGCTAATTGAATGCTTTTTGTCGTCCTGCGCACTTTCATGGGTATCTGAAGCGTAACTCGTCAGAAAAATAGCCAGAACTGCAGCAATAAGTCCAAGAATTTTAGTGATACTCATACTTTCATTGTAATAAAGCACCGTAAAAGTTACCGCAAAAAGGAGTGACATCTTCTGCATTACAGAAGCAAGGGCCATGTTGAAGTGCTTCACTGTGCTCCCAACTGCATTAAAACCTGTAATGAAGCAGAATCCAAGTACAAGCGCAAATAAAAACCAAGGCTGGGAACTCACATCTATCGGTACCGGAAAATGACCTAAGGACAATCCGGCTAATGTAACACAGGTAATGTAGTTGAAAACAATGGCCTGAAAAATATCAATGTTAAAGCGTTCAAAAAGCTTGAATATGATAATTAAAGCACTGGAACAAAGGATGGACAGGAGAATATACAACATAATTCAATTCATTCTATTCTAGGCGATAACACAATATTGTATCAAAGAACAAAATCAATAATTGGTAATGTTGCGTTCAGTAATGATGTCTTTTAATTCTTTTAAAGCCTGGTATTGATTGGGAAGTACTTTTTTGAAAGCTTCTTTTACAGCAAAGAAAGTTCCTTTCTCCATCATGTTTGGAATCATTTCTTTGATCGTGCTTTTTACGAAGTGCACGTCCTGAGAGATGAGCATTTTTAAGGAGGGAATCTCATGCCAATCTGCTTCGATTGCTACTGATTTCTGGATTTCCGCTGATTCTAGTTCAATTACTCTTGACTTATCGCTAAGCACCGCTGAAATGGCGCGCTGACTGGCGACAGTTTGTGGCAACACTGAATTTCCCAGTTCATCTTCTACCATAAAAACTTCAAGTCCTTGCTCTCCGACTCTGTATATCAGTAAATTTGAAGAATTTTCTTTCATTATTTGATGTATATATTACAAAAACGTGTGCAAAGTTAACATATATAATTCGAAAATGTTGTACGTTCTATAAAAATTAATTGTTTGATTTGTTTAAATGAAAATAGCCTTTGCTTTAAAACACTTAAATTTAATTAATATTGCAATTTTGAATTGAAATCTCTTTGTAAACGTTTCAAAAGTCTGGTAGTGAAAAAAGAAGTACATGCTAATGTAATCATTATTGGTGGTGGAGCTGCCGGTTTTTTTGCCGCTGCAAACCTGATTGAGCAACGACCTGATTGCAAGATAATAATTCTTGAACGGGGAAAACAAGTATTGGAGAAAGTTAGAATTTCTGGTGGTGGCCGCTGCAATGTTACCCATGCTTGTTTTGAACCCAAAGAACTGGTTAAATTCTATCCCCGCGGTTCAAAGGAATTGCTTGCTCCCTTTCACCGTTTCTGCAGTGGTGACACAATCAGTTGGTTTGAAAAAAAAGGAGTTGAACTAAAGATTGAAGATGATCTGCGGATGTTTCCCAGTAGTGATTCCTCGCAAACAATTGTTGACTGCTTAATAAACGCAACAAACCACCCGGGAATTTCATTAATTACTTCACAGCGCGTAGATGCTATAAACAAAACTGAAGATTCAAAATATGCTTTTCAAGTACATTCTGAGACTACTATTTTCTCCTGTGAAAAACTTTTGGTGAGTTCAGGCAGTAATCCTGCCATTTGGGAAATGATGCGGAAGTTGGGTCATCAAATTGTTCCGCCCGTTCCTTCTCTTTTTACTTTTAACTGCAAGGATATCAGAATCAAAGGACTGGAAGGGATTAGCGTAGAAAATGTAAGCGTGAGTTTGCCGGACTCTGGATATTCGACCAATGGTCCAATACTGATCACGCACTGGGGATTTAGCGGTCCGGCGATATTAAGAGCTTCTGCTTGGGCAGCAAGGGAATTGTACACTTCACATTATTTGTTCAAGTTGAAAATTAACTGGTTGTGGACAGAAAAAACTGCAGATGTAATGGAAAAATTGCTTTACAATAAAATGGATCAGGCGAAGAAAAAGATAAGTAATTGCGCCATTCAGGGAATTCCGACTCGATTGTGGAAGCGATTCTGCGAAGAAGCTCAAATACCAGAAGAAATGATTTGGGCAGATGTTAACAAGAAAACCTTACAGATACTTGCGCAACAACTTTGTGAATCAGAATTCAATATTAATGGCAAAAGTACATTTAAGGAAGAGTTTGTGACTGCCGGTGGGGTAGAATTGAAAGAAGTAAATTTCAAAACATTTGAAAGTAAAATTGTCCCCGGGTTATATTTTGCAGGAGAAGTGCTAAATATTGATGCGATAACCGGTGGGTTTAACTTTCAAGCAGCATGGACTGGTTCGTGGTGTGCTGCACAGGCAATTGCTGATACGATATAACTTATGAAAAAAGCCCATCGGTAAAATACACCGACGGGCTTGATATAAATCATGAAAAATTTAGTATTCTATGCTTTGATGAATTTTCTGACCATGTATTTTCCATTTGTATCAAAAATCTTCAACAAATAAGTGCCATTTCTAAGGTTTGAAACATCTATTTGCTTTGTGTTTTGAACGGTCAAAATCTCACGACCAGTGATATCAAATATCTGGGCAGTGCTAACTTCCGATTGAATCTCTATCTGAAGTTTTTCATTAACCGGATTTGGGTATATCTTCAGGTCTGCAAAATAATCGGAATCTACTGTATTGACACTATTGAGGTCTTTCATTTCAAGGTACCATGTGCTGCGACCATGCGTGAAAAGAAACAATTTTTTATCAGAAGGTCTGAGTTTCATTTCGAATATCGCAACGTTCGGCATACGGGTTTCTTTCAACCAGTTTTGTCCACCATCAAGTGTGTAGTAAAGGCCAAAATCTGTTGCCGCGAACAGGACACTCTCAGGACTATCCGGATGTGCGTGTATTTGGTAGACACTCAAATTTTTGGGTAAATTTCCCGAAATACTTACCCATTTCATCGTGTCCGTATTAACATTTATACCTTTCCAGGCACGTGGCAGGGTAGAGATTGATGTCAAGCCAACAAACATCGTAGTTTCATCACCGGGATGGAAAGAAATTGTACCCCATGCTGAAGACCTCATGTTGGCATGAACCATAGAAGATATATTTTTTAATGTCTCCCCGGCAGGTCGTGTGGCTGCATTTTCAATTCTATAAAAAACGCCTTGACCTCCTAAATAAACTGTTGGATTCGCATCTCTTGTAACTCCAATCGCAGATATATTGCTTATATTGGTTTTATTCAATTTATCCCAGAAAATTCCATTGTTGATAGAACGCCAGATACCTTTGTTGCTCCTATAATACAACTGATTTCCGGCTGCGTAGTTAATCTCGTATTGATTGATAAAGTTTACTCCTTCAGTAACTGCAACTCCGGGTGTGATATTTACTATGTTGGCCGGTCCATTTTTAAAGTAAGTGTTGCCATTTTGTGTTGCACAATATAGCATTCCTGGATTTTGCTGACTAATGTGAGAATAGGCACCATCTCCACCATAAAACTTAGAGGCAACGCCATTGACATATCTCCAGGTTCCATTGTCTTGCGTTCCGGAAATGCAACTGATTCCAGTTGGGCCGTAGTTGCCTGCGTAGTATTGTGCACTAACGTAACCACGACTCATGTCCTTGACTCCAGTCGCAATCGTGTTAACATTGCCTTTGTAAATGCCGCCATCGTTTCCGATAAAAAAGTCATTTCCATTTCGACTTCCGGCATGGCAATAAACGTGATTGTCAGCATGACCAGGGTCGAATGAAGTAAAATTAATGCCTCCATTTCTCGAGTAAACTGCAAATTGAGCCCCAAGCACTAAAAAATTTGGATTGGTTGGGTGTACACCCAACATCACATTGTAATTGGATTGAGTGGAGCCAATATTCAAAGTTTGTTTGGATAGCTGTGTCCATGTTGCTCCTCCGTCGGTACTTTTATAACTTGCAAGGTATGCAGAAGGTCCTTGGAAGGTAACCGGATCAAGTCCTGCACCATTTGAATAAAACGAATAAACAGTATTTGGAAAGGCTTTCGAGCAGTTGGCAATCATAATTCTGCCGATGCTGGTCTTGGGAAATATCGAGTCACTGATTCCGACAAAAGGGCTGACAGTAGGTTTTGGTGTCTTGTACATCCGAACACCTTGAATGGCTACCATTAGGCTGGAATCCGGGAAACTGATGATACCTGAAATGGAGCTTGCAGATAAGTTCAGTACTGGCAATTTTGTCCAGCTTTCACCGCCATTTTTCGTGTAAAATAGTCCTCTTGATGTCCCTAACCATACAGTAGATGCATCAGTTACACTGTGCACAATCAAATTGCAGTAGTTCATATCTGGTATTGAAGTGGACGCCAATTTTTCGAAACTCATACCCCCATCTGTGGATTTGTAAACTCCATT
>JBMOJB010000193.1:0-6532 GCA_049316985.1 Saprospiraceae bacterium | reverse complement strand
AATTCTTTCTATTCAGGTTACATAAACTGTTTGCATAAATAATGTCACTCCCCAAAAAATAATTGTGAGCCGTTTATTTTGGTAATTATAATACGAGTACTGGTTTAATGAACGACTACTTGAAGACTTTATTCAATTTTCCGCTGAGCGACCCTTATTCAGTTGCGCCTTTAAATACAATCTTTATTCATCAGAATAGTGGACCCACGCCGGCTACAACGAATGCCGCTGTCCTTAATGTTGGGGGGGCTAATTCAATTGCGGATTGGGTATTTATGGAGTTGAGAACAGGAACTTCCGGCGCTACAACAGTACAGTATACCCGGGCCGCTTTGGTACAAGCGGATGGAGTTATCGTTGATATAGATGGTGTCTCACCGTTCGCATTTCCGAACGCTGTAGCCGGAAATTACTTTATTTCCATCAGGCATCGGAATCACACCGGATTCCGGACTGCAAATACAGATACTGTAAACAGTAGTACAACATTTTTGAATTTCACAGATAATTCAATTCCGTTAAATGGATCATTTCCGCTAAAAACCTTGACACCTACAGTTTCAGTAATGAACAGCGGTGATTCAAATTCTGATGGATCTGTTGATTCACTTGATCCAATACTATGGGAGTTGCAAAACGGTTTATTTGACGACTATTTATTAAACGCAGATTACAACATTGACAGCTCCGTTGACTCTTTGGATTCAATCAATTGGGAAACTTCTAGTGGTGTTTATGAAGAATTAGATTGATTTTCTTACCAATAACAGATTAAAAAAGTGAAAGCGATCGCCAAGTAGTAAACAGGTAGAAGTAACGCAAGCATTCCAACAATCGCTGAATCGTGGAAAATTGTCCCTTTTGTCAATTTTTTGACCAGGAGATAGCTTATTCCGTAAATTGGAGCATTGATACACCAACCCAAGAAATATTGAATTGGCAGCCATGGACTACGGAAAACTTTGTTGTTTTTAAACTGAAAAGGGCTCGGGTATAACATTTTCATTTCCGAGAATAATTTGCCGTTAAACTCCCGATTAAAAGAAGCGTTTTCCGTTATTTCAAATTCCGTTTTGATAATTTTCTTTCCAATGATGATATCGCACTTTTTTCCCCAACTGAAGAAATTGTTGTACGTAATTCCAATTGGCACCACTTGTAAATCTATACCTGCATTCCAGGCTCTTTGTGCCAGTACGGAAGCTCCTTTTTTTAGGGGTAAAACTTCCTTCTGATGTTTGCAGATGCCTTCAGGAAAGATCAGTACTTTTTTATTTTTCAGGAATAGTTGCTGACATTCTTCAAACGAAGCTTCATTTTTGTTAAATGCATCACTTTCACCATCTGTTTGTCGGAAAATTGGCAACATTTTAAATTGTCTTAACACATTGTCAATTGCAGTCTTCTTAAATGCATCGCCCCTTGCTAAAGGATGAATAGGAGAATCGAGATACACGCACAAATAAAATGCATCCAGGAATGAATTTGAATGAGTAGGGCATAAAAGAACCGGTTTATCATTGGGAATGTTTTCTAAGCCTGTGACGGAAATTCTCTTACAGTAAAATTGCAAAGCTTGTTTTACCCAAAATCTAAAAAAATTAAAGAAAAAAGTGTCTTTTTCCATTCTTTGTATATCAAAATCTAAAATAACAATATAAAAAAAGGAACTGTATTCCTACAGCTCCTTTCATTTACAGGTCATACTGTAAATTGAGGTTTGGCACCGATACAAAGGTACTTCCTTTTTAAGTATTTTCAAAATTTTCAACTTGGAAGAATAGTTGACTTAAACTAACAATTGAAATCCCATTCTCCTAGATATCTGGCAAATATTTTGGCCAGATTAAATGCATCAGAAATTCCCCGGTGGTGTGTACCATCAAAATCATATCCTTCCAATTCAACAATTTTCTTCAATCCCGGACCAATGCTCATTCTTTTCATTTTTCGGTATTGTTCTTTCAGGTTAATATGTGGTTCCAGCCACTTGGTGTCCAGATGATGAAATCGACAATCAATGGTGAGCTGTTTTTTATCATAGGCACCCCAAGAACATAGGATATAGTCTTCGTATCCCACTCCAATCCAGTCTTGAAAATCTTCAATTACTTCTGGAAATTTTGCTGAGCGATCCAGCATCTGCTGCGTGATGGTTGTCAATTCCGTGCAATAAGATGAAATAGATTGACTGATCACGGGTCGGATTAGTTTGGAAAATTTATCCTTAACGTGTCCGTAATCATCCAGCAGGTATGCACCAATTTCAATAGTCTCGGAGATTTTATCCGGCGGATTATTAAGCCAGCAAGTAGCTTCGATGTCGTAAATGATATAATTCATCCGGATATGTGGTATATATGCTGAAATTCAGATATAAGTTGGTTTAGGCTTGTTTGGGTTTAATAATTGGGATACTCTTGTTGACCATTTGAAAAGTTTTTCGAATTCTTTCTTCTAAGAGCACAATTTTACCCTTTTTCATCTCTTTTATAATGTCTTCCTGGTAATGCCTGATGGTAACCAGTTCAACATTTTCCTCTTTAACAATTGAAAACTCCTCTTCTACTTCTTTGAAAAATCCTTTAAGTCTTTCAGGTTGATTGGGCACACATACCATGAAGGAAATGGCGGTATTTCGCATCATATTTACCCAAATTCTGTGTTTATCAAAAAGACCAAAAAGGTGACTTAAGTGGTGCTCGGCAATGAAGGAATAATCTTTGGAACCGATATACAATAATGCCTGATTTCTTTCTACGATGACAATCGGAGGATAATGATCATCGACGTCGTTGGTAATAAGTGTTCCTGCACCTTCCGGATCGATAAATGACTTAACATACAAGGGTATGTTTTTGTTTTGCAAAGGCTTAATCGTTTTGGGATGAATCACAGTGGCCCCGTAATAGGTCATTTCGATGGCTTCTTTATAGGAAAGTCTATCGAGTTTGGTAACATTTTCAAAATAGCGCGGATCTGCAGTTAATACGCCGGGTACATCTTTCCAGATACTCATACTTTCTGCATTCAGGCAAAAAGATATAATCGCTGCCGAATAGTCAGAACCTTCTCGGCCGAGGGTTATCGTAAAATTCTCAGATGTACTGCCAATGAACCCTTGGGTCAACACAAATTTCGTTTTTTCCAGCAAAGGTGTAACAACTTCAACGGTACTTTTGGCGGTCTTTTCCCAATCAATTCGACCTTCGCGAAAGGTGTTGTCACAAGCTATGATATCTCTGGCATCCAACCAACTTGTCGGTAATTGTACTTTATTTAAATAGGCAGCAACTATTTTAGTGGACACCAGTTCGCCGATACTGACAATCTGATCATACATATAGTCGTAATCTTCATGAGGTACCTCATCAAGCACCCAGTCTCCCTCAACAAAAATGTCATTTACATCGGTGAAAACTTCATCATTGGGGTCGAAAAGATCTCGCATAATGGAATAGTGCTTCTCTTTTACCGTTTCAAAGATAGATCCGGCAAGCCCATTTTTTGCTGCATGCGCATTGACGACTTCCTCCAGTGCATTGGTGGTTTTACCCATTGCGGAAATTACGATCACCAAAGACTGGTCTTTGTATTTGGTAAGTATTGAAGCAACATTCTTAATAGCAGGAGCATCTACTACTGAAGCTCCTCCAAATTTGAAAACTTTTAAATTGTGTGTCATAGGTTTTCTTCGGTTATTCATGAAAAAAGGCAATAAATGTACCTCCATGTAATTTCGGCCGCAAAATTAGGGTATTTTTTTGGATTCCTAAAGTGATTAGTGGATTATCCAAACCGATTCTTATCAATTTCAACAGGCCCCTAGTTCTTCGAAATTGAATTATTTGATAGCTTGGATAAGACCATCTGAAAAGTAGGACAGGGGAGTTGATGTTTTTGAGCATCAGAAACGACATAGGTACAAAGGGTGTCCAATTCATTTTTTTCCTTATGCTGTTGAAAATCGTGGTGCATCGATGATGTCATATCAAAAGGAAGTTTTTGGAGTTTTTCAATGGTTTTTCCAACAATATCTTGTGGCAAATTGATATTCTTTGCTGTGGCGATACCTTGTACTTCAGCAATTAGCAATTCAAGGATCCTTTTTTTATGCTCATCTGCGAGCAATTCACCGATGCAGCTGTCAAAATAGGTTGTGGCAGCAGCAGTAGGAGAGATGAAAGTATATTTTTCCCAAATGATATCTGAAATAGCAGACGTGCATTTTGCTTCAATTCCGGCGTCTGCAAGTGTTTTTTCTAATACACTGCTTTTTAAATCAATTCTTCCATCAAGTCCAAAATAAAGGGTTTGAATATTACCTATATTTTCAATATGTCCGGGTGCAGTTAATCTGGATACGATATAAACACAGCCGTGCAAAACGTGCGTTTCGGGTAAAAGTGCCAAAATTCTGGTTCTCGAATCAACTCCATTCAGAAGTGGCAGGATGACTGTTTTGGGTCCAATACTAGGACCTAATTGTTGAATAGTACTTTCCAGGTCATAGCTTTTGGTACACAGGAGGATGAAGTCTGCGATTCCAGCTTTAATTGGGTCATCAGTAGCCAATGCAGGAATGGCAGTGAATGCTTCTGCTCCTTTTTTAACTCTCAGCCCATTTTTTTGAATGGCTTCTAAATGAGAACCTCTGGCCAGAAAAATAATTTCTACCTTGTCGCTTCTCTGATAGTGCTTAGCTAAAAGTCCCCCGAAAAACCCGCCAACGCCTCCGATCCCGCCAACGATTATTTTTGTCTTGGACATAGAAATCGATATTTTTCGTAAATATCAGAAAATTTCAAATGTCTGCTGCGTCTTTGGATAGATACTGATCAGAAATCCGTAAAATATATTAAAAATTGCTTGCAAAATGGAAATTAGCCACTAAAGAAACGAAACTATAATGGCTTTTGGCCGACAAACCTGATAACATCTGCATTTCCACGGTGATACAAGCCTTCATTCAGCTCAATGTGTGCAGAACAAAGGATAGTTATATTGAGTGCCTTCAAATCATCTTGCAGCATATCAGAGGTGTAGAGCATTGAAGCGTCTTTGGGACCACCTGACTTGTTGTTAAGCTGCAGTGGGTTAAAAGCTTCGATAATTAGCCAGCCGCCGGGTTTGAGGAAACTTGCCAAACGGCGATGAATGATTTGCCTGTGCTCGGTGTTAAAATGTGCGTAAATCAGGGCTATCGCATCAAATGATTCAGGTGCAAAATTGATCTCTTTCGCATCTGCGAGCTGGTAATCAATTTTGACATTGTTTTGGTGGGCAAGTAAGCCGGCTTTTTGAATTCCTTCGGCGCTTAGGTCGTAAGCACTCACATTCCATCCCCGCTGAGCTGCAAAGACGGCATTTCTACCTTCACCTTCGCAAGGTAAAAGTATCTTTCCAGCGGGAATCGATTCCAGATGTAATTTAAGGAATTCATTGGGTTGACTTCCGTACGCATATTCCTCTTCGGCATACCTTTGGTCCCAGAACTGAACCAAACTTTTATTGTTCATTTCTGAAAACCAATTTTAATGGCCATGGCGAATAAAAGTAAAGCGAACAATTTTTTCAGTAGTTCCTGGGGAATTTGAGTGGCTATTTTTGCGCCCAGATAACCACCAAAAAAGAAAAGGACAGCCATAATCAGTGCGGCTTTAATATCTACAAATCCTTTTTGATAGTATTGAAAAGCGGCGAGTCCTCCGACGGGCAATACCATCATTAAAAGGGTTGTTCCCTGTGCCATCTGTTGAGAAAAACCGAGAAACATCACAAGAGCGGGTATGATGACGATTGCCCCTCCGAGACCAAGAATTCCACTAAGTACACCAGCAACGACTCCTATTGCGGCTAATATTGCCATCGTTTGATAATCCATCTACTAAATATTAAAAATACCAAAATTTATACAGCACAAAGTTCAAGCATTTAAACGAATTCCGCTGCTACTTTTGTTACAAATTAACGATTAGAAGAATGGGAAAAAGCGGGCAGTTCGCTTTTGATACATTAAGTAGTCAGGATATTGTATCATAAGTAGCTTTTCCTCATAGTTTGATTTGAAATAAAACAAAATCGTAAGTGCAAAGCCAATCCCAATTTTCCAAATACTATCTAAAAATAAACCTAAGCCAATTGCAAACAGAATTATTCCCGTGTAAATGGGATGACGTGCGTATTTGTACAGACCATTTTGAATGAGTGTTCCGTCTTTAAGTGGTGTTGGAAAAGGTGTCAAATTTTTATTCAATTGAATGATTGAAACAACGATAATCAGCAAGCCTGCAATTGCAGCTGACAATCCAATGTAGTTCATTAAATCTCCGGCTTGAATGCTGAAAGTACCTACAGGAAAGAGGTAGCAGACAAACAGCGCAAATTGTACAAACACAAAATATAGATCTTTTTTGTTGATTTTATTCATAAAACTGCGTTAATATTATCAATAGTGCTACTTTAAATTACCTATTTCAAATCACTAGTGTCCGGTTCACAACTCCCACATATTCAATTGGTTAGAAGTTGT
>JBMOJB010000192.1:0-6556 GCA_049316985.1 Saprospiraceae bacterium | reverse complement strand
GCATTGGCAACCGTTCCAAACCAGGTTTTTGAGGCTTTTCCTTTATAGAAAATCTCTGTTGCTATGGCAGGACAATCGGGATAAATTTTCACAACTTTTCGGATTTGCAAATTACCCAACGAATACTCAATCGTAGTTCGAACATGTTTTACAAACTGATACGAATCAGGGATTAATTCAGTTTTAATCGTGGAATTTGCAGCAGAAGTAGTTTCCGATGGCAAAAATAAATCAACTTGTCGGCTGTTAGTTTTCCAGATATTTCCCGATTTTTGATTTCCCAACGACAACGAAATCAGATTCCCGTTATTCCATTTCCAACATCTTTTTATCAATGAGTTTTCAATGCTCAAAGTATCATTTTTCAACACCACTTTACAACCAGATTCTGAAAACTGAAAATCTTTTTCAGCCGAAAAAGCTGAAATTGAGATAATTAGACAAACCATCAACTGTATTCTTCTCATATTTATTTTGATTTTGTAATGTAGTTTTTATTGTTATCAAATGTAATTCCAGATAAACTTGTATCTAAAAGTTTAATTATTGGTTTTTTTTCAACACTCGAACGAAGTGCCTGAATTACAGAGTTTTTTATATTTTTCAGAAACAACAATTCCGGAGAATCATCTGTAGTCATAGCTGAAAGATTTGTAATTGTAAAACCATTCATATCTTCGGCGTAAATTGCAGGTCGGGTATCTGGTTTTTCGAAGAGTAACTGCATATTATTAATATTCAGATTTTCAACATGTCGGAGAAAAAAACCATACGCCGGAAGTTCTCCAAACATACTTCCCTCCGGATATGCATTTTCAACCTCCTCAATTTTTGGCATTGGCTGAATTGAGTTAAAACCACCAATTGAGTTGATACGAATATTATTTAACAATATGTTTTTTACTGGATGATTTGACAAACCTGATATGGACGAACTAAACTTACCACCACCATTTGCTGTGAAATTGCTAATGCTGATATTCTTTATTTCACCAATTTCAGGTGTTTGCATTTCAGGGTCGTATTTTCGTGCCCTATTCCCTAATTTAATAAATAAAGGTGTGGAAGTTCCATTTACAACTATGTTGGACACATTAATACCGTCCATGCTACCCCCATCAACTATTTCAAGTGCAATACCAGCTGCACCTTCTTTTTTTCCTGAAAATATAAAATCAGTAAGTGAGGGTTTTATTACACAGTTATTAATCGTAATATTTTTAAAACCTCCATGCGATTCGGTTCCCATCTTTATGGCATTGCAATGACTACTCACCACACAATCAGAGATAACAATATCCTTGGTAATTCTGCCTGAAGTACTTTTCAGTGTAATACCATCGTCATCAACATCACCAATACAGTTTGACACAATAACGTCACTACAACCATCTATATCCACCATGTCGTTATTTCTGTTACTATGGTTATAAATGTTCAGATTTGATAGTCTTACATTTTTGCAGGCCAGATAATGTTGCATCCAAAATGCTGAGTTTCTCAATTGTAAATCATTTATTTTAAGATTATTACACTCTACGAAATAAAAAACGTATGGACGTTCACGGTATCGATTCGGATTACCTTTTAATACTGTTGGCACCTTGAATTTTTCACCTTGTCCGTTTATTGTGCCTCCACCATAGATGCTTATATTAGATTTTTTCTCGGCAAAGAACAAGGCAAATTGTGCCCATTCTTTACCCCAAAAAACAATTTCAGGGGTATTCAATGGATAATCGGCTAAATTTGGCGACCCCAAAATTGTTGCCCCTTTGGTAATTTCTATCGACACATTATTTTTGAGATAGATGGTTCCCGAAAGGTAAGTACCTGATGGAAAAACCACTGTCCCATAATTGTCTGCTGCCCTATCAACAGCCGTTTGAATGGCTTTTGTATCAAATGCAATTCCATCACCTTTTGCCCCATAATCCTTTACATTAAATATTGAATTATCAGCTGAAATTGTTGAAATCGAAATCAACAAAATCAGAATAATACTCATCAATCTTCCTGCTACTACTTTCATCCTCAATGAGTTTATTTCAGTTTTCTAAACCAGGGCAATCTTTTCAAAGGTACATCAATCATCAATTTTTTTGGACCTGAAACAATAGTACCATCTTCTCCTTGCCATTTTCCAGCCGGAAAAATTACTTCTCTGGAACGAGCACCTTTTACCACAACCGGAGCTACCAAAATATTATCACCCAGCATAAATTGGTCTCTTAATTCTTCATAACCCTTTCTAGGGAAAACGTATTCCATATTTCGTACTATCGGCTCACCTGTAATTGCTGATTGCTTTGCTAACTTGTATATCTCATTTCCCATTTTAGCATGTAAATTCGCCATGTCTCTGCATATTTCAAAATTTTCAGTATTAAAAATCCTCCACGGAGCTACTGAAAATTGTATCATTGGCATTAAAGCACTTATTTGTGCATAACGAACTACTAATTCTTCATCAATGATTGAGGTACTTTTGAATGAAGTGTAGTCACCTCCACCTACCAAATCGGGGCAACCATAAGGATGTCCAATAAGCCCTAAGGCTATCATATCAGGAATTAAAATTTGCAAGTCACTCCAGGTGTGTGATTTGTCTCTTAATCGCTGTGATATAGGTAATCCGGCAAGTTTCCAGGTATCTTTTACTTCGCAAAGCGGAAACTCAAGACCAATTTTGGCATAAAGTACACTTTGTTCGTTAGGTAATACATCAGATGAAGAAAATATTCCTTTAAAATATCTTGGATCGCCCCCATCGGCTTTAAAACCATCAACACCATATTTATCTACCAAATTTTGTAATTGACCCTTCAACCAATCTCTCGTTTTTGCATTTGAAAAATCTAACAATCCACTATATCCATCCCACCATTTGACAATTGCAGGTTTAGTTTTTTCTGCATCAGCAAACATCAACATCCTTTTTGAAACCAAATACCTAAAGTTGGGTGTGTCTGCCGAAATAAAAGGGGCTAACCAAAGCATCACTTTGAATCCCATTTTGTGAAGTTTCTCCACCATACCTTTGGGATTTCGAAATCTAGTCCCCGAAAATTCCCAAGTTCCGACATATTCCTGCCAATTAGCGTCAATCATCAAGATACCTGTAGGAAATCCATTATCAATAATGGATTGTGCATATTTTAAAATTTCTGTTTCAGTTTGGTTGTATTGTAATTCAATCCATGTGTTGTACTGCGGTTTGGTAAAGAAAAGCGAATCAGGAGTTTTTCCACTTGATGGGAAAAACTTTCTGCTTGAATAGGTAAAAGCTGATTTTAATGATTCGCCACTTTTACCCACAAAAAGTTCTGCATTTTTAGTTGAAACATTAATTTTACTGGATGTGAATTCTATGAGTAACGGGTTTTCACTCCAAATATACCTACCCTTGTTAGAAATTAAGTATGGTTGAGCCTGGTTTCTTTTACAATTCGCAAATTGGTCATAAACGAAACTTTCACCTGAAAATGGCATTTTTGGGCCATCCATAACAGCACCGCCCCACCATTTTTCATTTTCCAAAAGGATAATCTCCTTTTTGTCTATCGGGTTTACAATAGGGTTTACATTGGTAATCAATGTGTCCTTAGTCAATCTTGGATCCTTTGCTGAAGCAAAATCAAGAAGCAAAATCAAAAGCAAAAAATTCAAAAAAATTGTTTTCATGAAGTCTCAAATATTTATTGTTGTTTATTCTACTACAAATTCCCTAATACTTCTAACCGGCTCATTATCAACCATTATTTCAGCTATTAATTGATAATTTCCTTTTATTGTTGGCATTTCCAACTGAAACATATTCGTCATTTTTCCCAAAGGCTTCATTTCTGCCTTTAAAACTTGTTCTTTTGCAGTTTTATCTAGATTAATAAGGGATAATTTAATTGCACCCGACCATTTTTGATAGGTATCATTAATCAGATTGACATTTATGTTGTAGGTTTTTCCGGCAAACACTTTTACATCCCAAAATTCAATCATAATTCCAACAGGACTAAAAGCCGGTTTCATGTATTTTACAAAGTTTGGTTCAAAAACCAAATTCTTTACATCGCTGAAATGATCGCTTGTCTGCCCACGTGGGACAATAGTACGAGAATAACCCAATGAACAAAATTCAAACACTCCGGCGGTTTTATGATTTGTGCGAAAATATTCCGTTTTCATACTGAGTAACTTGGCATACGTTTCTAAACGTTTTTCGGGTGTATTTGCTTCAGGGAAAATATTAGCGTAAATAGAATCAGTCAGGGTAGTGGGCGAACCATCGCGGTTAACCCATATCTGACCATATTCATTCACAATAACCGGATTTTTCAAGGGTTTATTGGCTATATTGCTTTTAAGCACCCAATAATCTACAATATTACGGGATTTCAAGAGCTTGTCCTTTAGTGCACCTTCTTTGATTGTTACTTTTTGTTTTTTCAAATCTAAGGTTTCGTAATAATCCCAAAAAAGATAATGGTGCGCTTCGGTGACATCCGTTTCGCTTGCCGGAAACGCCCATCCATTTTCCCACGGACGATTAGAAGCATCCAACGATCGAACAGTATTAATCGCAGTGGCAATAGTGGAAGAATTCTTGGTTTCGTTTTGTGCATCCCAAATCACCACACAGGGGTGATTCCAACGTTCGCGCATCCATTGTTTAAATTCGTTGGCAAGCTGAGTTGCTGTGAGCTTCCCGGCTAATCCGTTTAAACAGATTTCGTCACTTCCCCAAACCGGATATTCGTCCTGAATCAGATATCCAAGACTATCAGCGACTTCATACCATTTTTCAGGTGGAAATCCTAATGTCATACGCATTCCATTCCAATTCATATCTTTAAAACTCTTATGAAGATTGGTTACCCATTGCTTATTCCACGGTAATTCAGCTCTTTCAGCATCTTCAAAAAACCGAAATATACAAACATTTGTTCCGCGCAAATAATACGGTTTTCCATTGAGCAAAACCACACCTCTGTCGCTGTCTGTAGAAAATGATCGCATACCGAAGCGTGTAACTTTATTATCAGTTCCGGTAGAGAGTTCTAACTCATAAAGAAACGGACTTTCGGGCGACCAAAGTTTCATGTTCTGAATTTTAGTCCGAAAATCGATAGTACACTTTCCTGCTTTTACATGTTTATTTTCATTAACTTCACCTCTGGCAACCACTTGCTTGGATAAAACTTCGCGTACAATGTAGGAAATTTTGACAGCTTTAGTTGAATTCTTCTCAATCTCAGCAATTACCCGCAACTGTTCTTTTTCAATTTCAGGAACGGTTTGTACATTGGAAATAAACGGATTACCTGACATGATAATTTTCACATCATCATAAATGCCGGGGGTGAATTTCACCTTTTCAGCATCGTATCCATTTACAACCGAATCGGGCAAATTATTACGGCTTCCAACAGCGATAATTAATTCGTTCTCCTGTCCTGATTTATTCAAAAAAGATTTGATATTTAGCAAAGTAGGTGTAAAATTGTACATATTTTCACCTGCTTCTTTCCCGTTAATATAAACCCATGTTCTGTACTGCGCTTTGTTTATTTTGAGTTGTATCAAGTCATTGTATTTTTCATTAATGGAAAAAGTCCTACGATACCAATACACAGAATTATTAAACATTATGCTTTTCCCACGTTCTCTTACGAATGTTTTCTCGGTAAAAACGGGCGTTGGCTCTAAGGCAGGTATTGCCATATCCACTAAACCGGGCACAGGCACTGTTGATGGAAAAACGCTTGGTTTTTGAGCACTTTTATCAGTTACGGTTATTTGCCATTTCCCATTCAAACTGAATTCCCTTCGCTGAGCAGAAATAGTTATTCCAACTAAAAGAAGTAGAAAAAATACCTGTGATTTTGTTTTCATTATATTGAAATTTACCAAGATATGAGTTCGGAAGAGTTACATTAGATTTTTGATTTACTCCACTTTTCCACTTTCTTCATAATCGCCATTTCCTCTTCTTCGCTTTCTGTAGCAATCCAAAGGAAGGTGTTTTTAGGCGACATTTTTTCCATGTATTCGTTTAAATCTTCTTTGGCTAAATCCACAATAATACCTCTATTACGGGATTGAACATAGCGGATAAAATCCAAATGTTGCATAATTGGGTAATCATCCGCCATGCCTTGTACCCACTGGATGCAACGAACTTCAGGTACACTTAAAATAGTATCAATGTGTTTAGCAACTCCTAATCCGTCTACATGAAATACATTGTGAGTCATTGTCTTCACCTCTTCTTTCAATATTGGTAATCCATATTGCTCGTAATCTTCGGGCGAAATCATGAATGAGAAATCGGCACTTGGAATGTGCATTCTGCCATTTGGAACTGGGATATTCATCCAGGTAGCCGAAGGCATATTGTGTTTTTTAAGAATCGAATCGTATTCGTTATACACGTCAAGAAAATGGATGGTCGATAAGTCAAAAAGTTTTTGGGCATTTTCGGGATCCATCATCAAATCCATGCACAAATCGTTTGTGCCGCGCCATGCCAATGCACAATCCAAACCGGGATGTAAAT
>JBMOJB010000191.1:0-6574 GCA_049316985.1 Saprospiraceae bacterium | reverse complement strand
AAGTTTGTTGTGCTTCGCACGTTTGGTTGCCTTCGGCGTTTGTGCTTCGCAGTTTGTGTGCTTCGCACGTTTGGTTGCCTTCGGCGTTTGTGCTTCGCAGTTTGTGCTTCGCAAATTTGGAAGTTTGTTGTGCTTCGCACGTTTGGTTGCCTTCGGCGTTTGTGCTTCGCAGTTTGTGCTTCGCAGTTTGTGCTTCGCACGTTTGGAAGTTTGTTGCGCTTCTGACATTTCCCAAAACCTGTAAATGCGCTTTAGCGCACCTAACTAACAAACGCGCTTTAGCGCAACAAACTAACAAACGCGCTTTAGCGCAACAAACGTGCTTTAGCACAACAAACGCGCGCAGCGCAACAAACTTTTTAAACTGCGCTTAGCGCTTTTTTCTATGGAAATAAAATTTGACGATTTTTTGAAATTTTTCCCGGAGATACAGTTGCCTGTAACCTTACGTGAAGACACATTTGAAGAATTTAGCAGAGAACTTCCTCCGCTGCCTGTTGCGATGATTGAACATTATTTAATGGAGGACGATGAAGAGGACGATGGAATGACTGAATATATCTCTTGTTTTAGACTACCTAATACGGAGAATTTCAAAGCACTGGTATATTGGAAGGCTGGCCTGCTTTCTTATGAATATGTTTTGAAAACCTACACGAATGATGGTTTGGCCGTAATAGACAGTTATGCTATTGCCGGTACCACCGTTAATGGCACGCAGATTGTACAGTCAATTGGAATGATAGCGGCCGACATGACGGTATATATTGCTACTGGTGAGATGGCAGATGATGAATTTCAGCTTGATGCTTCCAAGAATAGAGTGCAGACGGTTGAATTATTGGAAAATGGTATGCTGGAATTGTAATTCAGGTAATTTTTCGTTTTATTAACGAAGTAAATATAAAAAGATTCACAAGAGCATGTCCCTTGTGAATCTTTTTTGTCGGCATTAGTGCGAATCAGAAATTGAAAATCGTTTTTACACTAAAATTTCTACCCATGTTAAATATGCCACTTCTTCCAGTTTGCAGATTTAGAGGACCATATTTCAATCTGCTTAGGTGGTTTTGAAAAGTAGTATTTCCAATGTTTTCGCCATTGATAATTACCGTGACAAAATCTGATCTTTTAAATGCCCTTACATTGCAACCTATTCCTGCATTGATCAAAGTATACCCGGGAGTCGTAGTTTCAGTATCATAAGCGCTGTAGATAAGATCCTGTTTGAAAAAGTGATCAATTCCGATTCTGGCATAGGTATTGTTTAATATTTTTCCGGTATTGATAAACTGAGCTTTTAAGACCCCACTATATTTAGCCTGTGGAATGAATGGCAGATTTCTCGTACTGTCACTTTGGTTTGGTTGATTTGCACGAACAAAAGAGAATGAGTTTTCTATATGCAGCCAATCGAATGGATGAGGATGCAGATCCATGAAGAATTCAGCACCCCACAATCTTGCATTGCCATGAACAAAACGAAATGCAGGAGCAGGATCCGAGGGGTCTGGTATGATGTCGTTGCCTGCAGCATCTTTCATTTTTTGAGTGAAAATATAGTTTGAAATAAAATTGACAAACGGGGTTATTTCAAAAGTGAAATGTTCTGCATTTAGGAAATAAGCAAGATCAATCTGGTGACTGGTTTCAGCAGAGAGTGAAGGGTTGCCGATTTCATACCTGAAGGCACCTTCATGTTTGCCATTTGAAGCGAGTTCGGCAATTGTAGGCGCTCTGAATCCTCTGGAGAGATTAAATTTTAAAGTGGAAACTTTATCAATCTGATAGGCAAGTCCTAGGCTGCCTGAAAATCCATAATAGTTGTCTTTTAACGCATTGAATTTTAAGGTAGAGCTAGTATCCGGAATGGATATAGGGGCATCTTCTTGATCCAGATATAGTTGACTGGAGCTCACGAAGCGATTATCAGCTCTAATGCCTCCTGCTAAAGTTAGTTTGTTAAAAAAAGTTTTTTGAGTGAATGCAAATACTCCCACATCAAAAAGGTTATAAGCTGGAATCAAAAATTCCGCACCTTTATTGCTGTTGTTTTGCAACATTCCGCTAATTCCGAATGAAGTTTCCCAAAGATTCCGCTCAAATAGATTGTACCTCGCATTGTAATTTACCGTGTTCAGGTCAAAATATAGTTCGGGTGAATCGGGTTCCAGAACATCAGCAAATTCTATTCTTTGATTGCGTTGATAGGCGAGATCAACATTAAGCGTGCCCTTTTGCAGCAAAATATAAGTATTATTTGAAAATCTGAGGTGATTCACTTTTTGATGCGGGAAACCAGTTTGGTAGCCTTTTAGGTTTTTTTCGTCGGCGACTTGCTCATTTCCTGCCGTATTGATAAAAGTGAAATTCCCACTGCTATCTCGTTCGCCTTCCGGCAAATTAATTGTCGTATTGTAAGTGCTGAAATTGAAATGGGTATGCCCCCAGTTTTTGTTAACGCCAGCAAATAGACTTCCATTCAGCTCTTTAAACCCGGAATTGTAGACTTTTTTGTCAAATTTATTTTCATAATTGCTTGCCATTTTATTGCTGATACGAGCTCGCCATTGAATGCCACCTCTATTGCCCGCATTTGTGAATGAGTTTCCGATAAATTGATTGTTGCTCTGGTAATTGGAAGTAAACTGTGAATTAATTTTCCCGGCTTCTATCGTTTTTGGTGATAAGAAGTTTAATACACCGGCAATTCCATCCGAACCATACATCATGCTGCCCGGCCCTTTAACAATTTCTATTCGGTCGATATCATATTCGTCAACTTCAATACCGTGTTCGTCTCCCCATTGCTGGCCTTCTTGTCTGATGCCGTTATATAAGGTAATCACCCGGTTGAAACCCATTCCACGAATAATTGGTTTGGAAATTGAAGCACCTGTTGTAATCTGACTGATACCTGGTACATTTTTTAAAGCGTCTATCAGATTGCTCGAAGTAGTTTGACTGATTGCATTTTTATCAATTGCTTTAATAATTACAGGGCTATTTTTTATCTCAGTTGATCTGGTAACGGCGGTCACTACAACTTCATTTAATTCAGCAACTGATTCACTTAAGGCAATAGTCAGGAATGTATCTCTTCGAATATTCAGCTGAAGTATTAAAGATTTATAGCCAACGTTGCTTATTTCAGCAAAAATCTTACCTGCTCTGATATTCTTTATAGAAAAATTTCCTTCAAGGTCGCTTGATGCCCCTTTTTTTAGATCGCTGAGATAAATGGATGCACCAATCAGATTTTCTTTTGTCTTTTGATCGACAATTTTACCATTTATTGTGATTTGGGATAAGCAATAATTACTACTGAATACCAAAAGTAAGAGGTTTAAAACGTATTTATAACTCATTTTTAACTTTTTTTATTCTGGTAGGGGATTACTTATAAGAATATATCCAAATGCAATCATTAAGCATACGTAAAACATATGCAGTTCCCTAACAGTAGAAGTTGATTAAATAATATAAACTTAATTAAAAAAAGAGGTGAAAAATCTCTAAAACTTATTTTTTAGATGGTATTTCACTTAAGAAAAATGAGGTGGTCCACGGAGGAAAAGAGTAGCAAAAACTGATAAGTCAGGAAAAGAAGCTAGCTCAGTTGGAATTTTGAAGTTTGATTTGGAGTACTTAATCGGAAAAACAAATACCTTTGACAAGTTGAAATCCGAAATGGAAAAGTCGCAGATAAAACAATGATCGTCTTCATTCTCGATTCCTTTGTGAAAATGAGGAGCATTTTTGCACTGCACATCGCAATGGGTAACTTGATTTTCGTGGTGGGCAACAACCGTGTGAACTGCTTTTGTGAAAAACACAAAAGAAATTAAACCTACCATGATGTAGGTTACAATTGCTTTATGAAATTGAATTTTTGCCACAAATGCAAAGTTACTTTAAACCATAAGCAAAATAGTTAGATATTGTTAAATTTTGAATTGAATTAGTTAAAATTATTATATTATGATCGCGGAAACTCCTTCTCCTCCCTATTATGCTGTAATTTTTACTTCCTTGAAGACCAATGAAGATGATACTAACTATGGACTGGCAGCTGAACGAATGGTAGAGCTTGCTGCGCAGCAACCAGGCTATTTGGGCATGGAGTCGGTGAGGGAAAATCTGGGTATTACAGTTTCCTATTGGGACAGTCTGGAATCAATTCGACAATGGAAGATTCATACAGAGCATACCCTTGCAAGGAAAAAAGGTCGTGAAATCTGGTATCAAGCTTTTAAAACCCGGATTTGCCTGGTTGAAAGGGATTATGGTTGGGAAAAGTAGTTTTTAATGCTGTCCGATACATATTTTACTTGTTCTCTGCTCATGCCAATAAACAGTGGAATACTGAGAACTGTATTTGCAATTTCTTCGGCGATGGGAAAATCTCCTTCTTTAAAACCCAAATCTTGATAAGCTTGCTGTAAATGTGGTGGAATTGGGTAGTGAATAACTGTTCCAACACCATTTGTTTGCAAATACTTTTGCAGTTCATCACGTTTACTTGTTTTTATGACAAATAAGTGAAAAACATGTGTAGCATTATTGGCAATAAAAGGAAGTATTACTTCTGGGCAGCTGTCTAATTCTTCAAAATACCAAGAAGCAATTTGGCGGCGTTCAGCAGTCCACTTTGCGATATGTTTGAGTTTTACACTTAATAATCCGGCTTGTAATTCATCGATTCGGGCATTGAAGCCTTTTATCTCATTGTAATATCGCTGTTGCGAGCCATAATTGCGCATTACCCTGACCTTTTGTGCCAAATCCGCATCATTGGTTGTAATTGCACCCGCTTCACCCAAAGCACCTACATTTTTTGATGGATAAAAACTGGTTGCATTTAATTCTCCGAAAGTGCCGGTCAAAACGCCATTATAAGCTGCGCCGTGTGCCTGTGCATTGTCTTCTACGACAAATAGGCCATGCTTCTTGGCAATGCGCATGATTTCATCCATTTCACAGGCCTGACCATAAAGGTGAACCGGCATGATAGCTTTGGTTTTTCGGGTTATGGCTGCTTCAATTCTTGCAGGGTCAATATTATAAGTAGCTGGATTGGGTTCAACAAAGACCGGAGTTGCTCCCACGTAGGATACGGCCAAAGCGGTAGCAATATAAGTATTAGAAGGAACAATTACTTCATCTCCCGGTCCAATATGCAGGACTCTAAGTGCAATCTGTAAGGCATCTAAGCCATTTGAAATACCTATTGAGTAAGCAACTTGATTGAATTCGGCAAAATCAATTTCAAACTGCTTCGTCATTTCGCCCAGGACATACCATTTGGAATCGAAGAATCGTTCGAAAGTAGTCATTGCCTCTTCTCGGAAAGCGGCATTTGTAGCATCAAAAGAAAGAAAAGGAATCATCTAATTTGAAGATTTGAAGATTTGAAAATTTGAAGATATTTTGGACTCCTTCGGAGTTTTTAATCTGGTCTGCCAGCAGGCAGGCTCGTGAAATGCTAAATAGCTGTGTAAAAAATTCGTCAATGATGTAGCGAGATTATCGAAAAGTTCAAATAAAACTCGGAAGGAGTTCATAATATCATCAAATCATTCTTCCTACCGGGAACATTTGTAAAAATTTAATTAACTGTGTAAAAAAGTCGTCAACGATGCAGCTAGATTATCTAAAAATTCAAATAAAACTCCGAAGGAGTCCAAAATATCTTCAAATTGTCAAATTTTCAAATTTTCAAATTAACCTACCTTTTTTCCTCCACCCATTTGGTGAGCTGAATGAAATCTGCTACTGATAGTACTTCGGGTCTTTGGTTAAAGAATGGATCAGCCAGTAATTCTGCGGAAGTGAGGAAAGATTTCATTGTATTGCGTATCATTTTTCTGCGTTGTCCGAATGTCGTTTTTACGATAGTTCGGAAAAGTTCCGGCTTGCATCCAAGTTCAAGGTTACTTTTTCTGCTCAGTCTGATTACTCCCGATTGTACCTTTGGTGGTGGATTGAAATTGCCTTTATCCACAGTAAAAAGGTATTTTCCTTCATAAAAGGCTTGAGTCAATACGCTAATTACTCCATATTCCTTGCCACCCGGTCCTGACACGATTCTTTCGGCCACTTCTTTTTGAAACATCCCCACCATTTCAGGAATTTGTTCCCGGTTTTCAATCATTTTAAAAACGATTTGAGTAGATATGTTGTAAGGGAAATTGCCAATGATGGCAAACGGTTCTTTCCCAAAAATACTTTCAAAATCCAGTTTCAGAAAATCCTGAGATATGATGTGACTGCTCAATTCCGGATAATGCTCATTCAGATACGTAACCATGTCTTTATCTGCTTCCACAGCAAACAACTCGTAGTCCTTTTTTAATAAGTATTTTGTTAGAAAGCCTTTCCCGGGACCTACTTCCAGCACTTTCGCATATTCATTTTCACGAATGAGCGCATTAGCGATACGATCGGCAATGAGCTCATTCGTTAAAAAATGTTGTCCAAAGGATTTTTTAGCCTCCATGAAAAAAGAGTTGGCGCTTCGCGCGTTTGTTGCGCTTCGCGCGTTTGGGCGCTAAAGCGCTTGTTTGACGTTTGG
>JBMOJB010000190.1:0-6629 GCA_049316985.1 Saprospiraceae bacterium | reverse complement strand
TAAGAATTAAGAATTAAGAATTAAGAATTAAGAATTAAGAATTAAGAATTAAGAACCTGCCTGCCTATGGCAGGTTAAGAATTACGAATTACGGTTTACGAATGATTCGTAATTCTTTTGTATAAATAAAAGCAATCAATTGATATACAGTCATTTAAGCAGTTTTCAATTTCATTTACTGTAAAAGTTTTTGATATTAAGTGTTAAGAAAAAAGAAAGCCCTGAATGGGCATAATATATCAGCGATGGGTGCAGCCCATCTTATCGATAACCCACTATTTGTAAGCCCTGTATGGGCGTAATAACACTATTGAATTTCGAGCAATTTGTGAATTCATTTCTAAAGAATGTACCTACGGGAAAGGTCTCTTCCTCTTTATAGTATCTCGCTATTTCGTCAATGTGACATTGCACTCAATAGTGACATTACGCCCATTCAGGGCTTGATAATTTTTTATTGCATTACGATGGGCTGCACCCATCGCTATGGTCTTTCGCCCTTTCAGGGCTTTTAACACGCAGATTATTGTATTGCATTCCAGTAATTTAGTTATCTTATTTGAAATTGGTAGTTCAAAAACTTCCCGCTCACTTAATACCCAATTTTAAATACTTAATTCTTAATTCTTAATTCTTAATTTTTAATTCTTTTCCAATCCAATTGGATATAGCATATAGCGATTATCGAAATATGCTGTTTGCTGGTAAAACCAGTTCATCATTGCATAGTGGCTCTTTGCAAATTCCGGTTCAGCAATTTTCTTTTGCTCAAATTTCTCTTTAAGTGATGGGTCGTCTTTGAGCATTTTAGTTATCAATGGCTCCATTACATACGCTTCAATATATTCCGTTCTTTGAAAAATTTGCGGAAAAAATCCCCAGCTAAAATAGGAATCGGGTGAATTAGGTTCCAGTAAAATCATAGCAAGGTCACCGAGTGGCTGATCGCATGAAACATACACTGATCCAGCCGGAAATGTTTGAGATCTCGTCTCTGCTATGGATTTGGCCTTTACCTGCCAGTGACCTTCAAACGGTAGGGAACCAGATTCATCGGATTTGAAAGAAGGCTCTGAAATCCGGTACATTTCTACCGCGACTTGTTTGGGCTCAGAAAAAGTAGTCATCTTAATTCCGTGCGTTTTCAGTCTTTCAATAACTTCTGAGCAAGAAACAGGTATCCAGTATCCTTTCGGTCTTCGAATAGAAGCCACTACTTCCGTTGTTTTGTAAACGGCTATTCGTTGTTGAACAGCTTTGCCTTGCCACTGCACATAATCAGCACCGGTTGCATCTGAATGAACGATACGCGAACTGATTCCCAGAAAATCAATGCTGTCATCCGGCACATATATTTTTTGCTTCTTTTCATGTTTGCTGACAATGGTTTCTTCCTTTTCTGGAACTTTCCAATCGATTGGGATGTTTTTTTCTCGTCGACTCCGATCGGAATTTATAGCATCTTGTAAGTTATGGCCATCAATTCCAAGTATTTCGAGTACGTTTTTTAGAAGAACATAAGTCCCCAATACCCTTTGATTATAGGGTTTCAGCGAGTGGTTTTCAACCAGAATGGCAGGAAGATGCCTCAAGTTTCCATAATGGTGTGAAAATCTCGGGCTACCAGTAAATCCGATCATCCCTTTAGAGAAATCTCTGTCATCAAATGCGTTAACTAATGGGCCTGGAATGTGTCCCATTTTCGTCAGGCCTTTGTTTACTTCCGGACTAAGTACCTTTTCCAGCCAATTCGAAATTGCGGGTGAATATCCTTCTTTACCAATATTGCCATAAGTAATGTCGTATTGGTAATCCGCGCCATCAGTTACATGAATATCCATATACAGTTCCGGATCGTAATCGTTGATCACCTGCACAACCGCCCTTATTTCCCTAGTATCCAGTTTCGCATAGTCGCGGTTCAAATTCAGGTTTTGCGAATTTGTCCGATAGCCCATGTTTTCAGGGCCTCTTTGGTTGGGTCTGTTCCAACTGGATGAGCGTTCGTGTCCATCAACATTTAGTATTGGGATAAAAAGAAAATTGACCGTGTTGAGCAGTGCCTTTTCCGGTCCATAAGCGATATCCCTTAGCAACATCATGCCCGCATCCTTGCCATCAATCTCACCTGCATGAATACCTGCCTGTGCCAAAAGCAAAGGTTTGGTAGACTTTTTGAGAGATGCTGCGCTGATATCTTTGTCAGTTGATGCAATTAGCATAAAAACATCTCTTCCTTCCGGACTTTTTCCTATACTGATCATTGACAGCAAAGGAGAAGCATCGGCCAGTTTTTTGAACCAGTTCATCGTCTCCTCATAATTTGGCGTATTTGCAAAATCTGACTTTTCTACTGCAGTAATCCATGGGCCTTTGGCCTGGGCAATCAGCGATTCACTTTTCCCCTTCCAAGGCAAAGCAGGAGGTAGCTCAGCTTGCGAAAAAACGGTTGAAATGCCAAGGCTGTTGAAGAAAAGGGAGCTTAGTACTAGTTTTTTTAAAAATTGCATATTTTTGAAAGTAACTTCTTCTAATTTGTTTGAAATAAAATTGCTGCAGCAAATTCATTTATTGAGGTAAAAATTCAACCAAGTGTTTCATTATTCCGCTTTAGGAGGGATGAAACTCATTGCTCTTTCTGCGATTGCAGTGATGCTCAAACTGGGATTGACACCCGGATTGGCAGAAATCGCACTGCCATCGCAAATCAACATATTTTCGTAATTGAAAACCTTGTTTTCAAAGTCAATTACACCCGATTCCGCATCTTTTCCCATGCAAGCTCCGCCTAATATATGTGCCGTAGTCGGAATACCCAATAAGGTTTCAGTACTCATTACCATTGCTTTCCCGTTGACTATCTTTTCGATTTTTTTTGCAATCGCCTGTGCCATTGGATTAAAGGCTGTTGGTGTTTTACCTGCTTCCATTTTTGTCTTCAGGAATCCGTTTTTACTTCGTTTTAATTGAAGCGTTGATTCGATACTCTCCATATAGAGTAAGATATGCGTTCGTTTGCTCCAGTTATCGACAAAAAATACCCGAAGATTGTCGACCGGGTGGAGAATCAGGTCCTTGATCATTCTGTAAAATCGCGTAATAATTGAATTTCCCTGCACCATGGGAGCCATAAAAATCCGCCAGAAACCGGATCCCTCGGAGTATTTAACCGGTTCGACATGTCGGTTTTCATCTATTTCAACGATAGATCCAATCGCAATACCCTCCGAAAATGAAACATCTTTGTCAAACGTGGTCACTCCAATCAGACTTTCAGAATTGGTGCGCAGCCCTCTGCCCAGTTCATCAGACAGTAAGGGTAGCGAAGAGGTTTTAAGTTTGAGTAACAGATCCAATGTGCCCAGCACTCCTCCTGCAAATACAACAGCTTTGGTTTTCAATTTGTATTTTTTGGGAAACCAAGATAGAGAATCTTTGTAGAAAACTTCGTATCCTTGCTCACCATTTACTCCGATAGGTTTTACATCGTAGACCTGCATTTCAGCCTGAATTTCAGTTCCATGCTGTTGTGCCAGCCAAAGATAGTTTTTATCCAATGTGTTTTTTGCATTGAAGCGACAGCCCAACATGCAGCCACCGCAAAGATTGCAGCCGGTTCTGTCCGGACCTTTGCCATCAAAATAAGGGTCGGAAACGGTTACGCCAACTTTGCCAAAATACACGGCGACATCTGCTTTGTGAAAGGCATTCTTGTCACCCATTTCTTCAGCCAGGCTGAGCATCGCTTTATCACTTCTGCTCATATACGGATGTACATCAGCACCCAGCATTTTTTTTGCAAGTATATAAAAAGGCGCCAGTTCTTTTTCCCAATCACAAAGTCCCTGCCAGTGACCTGTGTTGAAAAAACCGGCTTTTGGTACTGGAAGCGTATTGGCATACACTACAGATCCACCGCCAACTGCTACACCACTCAATACAGCTACATGTCGGAAGAAGTTCATTTTGAAAATACCCTGCAAACCCAACTTGGGCATCCACATCCACTTGCGCAGATTCCAGTTGGTCTTCGGAAAATCCTCCGCTTTGTTAAACCACTTTCCCTTTTCAATAACCAGGACTTTGTAGCCTTTTTCAGATAGCCGAAGCGCAGAAACTGAGCCACCAAAACCACTGCCAATGATGATATAGTCGTAATCAAACTGCGAGTTTGCCATTTATATTTTATAAAATGTACTAGTAAGATAAAATTAATTTTAACTTTTCAAGGGACTGAAAATTCTGCTGCAATATCTGTAATTTTTTATTAAAAGGGCTTTGGCAATACTTATTTTAAGGGCATTTTGATGATATTTGCATATTTACAATACAAAATTAATCAGGGATACAAAGTTTTTAACATTATTAATTTAATTTTCGCTCTTGGTTTAGTTTTCCTGCATTTTTGGTACGCATGATTGTTTACATAATTAGATTGTCGTTTTAAAAATGTCGTGGATTATCTGTTAAATTTTTTTCGTAAAAGACCTTGGTGTCAACCCTTTCAAATTTATCTATGAAATTCAAATTATTACCAATATTACTGGCATTCTTTTCTAGTATAGTTCTAAACGCAAAAATTGTCCTGCCTAAGGTATTTAGCGACAATATGGTTTTACAGAGAAACAGAGATATTCCTGTTTGGGGTAAAGCTTTACCTGGAGAAGGTATCGAGTTGCGCTTGAATCAGCAGACTGTAATTACTACCGCAGATCAGAAAGGCAATTGGAGGATCATTTTTCGGCCGGAAATTGCAGGTGGTCCTTATGAGTTGTCCGTTTTTGCAAGCGATACCCTTGTTTTTAAAAATGTGCTGGTCGGAGAAGTCTGGGTCTGTAGTGGACAATCCAATATGGAATGGAAGGTCTGCCAAAGTAAGGATGCAGCAAAAGAAATTGCCCTTGCTGATAATCCATTTATCAGACATCTGAAGGTCGCTTTAGACATAAATTCAATGCCACAATCTGATTTTACGGCAGGTAGCTGGCAAATTTGTGATACCAGCACTGTGGGAGAATTTACCGCCGCAGGATATTACTTTGCTAAAAACTTGTACAACGAACTCAAAGTACCAGTTGGCTTAATCAATGCTACCTGGGGCGGAACCAACATCGAAACCTGGCTCAGCCGGGATGCAATGGAAAAAAATGAGGAGTTTAAATCTGTCGTTGCTGCAATACCACAAATTGATATGGATTCGCTCAATGCCCTTCTGATCAATTCAACAGTGAAAAGAATTCTGCAAATCAAAGGTCTGAGTATAACACCTGCTGCCACGCATTTTTCAAAATTTGATCTGGACGACGAAGACTGGCCGGAAATGAAGGTTCCGGGATTTTGGGAACAACAACAGCTTGGTGATTTTGATGGTGTGCTCTGGTTCAGGAAGGAGATTGTTCTCAGTGATTCTCTGAGTAGACAGAAAGCTAGTTTGGAACTATCAAAAATAGACGATGAGGACATTACTTTTGTCAACGGTGTAAAAATTGGAAGTTCGCTTGATTGGGATATTTCGCGAAAATACCTGATTCCCGACGGAGTATTGAAACCCGGAAAAAACATCATCGCAGTTCGGGTTAAGGATAACAGATCCAGAGGTGGATTTCATGGCAATGCCGATGATTTGAAACTGAATCTGGCTTCCGGTTCAATACCGCTTAGTGGAAACTGGAAGTATCAGGTCGAAGTAGTAAAACGGTCTGCGGTCGAAAATTTATTGCCTTCATTGTGCTATAATGCCATGATCAATCCGTTGATTCCTTATGGCATTCGAGGTGTCTTGTGGTACCAGGGTGAAACCAATGCGAAGCGCGCATTCCAATATAGAAAAGCATTTCCATTGCTGATCAGCGACTGGAGAAGCAAGTGGCAGCAGGGTGATTTTCCTTTTTATTATGTTCAATTGTCCACTTATAATAACAAAGGCAACAGCAATGAAGGTTGCGCATGGGCGGAATTGCGTGAAGCGCAGGCATTGTCGCTTGCGGTGCCGAATACGGGAATGTGTGTTAGTACGGATGTAGGAAATCCCACCGACATTCATCCTGTAGATAAACAGACCATCGGTAATCGTCTCGCTGCGATGGCATTGAACAATACCTACAACAAACCGCGTATTTGCGGAGGTCCCACTTATAAATCAATGAGAATTGTAGGAGAAGAACTGGAGCTTTCATTCGACAATATCGGTTCCGGACTCATGACTACTGACAAGTACGGATATATTAAAGGTTTTGAAATAGCAGGAGAGGATCAGGTATTTTATTTTGCGAAAGCATACATAAAAGGTGATAAAATTTTGATCTACAATGAAAATGTCAAAAATCCGGAGGCTGTGCATTATGGTTGGATGGGAGATGCAAGCGAATGCAATGTTTTCAACAAGGAGGGTTTTCCATTGGGACCTTTCAGATCAAACGAATGGAAAACAATTACAAAAGACAACAAGTATGTGATTTCAGTATTAAATGAGTAATTTTGAAATAAAAAACTTTATGAAAATAAAAATAGCAATCGGATTTGCAATCTGCTTTATGCTGGTGCAAATCGCTTTTTCGCAAATCAAAATAAATATACAGTCGGGTAAAAAAGTGCACACCTATACGACTGCAAAAGATACAGATTTAAAA
>JBMOJB010000189.1:0-6629 GCA_049316985.1 Saprospiraceae bacterium | reverse complement strand
AAAGACTCTTAAAGTCTAAAAGTAGAATTAATTGTTAATTGTTAATTGTTAATTGTTAATTGTTCCACGGATATTCCATATCAAAAGTGTAATTGAGTCCTTTAACACCTTTGAAATAATTAACAATAAATGACATATCTGCATCAAAATCGTCAGTCAAGTAAAAGGGTTCAGAAAAATCTACAGTTTTCGAACCATAATCAAAAGTTACAAAAATAATCGGTACGTTCGCTGCTTTAGCGATATAATAAAAGCCTGTTTTCAACTTCTTGGTGTACTTCCTAGTTCCTTCCGGCGCGATGCAAACTGAAAAATCTGGCTTGTCTTTAAAGATTTGCGCAACGTTTTGAACATAGTTGTTATTGTTGCTTCGATCAACAGGATATCCGCCCAGCCACCGAAATACAAAACCAAAAGGAAAGGCAAAAAGTGAGGATTTGGCCACAAACTTCACATGAGTGACACGGTGAATGCTCCTTGAAAACACCCCCAGAAAAAAATCCCAGTTCGACGTATGCGGTATTGCTATACACACGTGTTGCAGTCGAATCGGAGCCACAAAGCCTGTCACTTTCCAACCCAACAACCATTGAAATATTAATTTTGATAAAAATCTTCCCATTTTTTAAGCTACAATTAAGTTCGTTAGTTGATTTACAAAAACTGCCTATTTATCACCTGCGTGCTGCATTAATCTTCATCCTTCTTCAATTCTACCTGACCGCCGCTTCCAGTAAGGTTACCTCCATTTTGTCAGCATTCAATCTGGCCTTTATTCCAATCGGAAAAGTACACATATGTTGAATATGACCAAATGAAAAACCATATAAAACCGGAATGCCAAGTGGTTTAAAAAGATGCAGTAAACTGTCCTTTAGACTCAGTGAAAAGTCTTCATTTTTAGGCTGACAATCTTCAAAAATTCCAAGCACAATCCCTTTTGCCAGATGAAGATTTGAGCTCTGCAATAATTGAGTTATTATGCGATCAATTCGGTAAGGCTTTTCACCGACCTCTTCCAGAAATACCAGTTTGTCTTTAAAATCGACCTGAAAATGGGTGCCAGCCATGGCGGCCAATAAACACAAATTTCCCCCACTTAATTCTCCTTCAGCTATTCCACCATTTATTACAAATGGACGATAAGCCTCATCAGTAAGCAGTAAATTTTGTTCTGACATACCAATCAATACAGGATGCTCAGGATGCATCAAAATTCGCTCAAGGTTTCCTTGATTGTAATCGCTTGGCGGAGTCGCACCTACAGGACCATGAAAACCAATCAATCCGGTTTTTTGATGGATGGCATGAATGAGTGCTGTAATATCACTGTAGCCAATGACAATTTTAGGATTTTCAGCAATCAGCTTATAATCTAACAAGGGTAAAATTCGCGTGCAACCGTAGCCTCCCCGAATACACCAAATCGCTTTAGCATCTTTGTCGAGAAATGCAGCATGGATGTCGTCAATCCTTTCCTGATCAGTGCCCGCAAGATAACCGAACCGCTTTCGAATGGTTTCAGTATATTTAATCACAAATCCCTGCCCTTCAAGTTTATTAATTGCCATATTGATTTTCTCCTCGGAACAGGGGCTGCCCGGTGCAATTAATCGAATTAAATCGCCCTTTTGAAGTCTTTCTGGTTTGATAGAATGCTTCATCATAGTTTCATTTTTTGCAAATGCAGATGCTGAAAACAAAGCAGGACTTGCTGCAATTGTGCCAATAATTTTGGCGAAAACACGTCGATTCATGTAACTGTACGGACAATAAAACGCACGAAATATGCGGAACAAAATTTTGCCAGCTCCCAAAGATAAGTCTATTTGAGTAAAATTTTTGGCTCTATGTCATTTTGTGTTGGCAAACGAGTTTTTGAAGCTTTATGTAGTTTAATTTGAAAATTTGACGATTTGAAAAATTTGAAAATAATTTCCAATTAACTTCGTTGATTTTAATCATTGTTAAGTTTCCTAACTTATCTTACTTTTACGAAAATACTTGATTGACTTTGAAAAAAAAAGCAACCAAATAGGGTATAAAGCAATAAAAAACTTCGCAGGAGTTAAATTATTTTCAAATTTTCAAATCATCAAATTTTCAAATCATCAAATTGGGTTGTGCCTATCTGCGCAAACTTAAGTCCCCACATAGAAGAACTTAGAACCAAATATTTTTACCTTTGTTCTGTAATTCGTTCCTATGCACACTTTTTTTTCGAAATTATTGCTTTTTGGAGAACATACCATTAATCTCGGCTCTCCGGCATTAGCCATACCACTGCATCTGTTTTCCGGGCATTGGGTCGAGGAAAATGGCGCTGAAAAACAACAAAATCTACCTGCCTATGCAACTTACCTCGAAGATTTAGCACGTCAGAGGGTTAATATCTTTTCCATCGATACGCAAAAGATGAAATCTGATCTTGAAAATGGACTTCATTTTCATTCTTCCGCACCTTGCGGATACGGAGTTGGAAGTTCAGGAATTTTAACGGCTGCGGTATACGACCGATATGGAATCAACAAGTTAAGTCATGACTTTTTGAATTTCCATCAATTAAAAAAGGGATTTGCTCAAATGGAAAGCTTTTTCCACGGTACCAGTTCGGGAATTGATCCACTAATCGCTTATCTCAACGAACCCTTGCTGATAACCAATGAAGGGATTACGACAGTCAGCCTACCAAAATACCTTCACAAAGGCAACACCATATTTCTAATTGACACCCACGTTGAAAGAAAGGCCGAACCATTAATACAATGGTTTATGCATCAGATCACAATGCCTGATGTAAAAAATAAATTGATTACACAATTGGTAGAATTCAACAAAGCTGCTATCAATGCTTTTCTGGAAGGTCATTGGCCCAAACTCATGCAAAGTTGTCATCAGATCAGTCAATTTCAATTTGATGAATTATCGCATCTTATCCCGGAAAATTATCAGGATATATGGAAAAAGGGATTGGAAAATGACGTTTACAAATTGAAAATTTGCGGAGCGGGAGGTGGAGGATTTATCATGGGGGTAACTTCAGACATTGCTAATGCCAGAACACTCCTACAACATTATGATGTTGTAGAAGTGTTCCCTTAAAAAATTAAAAAGCAAAAGGGTTTTCGGGTCAGCCTTTACCCCCCAGTAAACTGACCCAACCCTCTACTTAAGGTCGCTAAAACCAAAAAGTATTTTTACGTTAAGCAACGGCGCTTAATAAAGAGTAATCGGTTAAGTACTGCTTAACTTCAACAACCGTGCCAGAATGAAGTTCTTCTTCTATACGCTTAAACGCTGTTTTGTAGTCAGAATAATGCTCACAATTTTCAATTACATAGGTCTTGTCATCCTTGGTTTGCGCCAGAATCTGAAAGCACAATTGACTATCCTTGATGTAGTATTTAGTCAACATTTGCTCAATCTCACTTGTGGGTAAAAGCATGTCTTAAAAGTAAGTAACAGAAAATTCACACAAAAGAAGTGATATTTGATGCACCTTGTGAAGTGCTGTCAAATTGAAATATTCGATTTTGTGACATAGTAGAAACGGCACAATTGCCATATTTGGCATTTTTATCTAGAAAATTTGACATTTTGGCAGAATTTCTCAAGTGGCATATGATTTGACCTACTAAAGCATTGTTAAAAATTAAATTTCGATATAAATGACAAAAGGAAATATCTCAGTTCAAACGGAAAACATCTTTCCAATTATTAAACAATTCCTGTATTCTGACCAGGAAATTTTTCTCCGCGAACTTATCTCAAACGCCGTTGATGCCACTACAAAATTGAATACCATGGCGTCAAAAGGGGAGGTAAAAGGTGAAGTTGGCGACACTACTATTGAAATTATACTAGATAAAGATGCAAAGACGCTAACGATCAGAGATAAAGGGATCGGAATGGATAGTGAGGAAGCGATGAAATACCTGAATCAAGTGGCTTTCTCCAGCGCACAAGAATTCCTTGATAAATACAAAGGAGAATCTAATATTATCGGACACTTCGGTTTGGGTTTTTATTCAGCTTTTATGGTGTCAAGTAAAGTAGAGGTAGTGACAAAAAGCTGGAAAGAAAACGCTGAACCTGTCAAATGGTCTTGTGATGGAAATCCGGAGTATACTTTGGAGCCTGTACAAAAAGAAAACAGAGGAACAGATGTTATTCTGCACATTAATGATGATGCATTAGAATATCTCGAAAACGATAAAATCCAATCGTTACTTGACAAATATTGTAAGTTTTTACCTGTCTTGATCCAGTTCGGAACAAAAACCGAAACTGACTATATTGGTGAAGGGGAGGATATGAAAACGGAAGAGAAAGTGGTTGACAATATTATTAACAATCCCAAGCCACTTTGGAAAAAATTGCCAACCGAGATGACAGACGAGGATTACGTTGCATTCTACCAAGAATTATATCCTTTCAGTCCAGCTCCTTTATTTTGGATTCATTTGAATATTGACTATCCTTTCAACCTGACAGGAATCCTTTACTTCCCGCATATGAACAATTCGATGGAAGTACAGAAAAACAAAATTCAGTTGTATTCTAACCAGGTGTACGTAACAGATGATGTAAAAGAAATAGTGCCGGAATTTCTTACTTTGCTACACGGTGTGATCGATTCGCCGGATATTCCGCTGAATGTTTCAAGAAGTTACTTGCAAAGCGACAAAGAAGTCAAAAAAATTACCGGCTATATCACTAAGAAAGTGGCGGACAAATTGAACGAACTCTTTAAAAATAAAAGAGAAGAATTTGAATCAAAATGGAACGATATCGGCATCTTTGTAAAGTACGGTATGCTAACCGATGACGCTTTCTATGATAAGGCGATTAATTTTGCGCTACTACACAATACAGAAAATCAATTCTTTACTATTGAGGAATATAAAGAGAAAATAAGTGTCAATCAAACCGACAAAAACGGCAAAATTGTACATGTTTATACCAACAATGTAAAAGCTCATGACAGTTTTATTACTTCTGCAAAAAACAAAGGTTATGATGTATTGCTTTTCGACCAAATGATTGACAATCACCTGATCCAGAAGTTGGAACACAAACTTGTGAATACCTCTTTTGTGCGAGTTGATGCCGATACGGTAAATAATCTGATCAAAAAAGATGAACATATTGAATCTGTCCTAAGTGAAACAGAGCAAAGTACAGTCAAAGAAATTTTCACGAAAGCGCTGGATGACAACAAGGGCAACATCACGCTGACTCCTTTATCTCCTGATGATCAGCCCGTTACAGTTGTTCGTCCCGAATTCATGCGTAGGATGAAAGATATGCAACAATTCCAGGGTATGCAAATGGGAGATTTTGGAGATTTCTATAATATTGTAATCAATACCAATCACCCCTTAATCTGCACAAAACTGATTGGCGCATCAGATGTTGATCGTGATAATATGGCAAAATATCTTTGTGACCTGGCACTTTTGAACCAAGGCATGCTGGAAGGTCCGGCATTGACCGCTTTTGTTCAAAAGAGCATCAGCATGATGAATTAATCTATAGAAACACTGGTTTAGACGAAAGAAAAAGTAAGTAAAATGTTCCTTTGGGACTTTTGCTTACTTTTGTCTTTTATGATTAATCCCTTCTACCCTTTTTCAAATGAAAAAAATCAGTCTCTCTTTTATTTTCAGTTTTGCCTTTACAATTTGTGCAATTGCACAAGCACCGGGACCAAACGAAAATGCACTTCTATGGAAAATTTCCGGCAAAGGATTACATTTCCCTTCTTACTTATATGGCACAATTCATATAATTCCAAGTAAAGACTTTTTCATTACTGATAGTACGATGATGGCACTTAATCAAGCCGAGTCAGTTGCTTTTGAATTCAATTTGAAAAAAGAAATGCGCATTATTCCTCAATTGAGATTAATGCTAAAAACCAGAATGCGTGGCGATACGACATTGGGCATGCTGTTAAATACCGACGACTACCTTTTTGTAAAGGAAAAGTTTCAAAACAAACGTATACCCATGAAGATCATCGAAAGACTGAAACCGATGTTCATTTCTGACCTCGCCAATCAAGATTTCAGCGGACAATCCGGAGAAAAAATGACCTCCTATGAAATGGAGTTCTTAAACAGATCCAAACAACAGAACAAGAAAATCAGAGGCCTAGAGACTGCAAGATATCAAATCAGTGTCCTCGACAGCATACCTTACCAATTACAGGCACAAATGATGCTGGAAGAAATGCGAAAAGGTTCACAGAGCAATAAAGAATACAAACGGCTTGTCAAAATTTACAAACGACAAGACCTGGAAATGTTGGCAAAAATGACTTTGAATGAAGATGAATTTGGCGCGTACAACGACATCCTGCTCGATAATCGAAACCGAAACTGGATTCCGGTAATAGAAAAATATATGCGCAAAAACAAAATGTTCTTCGCCGTTGGAGCAGCCCATTTGGTGGGCAATCAGGGGGTCGTGGCATTGTTACGTCGAAGTGGATATATTCTAACTCCAGTTCGGTGATTTTTGTTTTTGTGTTAAGGTTTGTCGCTTCGCGTTTGAAAGTTTAAAAAGGTGTTTGAAAGTTTGAGGTTTGAAAAAGTTTGCAGGTTTGTAGTTCTGTAGTATTTTTG
>JBMOJB010000188.1:0-6635 GCA_049316985.1 Saprospiraceae bacterium | reverse complement strand
CATTTTCCTGGACGCTGCTTCTTCATTGTTTTATTATTCACCTTCGAATAAGCCGGTCTTTTTGAATTTGTGTCTCTCTACAATGTCGACCAATTGCAACATTTGTAGAAATTTCTTAGATGGCTTCACTTTCCAGATTACTAATCAATACGATTTATACCACAAAATAATCAGTTTAGCACAGAAAATAATAGTTAATTGGAACTATTTTTTTTCAATCCTGGTAAAAAGACGCCTTTTGCCGATTTCAAAAGTGTCCAAAAAAGGGCAAAGTGTCCGAAAAATATTAAGCGACAGAAAATTAAACCATTGATATTTAACATATTATGCCGGCAGCCTATTTTCGAGCCATTGCAAAAACCGAAATTTAGCAATAAAATCGGCTAAAACCGGCAAATTCACCGTGTCCAAAAAGCACAAAAGTGTCCTTGCACGCCAAAATCATATCCAGCATATTTGCAATATCAATTGACGAGGGACAGCTACCTCACTCCGGAGTAACATAGCTCAAACTAATTTTTTAACAAAAAAAAATTACTACTATGTTACTTAATATCATTATCAGCCTATTAATCTCTTATGGATATATCCAAACCGAAGAACAATGGTACTTATTGGACCAACAGCAACAGCAAGACTATATAGAAATCATTATAGATGACGATATGGGAAATTTGTAAAAAGCCCAAACTTGTCCAAAATCGATGAAAGTGTCCTTGCATTACAAAAAATAAAGGTCGAACTTTGCTGAATCAATATTTTAGTCATAATTATTCAATCATTTCACAAATTTGGTTTCGTTCAATTAAAATTGAAAAGATGAAAAAGAACATATTTAACCTATTGATTTCAGTGACGGCAATCATTTTCGCTGGTTGCAACAAAGTAGATTATACCGATATTTCAGGTCGTGTCATTGAGAAGGGCTCAAAAAAAGGCGTCGCAGATGCTCAGGTTGTTTTCTACCAGTGCATTAGCGGAAGAATTGGACAAGGTTCATTTTGTGAACCTATTGATACAGTTCTAACTGATCCAAACGGCAATTACCATTACGTCCTAGAAAATGACAAGACTGTCAATTACCACATCGAAGCTTACAAGCCTAATTACACGATGCAAACCCTTCAATCAGCTACAGGTGGTGAGAAAACCAAGAACGTAGACATTTTGATGCGTGCGCACGCATGGATACGATTCCATGTTAAAAACGTTAATCCATTTGACGATAATGATTTGATTTATGCGCCTGGGCAAGGAGGGCTTAAAAATTATCAATTTTATGGTAAGCAAGTTGATTCTATTTATGTACTCGATGGATATACGGGGAATCAAAAAAATACAGTTTTCTATACAGTCGTTCGAAACAGTATAGTAAAGCAGTATGTTGACACTGTTTACTGCAAGCCTTTGGATACTGTATTTTATGAACTAAAATACTGAAAAACTTTCCCAACTGAACCTTGCCTATTTACTAAAGAAAAGGAAATTCATTTCTAAAATCTTAAAATAAACATTATGATACGTAAATTCATGATGAGCATAGCTATGACGCTATGTCTCATGGGGCATTTTCATGCGCTCAAGGCGCAATGTTCAACTTGCCCGATCACAAAGCAATTCAATTTGAAGGACGTAGTTATTTGTCAGAAGGACGGCAATTTTCATTACTCGCGTTCCGCAACTTTGTTCCGCGATGTTGATTTTATCACTTCCGGCTTTGCGGTTACAGATCCGGCAGACAGATTTTCCATTGACTTTGATGATGGCGCAGGTTTTCAACAAACTGATGGCGCTAGGGTCTTTAGCATCCATTATGCATCTACAGGTCCAAAAAATATCCGCATTAAACAGGGTTCAGGTAACAAAGTAAAGGACGAATTCACACTTCTTGTAAAACAGCCTGCCGCAGACTACGAGAAGCCAGATGAAATATGGAAAGTAGAAACGCCACAAATTTTTGTACCCAACCCAACTGCTCTTGGAGCAACTAGTGCTGTTTTTCCGGATAACGGCGCGATTTTTATGGCAGCAAGTAAAGGGGTCGGACATGCATATATTAAATACGGTAATCCGCAAAAGAAGCTGAAAAAGCCCATCATTTTTGTTGATGGAATAGACTTCAATTCAGAAGAGTACAACTATCACGACACTAGTGATGGATCGGAAAAATCTGATGCAAATCTTGTCAGACATGGCGTTACGGGTTGGGATATTTTTTCGATGGGTGCTGAAGATGGATGGAGTAAGGTAACACCTAATGCATCAGAAGATTTCAGGATGTACCCACAAGTCTTTCAAAACCTGCGCAGTGCAGGCTACGATATTATTTTTTTGGATTTTGCAGAAGGCGCCACGTGGATACAAAAAAATGCACAAGTGTTGAAACAGCTGCTGCAGATGGTCAATGAAGAAAAAGCTAGGAACGGAAGCAAGTATGAGAATATTATTGTCGGCCCTAGCATGGGCGGGCAGGTAGCTCGAATTGCGCTTGCAGAAATGGAACGCGACGGAGAGTCCCACTGCACAAAGATGTATGTTTCATTTGATTCACCACACCAAGGCGCACATATTCCACTTGGTATTCAATCTATGGCATGGGCGGCATTTGATTCTGAATTAGATTGTGAAACTTGGCCTAAACTCAATAAACCAGCAGCGCGACAATTGCTCATATACAATTTGGCAAATGAGGTGAGTAAAGGAAATATTTCGCTTGAAAAAACAATGATTGAGACTCCAATTAATACAGCCTCATTGCCAATTTTAGTGAAGCCCAGTCGTGAAACAACCCAGGCCATATCCATGAATGCTGATGGAGGTACGATCCGGAATAACTATATGAATTATCTACAGCAACTAGGATATCCAAAACAATGCAACAACCTAGCAATTACAAACGGAAACATTGACGGCAAAGCTATGAATATTAATCCCGGAGAGCAAGTATTTGATGGAAATATACATATTACAGATGCTTCCTCAGTTGTCATAGATATTCTTCAAAATTTATTAAAGATTACTGTATTTAGCCAAATAAATCCCAAATTTACAATAAGTCCTACTGTTGCTGATAAACTAGGTATTTGGACTCCGGTCACCGCCCTTCAAATTGCGAATACTATCCCAATTGTAAGCACCTATGGCTTATTGAATGATTTGGTACCAGATGATAGAAAAAGGCTGTTGGATCTAAAAATGTATTCTCTGCCTGGAACCAACAATCCGGCGGGCATCTTCAATTTGCATGCAGGATGCCTACCTACACAAGGCGATTTTTTGCACTTAAATTATAAATTCAACGACAATGAAAATGTATTATTTGAAATGGCTGTGCCCATGCCGGATCCAAACGATATCCCGTGTGGATACTTTGCTTACACCACCAAAGTCAACAACACCGCATTAGCTGGTTTGCTTCATTTAGATCATGTGCCAGGTGGCGGACGAAAGGATCTCATTGGGATTGAGGATCTTGTAAAAGACAAAGGAATTACAAAATTGACAAAAAAAATAGATGCAACTGTTGGTGCTGTAAATGGGAGTAATCAGCGAGAAGCTGAGTGTTTCATTCCTGTATTTAGTGCCTTGGATTTGCAGTTGCCTTTGACGAATGCGAATTTAAGTGAACCAATTGAGTCTAAAATTTCAGCGAATAAATTAATAACGCCATTTGAGCAACATTATGGTCAAATAAGTGACAATAAGAACCTCAATCACGTTGAAGTAGACGACCTTATGCGTTTGAAAGTATTGAGCTGGTTGGATGAATATCAGGATGATTTAGTGTTAGCAAATACATTACCAAGCCAATACGGCGACATATACAACTATGGCTTGTGGCGAAAAAGAATACCTAGTATATCCATAAATGCAAATGGCAAACTACTCGTAAACGACGATGGAGGAACAGCATTTGACAAGCAAGAAGGACTAGCGATAAAACCTATATATGAAGCTTGGCTGGCAGGCTGCGGTGGTGCTATCGTCGACGTTAATACTGGTGGTGTATTTGCAATCGGCTCGTACAGTAGCGCGAAAAAAGGAATTGTTCATGTACCTAAATATAGCAGAATTAATGTGCAAGGAGGGACGTTGAGACTGCAAAAAGGATCTGAACTCCTCCTTGAAAATAATTCCGGAGCGATTAATTTGAATGTTACAGCAGGCATCACCGAATTGCATGACAATTCAAAAATAGTGGTACAAAATGGCGCGAATTTTACGGTCACCGGAGGCACGGTCTCCTGCAATGACCAAAGCCAGATAATTATTGAATCCGGAGGAGTTATGAACATCAGCGGTGGTCTAATGAACATTTTTCAAGATAGTAAAATAATCGTCAAATCTGGTGGTATTTTAAATATTTCGAATGGTCAGTTAAAGAATATGGATTATGGTCAATTAATAGTGGAATCCGGTGCGCAAATTAACATCAATGATACCGGCTCACTTTTGACTTACGGTAATTCTTTGACAGAAATAAGCGGGTCTCTAAGTGCTTCCGCTCAGTCACATAATGTATTTTCTGATGAAAGTGTCGTGCAGGGAACAGGTAATATGAGTTTTCTTTCTGGTTATCTGGAAGTATCCAGCTTGGCTCAAGTTCGAGTGTACCAACACGGAACCATGGTCATCAATTCATCAGAGGATATTCACTTAACCCAATTGGGAAGTATCGAAGGAGACGGTGTATATGCGACAATTAGAATGGAAAGCAGTAACGCTACTCCAGTAGTTTTTAATGGCAGTTCGAGTACAGGCGACAATTCACCAATCATACTTAAAAATTGCAAATGGGTGGTAAATACACCGGTATGGGTGAATCATTCTGCTTTTCTCCAAATAATTGGTAGTCCTGTGATAACTGCCAATACGCTAACCATTAAAGGAAGTGGCAAAGTAAATTCCGGGTCATTCAAGATGATGGAATTGATGCAGAGTGCAAATCTAAGGGTACCAAAAGATTTGAATTTCAATAATGGGATTATCATTTACCAAAATGGCACTGATGGTGATGAGACTTCCATAGAATTAGGGGCTAAACCATACACTTCCGCTTTTACAAATATTCTATTTAAGGGTCTTGAGCTACAAGGGCAGCACACCATCGCAATTACTAATCCATCTATTCGGGAAACAGGAGAGATCAGCATAAGCCAATGTCTGTTTGAAGACTTAGATAGGTGTTTATATATTAAGCAGGACGACTTCAGTAATAATCCATTTGACAATATTTATATCAATAACACAAGTGCTGAGAGATTTCGTGTTCTTGCAATTGACGTTAGTGCAAGGACAAATGTGACAATTCAGAACAGTCATTTTATATCTTCAAAAAAAGTGCCAGCATATGCTTCGGTAGGAAGTGCTTATGCCCCTGCTTTGAAATTCTCAAATAATAACAGGCATTATCAGATAATTGTAAAAAATAGTATTATCGAAAGTACTGTCCAATGGCAAGAATACCCTGCTTGGGTAAATAATGAATTTGTTCCCGGTGAAGATTATAGCGCTTCCTCACCATTGTATCCTCCACAGAATCTTGCGATGGAGGCACTTGAAGACAGTTATTTAGTAGGTGCTTTTGGTGTGGCTCATCTATTTTTGAAAAATGGAACTGAGGTGAAAAATGGTTATATCGGTGTAGTCGGCCGCATAAGTATGGACGATGGCTGTCCTGCATCGGCAAACATATCGATACTCGGCTGTTCAAGTATCCATCACAACTATACTGGCATTCTTATGCATGGACTTCAAGATTTGTCGCTAGGATGTGGTCAAATTATCTACGGGGGAATACTAATGGATGGCGGTCAAATTGATAATAATACATTTGGTATCTATGGCAAAAATGTTTTTATTGATGCAAATTTTGTTACTTTATTGAATAAAAATACATTTGGCATAAGCAATGATGTGGGACATTATATGTGTATCTCCTATAGTAGTACTATATCACCTACAGGGCCAAATGGTTTGACCCCAATTGTTAATGGCAATCTGCAAGCCCCGCACAATTATTGGAAATCTGGGGCACCCAAAAAGGACTTCAATTATCTCTTGAGCGGTTATTCTATGAACTATGCACCAGCAGAATCAACTAGTTTTGACTGTTCCTCTCCTTCAGGTTTAGTACACAATGAGGATCCTAATGATGTGTACAACAACGCTTCCGAAGAAACGAGAGCGAATGTAATAGTGGGTGGCGATACAATTTCATTATTACCAAAATATTGGAAAGGTATTAATGAATACATTACAGGTGATTTGGCAGCAGCGGAGCTAACCATGAGTGAAATCACCGCAATACCGCTTAGTGTAATTCAAAATTCTTCAAATAAATATGTGCATCAATTTCATACGACTGCATGGACAATTGCACCAAAAAACAATACTCCTCAGAACAAGATTCAATCCAGTTCGACGGAAAATTTTGGAAACGTAGTTATCTACCCGAACCCTACTGACGATAACTTTGGGCTAACGCTTCCCGCAGGAAAGTATAGTGTGTCCATCACGGATCTACTTGGTATAATTATAAAGCAGGTAGATATTAGGGAGTCTGATAAAATTAGTACCGATGGTATTAATAGTGGAATTTATCAGGTTATCGTACAAAAACAAGGTGAAAAAGA
>JBMOJB010000187.1:0-6766 GCA_049316985.1 Saprospiraceae bacterium | reverse complement strand
TTAATTATTAATTATTAATTGCCTTTTACTATTTTCAAAAACGCCTTCTTCCTCCCTTTCTCCTCTACTATCTGCACATAATACAAGCCATTCGCCCAGCTCGAAGTATCGACTATCAGTGAGCTGGCATGCGATTCTTGACGTTGTATTATTCTCCCTACTGCATCGATTATCGTAATTTCACAACGCACACTCTCATCATTCTGCCACTTAATCGTCACCTGATCAGAAGTAGGATTAGGGAATAATGTGGATAGTAGGATGTTCGCTCTTTCTTTTACCGCTATCGAATGCAGCGTATCACAAGGACTCCCCTTTAGTGCACCGAGCCGATAATTAGGGTGATTGGGCACACTCCACGCATTATACTTCGGTAGCTTTTGCCCACGTTGCACAAAATTGCAAGAGTCGCCTCGTAGATCGGGATTGTTGATCACATGCAGAAAGGGACATACTGCTGGACTGCTGATATAGATTTTACCATTCGGTGCTAGCTGAGCTTGATAGAATTTTGTATATTGATTATTAAAGATGTAACCGTCAAACTCGCCAATTATTTTTTGACTCCCGGTGAGATCATCAGCCCAAAGGTCATATTGAAATATTTTATAATCCCTCGAAATGTACAAATAGCGTGAATTCGGCGACACAGCCGCACCACCGGTCCATGCGTCGTTTACCCCAAAAGATACGTAACGCGGATTACTTAATTCACCTGAACAACGGTCAAAATTAAAGACTGCTAAGTTAGGAATAAGACTATCGGTTTCAATGTCAAAATTAATATAGTACTTTCCGTCGGGTGAAAACAGTGCTTTGCCAATTGAATTCACTGAGTCGATACCAATTCGTTGAATATCATGAATATCTGCTCCATTTGGATCCAGTAACACTTTGTAGTATTTGTTTGAAAAATAATCCTGAATAATGATCCACCAATCCCTGCCATTGGCATGCTTTGTCGCAGTTAATTTGTTGACTTCAATGGTATCCGAAATGACAAGTTTTTTCCCCGGGAGCACAGCTCCGAGACCATTTTTCTTTTGCATATCAACCACCGCCATTGACAAATTTCTCGAACAGACGTAGGCTTTCGGAAGTACCAGAGTAACAGTCAAATAAAAAAAGGCATACAAATCCTTTCGACCCGGAAATGGTAAAATAATTGTATTATCTTGAACATCCTCATTGGTGAGGTTAAAGACTGTGTCTCGATTCACGTAAATACCACCATCCATGTATTTATAATTTCGGCTATATACATGAGGGCCATTAGAAAAAAATAATAAATTACCATCACGATCTGAAATACTTGAATTCGAATGAGCAAAGTCGATATGGGTGGCATTAGGGTGCACGGCAAATGCAACACTATCCTGAAATGTCATTGAAGTTATTTTATAATAATCCACGTCTGCCCCCTTACTCAATATCCAGGTATTGTCTTCTTTCTGGGCATTGCAAACTAAAGTCATGAGTACCACAAGCGCCGAAATTGGAAAAATTTTCTTCATAATAAAATAGAAAAGGATACCGGTTATCGTAACCGGTATCCTATATTTTTAATATTAGTGAATAATAACTATTTTTTGATTGGCGACACATTGGTTATTCGTCCAAAGCTCGCAGATAATTAAACCATTGTTAAGATTCGATACCGAAATATCCCCGAAGCCGTTATTAATTGAATGTTGACCTATTATCCTACCCGTCATATCACGTAGGATGACCGTATATGCATCATTTCGCTCGCAGGAGATTGTGATTTTATCTGAAGATGGATTTGGATAAATATGTACTTTTTCCTGATGAGTAGTTGCAATTGTTTCTACCTTTGCTATTCGCTGCATATTAGGTTGGGCTGGCTCGCAAGCATCCTCGTAAATTTGATCCGCAAGGTATAAATTCCTAAGGACTCGGGCTTTGTACACTGCATTTCCTATTATCATTGGGCACAATGGTGCTAAATAATTGATAAAATCTCTGTCATCTTCAGGAATATCATAGATATCCTTTGCTAAGGTATTCAAAAAGATTCTATTTATTCTTTTTTCGTTGTACTCGTACAAATTAATCGGAATAATCGCCTGATTTTTCTCGTAAGCTCTAGCAATTACAGCAGTATTGCTAGTCTTAATAGCATCATTTATCGACCTCCTGGTCATAAAATGATCCCACTTTAGATTAAGTAGCTCTCCTCGACGAGAAAATTTAGAGATACTATCAGATGGTGTAATTGTATCCGATAATAATGCAATATCAATGCCATTTAATTCCAAGTTGATCGCGACATCCTGAACGCCTAAAGCTTCCAAGGTCTGCTTCTGAGTTGTGGTTGGGCTATTTATTTCGTCAAGCAATTTGTCGACATCGTAAAACCGATGAATATTTGAATTATCCAATACATCGTAATAATTATCTACTACGCTATTCAGCTCCAAATATTCAGGATGGCTCTCCAACAAATCCCATGACCAGAACCCACCACGCCATTGTTGATAATCACTATAATAGCCAATCGGGATTCCCTCTGCATATGCCTGCAATAAAAACGAAGCTCCATCGGATAAATTACTTCCGCCTCCTGATGATAACTGAAAGCCGCATTCTGCACTTGTGCCTGTCTGACAATAGACAGGATTCCCTGGAATTTTAGGATCAAACCATTGCAAACCATTGCTTAATATTCCCGCTGGATAATTTATTGGGTTATTTTTGACAATGAATTTCGAAAGGTTAACCTGTGCACTATTACCTGACTCATGTTTTGCAGGAATTGTATTATTTGAGCCCGGCCGAAAAACATTCTCATTATTAGTTTGCAGTCCAATAATCGCACCGTTATCAAGATGTAGTCCAATACTATTTTCGCCTCTTAAATCAGTCTTGTAAAGCCGGGTGTTTGCACAGTTTCCATTAAAATTAATTCCGATTGCAAGATGTACGGGAAGATTACAGCAAAAAGAGGTATTTTGTGTGCTAGTAGCAGAAATTCCCCTCCATGCACTAAGACTTGTCGATCCAATAAGATTATTCACGATAACATTTTTATCTGATCCTTCAATTTTTATTCCGGATGAATTTGTACTATGTGTGATCAATGTAATGTCGTTATTGTAAATATTGTTATTTCTTTCTACTAATACATTTAATCCAACAAAGTTTCCTGAAAGAAAAATACTATTGTTTAGGATATTTTTGATTCCCTTTCCACCCGATACAGTTGAACTTGTGTAGAATGCCATCGGATTAACGTTATTCCTGACTGTCGCGAAATTATTAGAATTCGAGTTATTTAAAATATTAATTGCAGCGTTTTGAGATTCGAACATCCGATACCCATATCGATTGGTGCTTACTTGATTATCGTTAATTGCATAAAAACCAGCATTCGAATTTGAGTTCAAAATACTTGTATGGTTGCTTATTATTTTTGATTCTTGCATATCAAATCCCAGGCTACCTTGCAAATGGATTCCCTTGCTTGGAGAAGGGACAAATCCATTAGGGTCACCAATAGTTGATTTGGAAATCTTAATTTGAGATTGCAACCCAAAAATACCTGTGTGATACAATGATTGAACTTCTGCTAAGCTCAAAATAGGCTTATCATGGTCAGTATTAGCATCATTAACTAAGTCCTTAATCACCAGATCCCTAGCTGTTAATTGAGAATAAAATGACATAATTCCATTCCTTAAGTGCTTAAAAGTATTGGTGCTAGCAGTGATAATTCCTCCCGGAATACCAACTTCCGCCGAGATAAAGGAAAGCTTTATACCGGCATATCCATTTGGTGTGTTATTGGAATTTGTGAGTACAAATGGAGGAAGTAATGGATAAGTGGCATCAAAAGTATTGGCCATAATATTCATTAACGTACTGCCACCATAGAAAAATGACGTCGATTCAAGATTTAATCCGATGTAATTTCGATTAAATAAGTTTCCTTGCACTACACCTGTCGTAGATTCTCTTATCGTAATCGCGTTTTCAGCGTCTTGAATTGTGTTTTCTGTAAAATCAGCGTGATTAGAAGCTTTAAGTTCAATTCCCTTCCATCTTTTAAGACAGCCGTAAATATTGCAATGATGAAAATGCGTATATCCAGTATTGTCTACAACAATTTCGGAGCCTGGTTGCATGATGAATTCCATATCAAAAAACTGAAATTCTTGATCAATAACAAGCTTTCCAGTAACGGTTATACAACCACCATGGTGTGCGCCGCTTGGAGATTGATTGAAAAGTGCAGTATTAGAAAGCAACTTTACACCAGAAGCGTCGAAAATTGAATAAGAAGAACCACTGCAAGGGCATTGCTCTGTTTCCTGACAACTAACTGTTATTTCCTGCTGCTGAGTTGATGTACCGCAATAATTTGCAATTGTATGTGACACATGGTATGATCCATTAGGTAAAGTAAATGATGGGTTAAAAACAGTTGACGCCCAAGTAGCTCCTGCGCTATTTGTGATAGACCAGTTATGGCCTCCTTCGTTGACTGCCACAAAGCTGGTTATTGGGCAATTTATGGCGTACGTGAAGCTTGAACTCAATGTTGGCTCAACGGTAATTGTCTTTGCAGGAGGTATAGTTACGCAACTATTACTACTTGCGGTAATGGTTAGCTGATAGACTGTCGTTATGGTTGGGCTCACCGTAATACTTGAGGTTATTGCTTGCGTGCTCCATAAATATGTATAGACATTTGAATTTGTTACGGAAAGCATGGCCGAAGCGCCAGCACAAATAGTATCGTCATTTGGTATGCCGGAATTTTCACTTACTGTGATATCAGAAATGTTCGGATATTGGAAAACTGTAATGTCCTTTGAGGCTGTCGCTGTGCAGCCATTTGCTGCTAATGTTGTAACTGAATAAGTAGTAATACTTACAAATGGTTTTTCAATGATTAAATTAGTCGTCTTTCCGGTATTCCATAAATATGTTTGACCTGTGACCGCCGCTACTGATAAAGTCACGTCAGCACCTGCGCAAACTATTTTATCGTTTGCAATATTTGAATTTTCAGTTACAGTGATGTCAGAAATTATAGGATTTTGAAGGACTGTGATGTCTTTAGAAGCGGTTGCTGTGCAACCACTCGCGGATGATATTGTAACTGAATAAGTAGTAATACTTACAAATGGTTTTTCAATGATTAAATTACTGGTGTTTCCGGTATTCCAGGAATAGGTCTGACCGATGACTGACGGAACCGACAAAGTAACATCATCACCGGCACAGATTATTCCATCATTTGCTGCTATATTTGAATTTTCAATGATTGTTATGATAGGATTAGTAGGAATAACAATTGTCTTTGTAATTGTTCTGGAACCACACAAATTCGATACTGTATGAGTAATATCGTATGTCAATCCTGCGGAAACCGATGCAGTAGCAGAGTTTCCTGATCCGAGGTTCATGGGGTTGCCAGTTCCTTGCTTAATAACCCAATCATGGGTAGTTCCTGAACCATTAACCGTGTTGTCGGCCACTAGAGATATCGTGGCACACAATTCTGGCGCAATAATGGTAAAATCTGCATTAACAGGCAGACCCGCTTGCATTGTCACATCAATACATGAAGTTAAGCAAGGATCTATATCAAGGCCGATATTTACTACAGTGTTGACGGGAATTAAACTGCTAGCCTCATAAATAATTTTCTTAACAATGCAATTTTGCCCATTACTTGGAAGAGAAATTGTGATTGGCACACCATTTGGAAATCCACTATTTAATGAACTACTAAACGTCAAACCTGAATTAGTGGGTAGTTTTGGTGTCAATGTTATGGTGCCGGAAGAATTATTTACAACACATATTTCATATGATATTTCGACATTTCCGCCAATACATCTTTTTTCTATCGTAGGCACAATTGTAATTTGAGGTGCATTCAATACGGTAATTTCTATGTCATCCAAATATAAAGACCTCGCATAATTGCTTTTAATGGCAGGAATTAAAAATGAAGCTGGGTTCTGAAATATGGTAACATAATTCGAAGCGTCAGCTGCATTAAAATTAAAATCAAGAGTTTCCCAAGTGGGTGGATTAACAGGACTTCCTGTAAAATCCTTCCCAACTATTTGCGGATTAAATCCCGGACAACCAATATTTGTACCACTAATTAGACCAGCTAATATTGCAGGTCGCTTGCAGGGTTGATCTATACTAAATGCAAAATTCACCCGATTCGAACAACCTGAGAATTTAGAAAATCTAATTTTATAATCTTTCCCTACCTTCAGTGGAGACCGAAGTGGCAAAAATATGCATTCTACATTGCTAGGGGCACTACCCATATGAATAAATTCATTATTCGCGTTTCCATTATTTGCTTGCACATAATTTTTAGGCAAATTTCCAAATACGAAATCTCTATCACAGAAGAATCCACCACTGGAAAATGGATATCCAGGTCCGTATATTACTTTATTGACATCGCCAATATATAAATCTGGGGAATTCTTAACTACTGGACTGATAAGAATATCTATAAATGGACTCAATCCTGATATGTTATCAAAGTTGGCATGGCACACTAAATTACAATTATTTGAATTGCAACTACAATCTGGAAAGGGTGAAGGTCGGTATATTGAAATTTCAGCACTAGTACAAAATGGCCTAGTACAGCTTGTAGCATAAGTTTTGATGTTATATTCAATTTTTGTTTCCCCGTATGGAATATTATTTAGCACAAATCCGATATTAGTTAAATTTGTTATTGTAACACCGTTTTTAGGGGTAA
>JBMOJB010000186.1:0-6820 GCA_049316985.1 Saprospiraceae bacterium | reverse complement strand
TTACGCACTTCCCAAAAAAATATAGATTCTAATTAATCGAACTCAGGTTACTAAGTTAAATTTATTGGTTTGATTGCTATACAGCCACTTTCTGCAATACATATATACTCCGCATAAGCACCAAAATTGTGTGAAGAAGACGCAAAAACCTTATCGCCTTTCTTGAATATTTTTACTTCTTTGCCTATTGCTTCTATCTCGCCTGCAAAAATACTCCCTAGTATTTCTTTTCTTGGTTTGAAAATGCCAAGAACTATTCGGGCAAAAAGCCAAAATGAAAGAGGGACTACAAATCCTCTAACTCTTGCGTCTCCAACTGTTACTGTTGTAGCAAGTATTTTTACAAGCACTTCATTGTCCTTTGGAACAGGTTTTTCTACCTCTCTTAATTGAAGAACTTCAGGTGGTCCGTATTTGGTGCAGATAATTGCTTTCATTGTCTAAATTTTGCCTTGCACTTTTCCCAACTCTTCCACTTCTTTCAACCATAGTTTTCTTTTTTTATCATCCGATGTTTTTTTAGGGCCAAAGGTTTTAATATTAACAGGTTTTATTCCGCTAAATTCTAAGATCCCAATTTTCATGGAATTGTGTCCCGGACTTTTGTTTATTAACCAATAATACCAATTAGGTGTATCTGTTGTAACAATTAGTTGTGATGATTTTCCTATTAATAATTTATCCCAAAATGGACCCTTATCTTTGTATTTAAATGCAAAATTAGGAAGAAAGACTCTATCTATAAACCCCTTCAGTAATGCTGGATAAGTGCTCCACCAATTCGGATAAACAAACACCAAATGATTGGCTTCAGAAATGTCTTTTTGTGCCTGCAGCAAATCAGGCTCTAACTCAGATACTTTTCTGTAACCATAGGTTAAGATGGGATTGAACTTTAAATCAATTAAATTGATTACTTTACATTTTGCTTCGCCTTGCTCTGCACCTTTTCTATAACTTTCGGCTAAAGCAAAACAAAAACTTTCTTTATCGGGATGTCCGTTGATGATGAGTGTTTTTTTCATTCTTGTGTGATTTTAAAATCACACAAAGGTGAGTCCTTTAATTTGATAAAAGTTACACAATTAAAGAAGACAATTACATCATTCACACATACAATCTTAATGAGAAGTCAAAGTTTACTATGAAGCTGTCTTTTTATGCTTGGGCAAAATAAAATGTGCTGCAATTTGTTTTGGCTTGTGCGGTGGCTTTTTGTAGTCCGTTGTCAGCACAAATGTCGATGTTTAGTAGTGTCGCCCTACCATTGCCGCTAACGGTTAGCATGCTGCCGTGCGTGGGGTTTGTGGGCTGGCTGGTGGGCGACGTGGACAGCAAGTTGTTGTTACGGTCATGTGCTTTTTTTATTTATTATCTCTTCTATATGCATAGACCAACAAAACAAGAGGTATTATCATGTAAGTTAGACCTATGTCGGTCAAATAATCGGTAAATGCCATTTTCATTGGACTATCTAAAAGAAATAATGGAAGGTCAATGACAATATTAATCATTGCCCAAAAAAGCCCGGTAGAAACACACTTTTTTGTTGTCAAAACTTCTTTTTTGAAATAAATATGTCCATAAAAAATTGCTGAAGCTGTTAAGGAAATGCTTATCAGGGTTTCAAAAAAAGGTGGATTACTTTCCTTTAGGGGAAATATTAAAAATGAAATGATAAAAACGGTTAACCACAATAGAAAACCATATAAAACTATTTTGCCTGCGTGTTTCATATTCGAATTCTTTTTAATAGTTGGGTTGCTTTTTTCTTCGTTGAAATTCTGTCGTTTGTGGTTGCTGCTTCAATAAAATTAATCACCTTTTCATTATTTCTTATTTCTGTTGAAAATGGCTTTATTGCATCAATTACTTTTCCAATGGCTATGTTTTTGCATTCAAGTGTATCAAACATGTCGTTTTGGATTTTAAGAAATTCGTCAATGATTTCTTTTCTTTGTTCGGGCTTTTTTTCAGCAATTTTCCCAAGTGCAAAAATTGCGTGATTGCAAGTGATTAAATGTCCGCAATGAAGAAACTCAAGAAGAATTTCAATCGTTGAATCTGACTTATTATCCTTGTCAATACTGGATAAATAGCCAATGAGGTCGATGCCAGTCCATTTAAGAATGTTATTACTGCTGCTTAATAATTTTAGAAACTCATCGAAATGGTCGTAAAGCATTTCGGGTTTAGTTGCACCAATTTTTAGCAATTCCTTTGCATATCCGTATTTTACTTTCGGATCCTTAGAATTTAGATTGTCTAAAACAATAGTTGTTGTCATTTTATATTCGTTATTTTCTTGTATATCTTTCTTAGTATCCCGCATAACGTTTTGCAGCTACAAGATGTTGGCGATTTCGAAGCACAAAGCTCCATTTAAGCACTGAACCGCCAATTTCTTGTAGGTGCTGTTAACGCCAATACTTCATTCATTCATTTTGTCAAGTCTAAAAAATCGTTTCGCAATCAATATTGAAAAAATTACCCAAGGTATTAATGATACTAATGATAGGATTAAACCGAACATTCCCGCAGTTGATGGAATTATCATTAGTCCACCAGCAATTAAGCCCCAAATCGCTGTTGTTTTGCTAAATGTCTCATCCATAAGCATCACTCTTGAAGCAATTATCAAGGTTAATGCATTAAGAATGTAATAAATATCAAAAGCTGTCCCTTTATATCTAAGTAAAAGTAAATTTCCGGACGATATTATTTGTTCTTTTGTTTCGGTCGATGAAGAGTCCATATATTGTTGGCTCAATGCTTTCATCTCAAAATTCACAGTCGATGAATAATAGGAAGCAATCCCAATGAATCCTATCACTAAGGCAATAGTCATATATTCTAAATTTGTCCTTTTTAATGCGGCATATAATCCCAAATAAACGAAAATAATCAGAGTGTTATTTACAATATAAAGTAAATCTAAACTCAATAATCCTAATATCCAATTTTCATTAAATAGTTCAAAAAATTCTTTTGGCGAACTCGGGGGAGGATACATCCAAAATATAAAAATCTGAATTGGAATAAGTATAACAATCATTATTGTTGCTATTCCTGCTATTCTATAAAGTTTTTTCAAGTCATTCATATCAATTTCAATTAGTTCGCTGTCTTTCAGAATTGGCGCTAACTCTAAGGAATGCTAATTTTTTCCACCCCTTTCAAACTCCACTCTTCAAAATCAGCCCGAGATGAGAATAACATTTCAAGTTGAACCTGAGTACCTCTGGTAGTTAAAACTACCATTGGTAGTCGAAGCCAGGGGTTGGATTTGAGTGAAATTGAATATCATTCCATTTTTCTGTTGAATATATTTTACCGATCAAAGTAATGTTTAGTAATGAAAATGGCAAGTGGTATTCCGTTACTCTTTTAGGGTTTTTAGCTTAGTCCTTTTTTGCATTAAGTATTTTGCAAATTATTTGCATAGAAAATTTATAAAATCGACACATTTTCTAATCTATTGAAAATCAGGGCTCTTATGACTTTTCCTTGATGTATACTTATTACTTTATCATCACTACCCGTTCTGTAAATAAGCGTTTGTTATCTACTTCCATATATAGATTATAAATGCCATTGCTGAGATCAGAAAGATTCCATCGGAGCGCGTAGTTACCCGAGGTCAAGTTACCTTGTTCGGAAGTACCGAGTACTCGACCTTGCATATCACAAATTTTGAAAACGAGGTTTCCTACATTATTTACCAGATTAAAATAAATGTTTAGATCTGACCCAAATGGATTAGGGAAACAACGTATGGTATTGGTATTTATGCTTAAATTTGAAGTATCGCATACTGCAAAAGCAATATCATTGATATTTGGGGTAGGCAAAATATTTAAAATTAAGTATTTTGTATGGCAAGCAATTTTTTCACTATAAATTCCTGAACTTTGATAGGTAGTTCTATTGACAGTCCAAGTATAAGCATAACAGGCATTGATTTTCGTAGTATCGCTTGTGCTTGGCAGCAAGGTCATCGTTACACTTTGTGTAGCGGTACAGCCATTTGAAGCAGTTACAGTTACCATAAAAGTGCCTGCTGTATTGATACTCGTAGTAGCCGTAGTAGCTCCGTTGCTCCAAGCAAAGTTCCCATCACCTTTTGCCGTAAGCTTAGTACTTGTTACATTGCAATCTAAAGTTAAACCATTGCTGCTTGTAAGCTCTACTTTTGGTAAAGTGAAATCTATTTTTACCAGTACATCATCAGTTGTTTTGCTGCCATCACTCATCGTTGCAGTAACGGTGTAAATCGTTGTTACTGCTGGTTTTACTTTAATGCTAGCTGTAGTCTCGCCAGTACTCCAAAGATAAGAAATGCCACCTTTTGCTGTTAGAATAGTATCTCTTTTGTTGCAATGTAAAGCTATATTTGGTCCAGCATCAACCGATTCCGGAACGGCTTGCATCGCCGATTCCCAGATACTCCGACCATAAGTTGCTACTCTAATTTTGCGTGAACTTTGTTGCAATTCTACTTCATTGACAGCAACCAAAGGCAAACCTGACGCGTGCAAAATCCATTTTTTATTGACATTATCTTTGTAATAAACACCAATATTCATACCGACATAAAGCCCTTCGGTACGTTCATTGTCCACGACAATAGAGCGAGCCGCTATGGTAGGCAAGCCAGTTGCTATATTAGTAAAAGTCGTTCCCATGTTGGTCGAAACTCTTACGTTATTTGCAGTTGCGCTGGTCGTAATCCATATTTTCTCTGGATTATGGGGGCTGACACAAATAGAGGTAATATTCCCCGCCGGAGAAGATGTCCAAGTTTCGCCACCATCAGATGTTCTAAAAAGTCGGATATTATTGGCTGCGTAAATATAATTGGCATCCGAAGGCGCAATGACCAAGCAATTTAGGGAACTAATCGTCACATCTTGATTCAATTTTTTCCAAATTGTACCGCCATTATCCGAACGATAAACGGCATCCCAACCACCGTAAACGGTATCATGCGAATTCGGATGCATTGTAATCGGCGTTACCCAATTGCCACTAACTTCGACTTCTTTCTTAGTCGCATCGTCAAATTTAACAGGCCGTTTCAAGGTTTTTCTTGTTAATCCACCATCTGTTGTCTTATAAATACTTCCATATTGGCTTGTTCCTATAGCAATTTTTTCATCTGTTGGGCTAATTACACAATCCATCCCATCTGCCCCGAGCCATTCCAACCAGGAACCATCTGCTTGTCGAAAAGTAGTTCCATTATCTTGTGCGCCGCCTGTTATGGCATCTGCATTCGTTTTTGCGCAAGCGATCCGATAAAGCTGACGAATGGCAAGACCTGTGGACAAATCTGTCCATTCTTCTCCTCTATCCTTAGAAACATAAATACCGCCATCGCTAACCGAATAAATATTATCATTTACGTATTCCAAACCATGTACATCTGCATGATTATAGCCAATTGTATTGGGCAAATTCCAAGCAGTTTCTGCAATGAAAGACGAGCCTCCATTAAGGCTTTTCCAACAAATGATTCCCGCAATATGTACTTCGTCTGGATTTTTCGGATTGACACATATTGCCATATCGTAATTTGCTTGTCCCCTCGCATCTAATCCCAGTGGGTCATAGCCAAAAAAATTAGTACCATTTTGTGGATCGCCGACAATTGTGGCGTTAAAAGTTTGTCCAGCATCTTCGGAACGATAAAAACGACCAAAAATATCACCTTTTGCTTGTACAGCGTAAACGATATTATTGTTGCTTGGCGAAACCGCCAAAAGTGTTCTACCCGAAGCAGCTAATTTAACATTTGTCCAACTCGCTCCTAAGTCCGTCGAACGTGAAATAAAATTGTTATTTGCGGAAGCGATGATTGTATTAGGCGCATTATTTAGGTATTCGACATCTTGAAAACCACCCGATTTGGAAATAGTCCAACTTTTACCGCCATTGTAAGAGCGAAAAAGTCCATTGTCAGCAGCCACAAAAAGCGTGTCTATGCCAGAAGGATACACTAAAATCTTTTTTACATTATTAGGACCGCCGATACAAGCGATCCAAGTGACGCCTGCATCCTTTGATTTCAGGACACCGCCTTGACTCAATCCCGCATAAATAGTATTTGGGTCAGAAGGTGCGATACAAAGATTAAAAAAATTCATCCAAGCCGAATTTACAGAATCCAACAAAGGTGACCATGATTTTGCCCCATCTACCGTCTTCCACAAACCACCACCTGGCGAACTCACATACATCGTTTTTTCATCGCTCGGATGAACTGCTACCGAAGTCAAGCGACCAACTCCGGGATTCCATCCCGAAGTTCGCGTCCAACTCGACGGACCCAATTGTTTCCAAGGTGTAGGGCCTTTTCTATCCTTTGAGGCATTATTTCGCAAGGCAGGCAAAGCCGCTTGATAAGCTTGCGACTCGCTAGTTCTTGATATAAAAGAACCATCTTCATTTAAGTGAAATTTCTGTTCGTATTTCCAACGCTCATATTGTTTGTATCCAGTGCCGCGCACTCTTCCTGCTTTCGCAAAATAAGCTTCTGCAATAGAGCCTATTTGACTCATTGTCAAGTCAGTGCGTTGAATTAATTCGTGGATATTTACATCTTGTGCTTTCGCAAAAAGAGCGAGCATCATCATTCCCCAGACTACAATTATCTGCTTATTCATTTCCAGTTCTTTTTAGTACTAAAGTTATGTAGCAAATATATATAGTTTTTTAACAAAACTGAACAAAGAATGATACTATTGAAATATCCACTAAAAGTTGGTATTAACCTGAGTTCGATTATTAAAATAAGCAAATTTGATTAGAATTCGTCACG
>JBMOJB010000185.1:0-6851 GCA_049316985.1 Saprospiraceae bacterium | reverse complement strand
TTTACGCACTTCCCAAAAAAATATAGATTCTAATTAATCGAACTCAGGTTAATATTAATTTTATTAATATATTTGAGAAGTTCTTCAATCAGTAATGAAGTTCAGGAGTTCACAATTTGGGCAGTTTTCTACGTAAGACGATTACACTATTAAGTAATTTTTTATTACGGTGGCAAAAATCAGTGGCGGCTTTGGCGTAAACTTCAATTATTAAAAGTTGTTCTGGAAATTAGGCAAAGGACTATGTATAATTTTACGCTAAGTGAGTCGATATTGAAACGTGCTCAAGATAATTTGCAGCGATATCATTCGTGTAAATTGGTTGAATTCGCTTTATTAGCGGCAGTAATTGTTGATCCATAGATGATTCTACCATCCTAATTCTAATGTTAGATGGTTGCAAGTTTTAATTTCCGCTTGACTTGTGCTTCCCTTAGTTGCAAGCAGCTGATTAGTTGTAAGTGATCACTACAGGAGATAAACTTCTAAGTTGTTCAACTTAGCGCTCGATTTAAGTTTTCATGTGAAAGAAAATCAACTTGCCGTCTTCCACTGCATTGATTTTAAATATTCCATGCTTCTGTGATATTGTTTTTCCCGTTTGTCACCGCTTTTCGCACTAAAATGCTGCGAAAAGCGGTGAGCTCGTACGACATTTTAACCACCAAATGTAATACTTAAACCTTCCGAAAGATATTACTAGTAAACTTAGGTACGACAGTTATAAGTGTGTCGATTCAGTCCTCTGCTTAAAGTTGCTTTATTACCTTCTGAACCTTCAATATTTGATTCAAATAACTTATTTCAACTATGTACATTCCTGGTATTAAATTGGTAATATCAACATTTTTAAACTGAACTCCTTTTTCAATTTTATTGCTTAGGATCATTCTTCCCCGCAAATCATAAACTTTGATATTTAGCTCTGATTCTGCAGGTGTTTCTGCCGCTATTGTCAATACATTATTAGCGGGATTAGGATAAATTGAAAATGATTCCAAATTTTCATTATTTTTTTCCGCTACGCCAATAGTTTTATCACCGTAACAAATTTGCAATGTTGGAAAAATATTAAATGTTTGTTGCATATTATCTCGGGAATAGAAGTTAGCAAACACACCATTTTTGCTATCATTTTCATTTTGAAGGCTCAATAGCATACCATTGTTACTGGTTTTATGCATTTCATTAACCAACGCCGTTACATCAACACTTACGTCTTGATATTTTTGAATGTCAGCTATTTGAACTAACTCCTTGGAAGTTTTACCCATTGCAACATTAGGTTGATTTGCCCAAGTGACTTTGGTGTCCAACCACTTAGATGTCCTTGTCGTATCTATACGTTGAATTTTTAAGCTGTTAGTCCCCAAAATATTTCTACTTCCGCCTAAGTCCTCATCTGTTTTCCAACCAGTCAGGCTTAACCAAGCTGCAGTAATTTTTTCATTTTTCGGAATTTGACTAAGATCAAATTCAATCAAACTTCTCACCAGTCCGGCTTTTCCTAATTTTGTTGAAGGCAAATTTCCAACTAGTATTTCTTTCCTATTTCCAAAATTTTCATTTTCATTCATCTGGACTAAAATTGCATCTTTTGAGGATAAAATTGGCTGATCGCACTTTTCACAATTGACATTGAACTTCAATGTACATCTGCATTTTTTATCACCGCAATTAACATCCACATTGATTTCGTAATCTCCGGGTCTTTCAAAATACAATGTTATATTTAGATTAGGCGATGAATAGGTTTCCAAAAAGTTATTAGGCCCTGTAATTTTGATATTATATTTACTTATTGCACATTCGCCTTTACAAACGTAATCACCAAATAACATGTATTTTGTATTACACGGAATTGCCCTCTTGTCGCCGCATTTAATTTTTTTGATAAAATCCTCTGGCCCCTTGAAATAGATAAAATCCTCGGAATTGCATTCACATGAAGCACTAGTGCATTGTGGAGCAACAAAACATTCAGTTTCACCTTCACAACATTGAACGTCTTGTCCATATTGATTTGTTCTGTGCAATACTACCGTAAAGCAATATGCATTGCCGGAAATCATTCCTAAACCAGTTAAATCTACCGACAATAGGGGTGATGTGGCATTGTTTGCAAGGCTAATATTGAATTCTTTGCTCAATACTGGATTATTGCAAATCAATGTGATTTTGTTAGCGGCAAATCCTGATAAATTTTTTACGGTAAATTGAAGTTGATAATTTCCCTTTGGATCGCAGTTCAACACAGGCCTAACAATATCTGCACAATTCATGGGGCTCGAGTTGCATTCTAAATCGATTGTATCTCTGCATACAATCTTTTCGCCCTTATACCAGAGTACTTCGATGCTTTTATTGGCACCGCCACCGGAAATACAATAATTAGCAACGATAGAAAGATTGCTTGGAATGGTAGGGTTATATGAAAAAGTCATTGAAGTTAGTCCAGGTACGATTGTCCCGGTCCATGGCGGATTAGCACTATAAGAAGAAAATGAAACTCCACTGCTTATTGCGTTTACTACAATATTGGTAAAGTAATTTGGCTGATAATCATTATTAATACGCAAAGTATAGCAACAGGGCACCTTATCGCCAAGGGGATCTATTAGGTTTACCGCCTCCACATCCATTTGTTTTACGCAATCAGGTGCGCACAAATCTTTGATGATTATTTTCTTTACATTGTCACTGTCAAAGCAACAAACAGTATGCGTGGCGTCTTTATGGCCGGTGATTGGAAATTCAACGGATTGGCCGGGAACTACTCCAAGAAGCTCGACTATATAAGTGCAAGACACAGATCCCGGGGCGAGTGCTACTGGCAGTACAAATGAGTGAACCAAACCACTTACAGTTGTGGTGACGCCAAGCGGTACTGATTGTGTGTTAATTGTTGCAGAACCCGTTGCGACCATCGTAAATTCTTTAATACTAAAAGAATTGTTTGAAGCATTTTTTACACAAAAGCTGTAATAGTATCTATTTTCCTTGCACTCAAGCCTATCTTCTACGATAGACAAACAGGAATCAATTGTCGGAGGTTGACACTTGGAATTATTAATGAATGGACAAAGTTTCTTGTCTTTACTTGTAAAATACCCATTAATGATTTGTGGTGAGCTGGTATAATCTATGCAATATTCCAATACGCTGGTTGTTCCGGTTGGTAGATATGTTGTAGGTGCTTGTATTTCAATTTGAGTAGAGGACATCTGGAAAATGGTCCAACCATTTAACAAATTTGTATAACTAAGGGAATTGCCGCCAGTCGTATGCAATACAATATGTTCGAGTGTATTGGGATACGGATTAGTAATCGTTAATCGATAACAACAAGATTTTCCGTCTATATCGATTAAGTCAAATTTCTTAATTAAGTTTTTACAATTAATAGTGTCTACCGCACAATCTGAACTGACTTGTATAGCGACACTTGCCATATTAGAAGTAGCAGGTTGAATTTGATTGCCGGTATCATCACGTTTAGCGCAAAAAGTATAATCGTTAAATGCTTTTTGTCCAATTGTAGCCGAAGTAGATGCCTTCGCTTTTACCCGATAAATTATCGACGTATTTGGTGCGAGCATATAGGCGCTGGGAAGGGCGATTACAAGTTCATTTGAACTTACTGTTTGATTTCCGGTAAGTGGTGGCGAACAAATATTGTCTAGACAATTTCCAGAATTTGAAAAACCGGTAATTGAGGGAGGGCCACTCAAATTGGTCACCGCACCTGGAAATCCATAGTCTACCTGATATTGGCTATTTCTGTTGCCGCATACACTTAACGTTTTATCGCCAACGCCGGGAATTAAATTTCCAATTCTTATATCACTTATTGAAATATTTCCCTGATTAGTGATAACGTACCTATAGTAGACATCATCACCTGCTTTCACTTTAATTGTAGTATCTGTCTTTTCGCTGTTTTCTGCGCAATCGACATAAAGCTTCGCATCAATTTTATAAAAATTGTTAACATTTACCGTTGCATATCCGGAAGTTAGAGCATTGATTGTGTAATTATTTTTGTACGACCCTACAGCTGTTCCAGGCTTTATTTTTACATCAAACTCCACAATTAAATATTGGGCGTTGTTTAGACATTTTGACGGAATTGAAATATTGCTCATGTTAACCGTTCCGGTATTGAGATCAAAGTTGTAAGTAGCTCCTGCTGGAAGTACAATACTGGAACTGGGAGCAGCACTACTATTAGGTCCGAAGTAAAACAGGGGATTTCCTATGTAATCGAATTGTATGGGAAGGATATCCGCTAGTATAGCATTATTCAGATCACCACTTCCAAGATTGCTTGTAACTAAACGATAACGGAGAATGTCTCCAGGGTTACAATTTCCAATTGATGAATAAAAATTGTTATCATTTACTTTTTTGACAGTTTTACGTTGCGAGATATAAGGATTACATGTTGTCAAAAATACTTTTGTAAGTGCCGAAGTATTTAAGAATGGAGAAGTTGACGTAAAATTGGCAATATTGTCGGTTACCGAAGTGACACCGGAATTAACTGTAAATATAATCTTGTTTTGAATTAATCCTATCCAAGCTAGAATCGGATTATTAAACTCCCATTTGATTTCGATTATTCGTTCATTTACCAGCAAATCTAGATTTGAAACGTTGCCAGCACCGCCAGTCGAGGTAACACTAAAGTTTCTGAATAATTCTCCGGAAATAGGTGAGTTTTTAACAGTTTTGCACACCCAGGTTGGATTTTGATTTGTCTTGTAACAAAATTGCAGATCATTGAGTGCATTATCCAAATAAGTCAGGTATGTATCAGAATTTATGCCTGTTACTGTGATTTCCGGTGGTATTAGATCACTTATGGTTAAGTTGTTGTAGTTTTGATTGTTGAACGTATTGTCGAATAAAATAGAGTAGTTCCCTGGATTGCAACCGCCCGGGCAAAGATCATAACCATAATAAGATGTTTTTGCAACAATACCGGTTGAATTGCTGCCACTACAACATACGCTGGATAAATTGTTCGTTAGCAGGTTCGAAGTTGCTATTTCAGATACTGCACAAGGCCGCAGACCAGTGAGATTTGCTTGAAAATTAACCACCGAGTTTGCTTGAAAACAGTTACAAGGGTAACTGACAATCAAGTAATATGTTTTTGAGACGTTCACATTAATATTCGTAATATTCCACGTGATATTATTTTCACACGTATTACCAGAAACCGGCGTATAAGTAAACGCTACATTATTGTAACTACCATCAAGTAGCGTCACCGGTGTCCCTTGCGTAATGGCATTAATAACCACATTGGTCAAATTGTAGCCGCCATATCGATCTATGTGTGGAAGTAAGATTTTATATTTTGCATATCCACCTGCACACAAGTTAACATTAGCATTTTCTCGGTTAACCACTATTGAATGCTGCTGTGTATAGAGCCCTTTAACCGTTACAGTATTTGAAAAAACTGCTGAGGAACATGGTGCCGTACCATTTTGAAATGCAACAGTGGCTGTAAAACTATATATTTGGTTTTCGCAAACAGTTCCGTCATCTTTGATTTTGAGATTTACCTGTATTTTTTCAGAAGAAGAAATCGGACCTGTACTCATTACCGTCAGCGTCGTGCCACTTTGTGTTCCTGTGTAAAGTCCTGAGCCAGGTATCGGCGAAAGAAATACAACATCTGTAGGAATATCGATGGTGATGATCACCTTATCGCATCCAGGCGGCGTTGAAAACTGCAGGTCTAAAATAAAAGAACTTCCGACGGGCAAATTAGCAGAAGAACCAAATACATTATTAACATTACTTACAGTCAATATTGGATTTTGAGATAATACAAGCAAACTGCTGGCAGCAAAAAGAATCAATAATAGTTGTTTTTTCATTTCGTAAATTTTTGGATTGTATAATTTCTGAAATATTCATTTGCTTTCTCTTCTGCAACATATTGTAGTTCCAAAAGCTTAGTTAGTCTCACTCAAAAAATCTCAGCGACAAAGTAAATTTTGTGCCCTATTTTATCCGGACATACGGAACTTGCGTTTCGATAGTATTGATTTTTTGAGCTAGAGAGTAAAGGAGCATACTAATATCGGTAGTTCATAAACAATTAAATTGCTTTTCGATATTCACTTTTACTATTTTTCATGTGGTCTTTCAAGCATATGAAATAGCAAAAGGCGTAGGCCGTATTACGAAGTTTACATTCTATAAGAGGTCAATTCGGCTGACCTGATTTACCGCATAAAAAGGTTGAATCTCAAGAAATGAAAATTATTAAGCAGCTAAAATGAAAAATTGTAACAGTATAAAGATTTCATTTTTTCTCAGGTCTTGATGGCGAGAGGTGCCGCTTGTTTGGCTAAAAAGAAAAGTCACATATTGCTGAAAGTGCAAAAAAAGGAAAGCAGCACTATATTTATGTAATGATACGATTTTTTTTGTACAATATCAATTTTACAAAGTTATTTTTCAAATATACTGCATTGCTGTAGTTTTAAAAAATTATATTGAAAATATCGACCCAAACTCCGAAATGGTATTTCATGCCATATAGGTATGTCTTATCATTGCACGATACTGAGCTTTCAATTGCTATTGAAAGGTTTGACCATATCGCGAATTGGTTTTGAAGTGAAGCGGCACTCAAATTGGGAGCGTTGAAAAATTGGATGGATTCAAATCCATTCGTGCAAAATATGTCGAACCTAAGGTACCTTAAATTTATTTAATAAATATTTACATCTATCAAATCTATATACTTCTCCGAAATGCACTATCAATTAACAATTAACAATTAACAATTAATTCTACTTTTAGACTTTAAGAGTCTTTATCTTTTT
>JBMOJB010000184.1:0-6854 GCA_049316985.1 Saprospiraceae bacterium | reverse complement strand
ACGTGACGAATTCTAATCAAATTTGCTTATTTTAATAATCGAACTCAGGTTATGAGGGTTCTTTTCATAGAAACCGATTTCAATCATATGCGCTATTGCAGGAGGTGTGTTGAAAGTGATTGAATTTTCTGCCGGTCCCACTATTTTTCTTGCAAGCTCATATTGGCCTTTTATTTCGATGCTCATCCATTTGTAAGTTTCTTCCACAGAAATAGGAGTTCCGTTCTGTAGGTTTTCCCATTCATCTCTGATTTTGTTAAGCGACCACCAGGCCATATTTTCGGGACTCGTCTCAGTCGTAGAGATTAGATCCGTAAAAAAAGTTAAATCATTTCTCACTGCTTCCAATGATTCAAATTGATTAAGAATTGCAGGAAGATCCTCAGCTTTTCCGCCGTAACCGATAAACAATCCACTAAACATAGTCTTATAATAAGCGCTTTGTTTATAATCTTTGTCTTCTGCGGCCAGCGCTTTTGTTTTGGCATCGGCCAGCATAATAAGCTCAATAATAGGCATTACATGCTGTAAATAATCGTCGTCATCTATGACCATTCTCTTGGTCACTTCTGCTCTGAAAGCCATCAAAGTTGCGCAGCAAACCAGTGCACCTGCATCTATGAAATTGGCATATGCTGCAACAAAATTAAGGATTACATCTGAGGTCATTTGGGGAGCCCATGGTGTTCCCTGCGTCGGTGATAGAGGCTTGAAGCCAGTAAATGTGTCTAGCTTATTTTCTCTCCGAGCTTCATCATATGCAACATATTCTTCTTTTGTAAAAGGCTTTATTTGTGCTGAAGTTAATCCGTCTTTTTTCCAAAGCGGCTCGAAATCCGTTTCCTTATCTGCGGTGAACTCCTCCCCAAATAAGGAAAAGTAATTAAAGGTAAAGAATTTCCAGAAAGCATCACCTTCGCTTTCTCCGTAGACCTCTTTGAAGGATCGAAGGTTGTGAGGCAGATTCACTGCTATAGTTGTAACGAGCGTCTTGTGTGCAGCGCAATAGGTAAACCAGGTAGGGTCCGTTTTCAGATAACTCTCTTCATAGATCCAATCTCTATAAAACATAAAACAGGTGTTCAAATCCGCCATTCTGAACGTAGATTCCTTATAATTGACCGGAAAACGAACACCATTGTTGAGGAATTTATCAGTTAGCTGTAAGTTCTTATTCAGCATGGCCTGATCAGTATCGGCCATCGTTAAAACCATGACATTGCACGGGTATCCGTGATCAGAACCTACAACGCCCCATCGACGATTGTGATAAAGAGGAGGTGAATTTGAGGTGACGCCCATTCCATAGTAACTACCTAAATGCGTTACACCCATTTCCATTTTTTCCGTCGCAGCAAAATTTGATATAGTATCGTTGTTCAGTTCAGGATGTATATAATACATATAGGCAAAAATGGGATCGGTTTCCTGCAGATTCATTTTCTTGCGCAACAGATTATCTACCAATTCAGATGCCCAGACTTCTTTCCCATCTGCGGCTATGAAAGATCCATATTCGTTGATCGGAAGAAATCGCATACCAACATCCCCGGAATCAAGCAAATACTGGTAATCTTTCACATTGAATTTTCTTTCTGCCGACAAGATGATATCAGTAGATCCGAACTTTTCACGTGCGACACCATATTTGGCCAAAGCAGCATTGGTTATCTGATAATCTCCGGCAAAAACTGATGGCTTCTTACTGAATATAAAAGAAGCGTGCATTGAACTTTCCATATAAATTGATTTTAGCGTATTGAAATCAAATATAGAGAATTATGCAGATATGTTGTCTATGTATTGTTGACTTTCTATTATAATTGATTATGGTTCAAAAATTAATTCGATTCACTAGCCGTTTGATGAGGCCGGGCTTGTGATCCGCTGTGGTTTGATCGCTGCGTGGTTTGTGAATATTGTGCACAGCTTTCGAAAAATGCAGCGGAAAAAAGTGAAGCAAAAAAGTAAAAATTTCGTATACGATACTATTTGCATTGTCCTACGATATTGTCAAAGTCTGTCGATTTAATAAAATTCTGTTTCTTTTTATTGACTTGAATAACTTCTAAAAAACCCATCTCAACTAAAGTTTTTAAGTCAATTCTGGCTGTGAAGTTTGACACTTTAAATCTGGATTCGATTTCTTTACTATTCAATATTTTTTGGGCATCATCATGTATTATTTTTATGATTTGCGCCATTCGTTCATTTACGCCAGGTATTCTCATAAATTTTGTGGCTTGGAAGACTTCTTTCTGTTGATTGTCTATATACTTCTGCAGTGCTTCAAATGCTTTTTCGATAACTTTCAAATGGTAAGTCAAGAAATAGCTGAGGTCATTTTCATCTGTTTCGGTATATAGGTAAGCCTTTTCATATTGTGATTTTGAATCCTTAATAATCCTCGAAATAGATAGATATTCGCACAGCCAATATCCTTTTTTTAACATAAACCAATAAAATAAAGCTCTGGCTGTTCGGCCATTCCCATCAGAAAAAGGATGGATCCAGCCGATCATAAAGTGGATTGTGCATGCCTTGATGATGGGGTGTATAAATTCTTGCTCATCATTATTGAAGAAAAAACATAGATCCTTAATTAGTTGATCAAGTTCTTCTTCTTCGGGTGGTGTGTGTACTACTTCACTATTCGAGTGGTCAACGACATAAACTTCATTATCGGCTCTGAATTTTCCTTCATCTTCGGGGTCTTGAAGTGTTTTACTGGTGATTAGCTTGTGTATTTTGAGGATTTTCTCCGGAGTGATTTCTTCGTTTTTATTTTCGACAATATGCTTTATCGTAATGAAGTTATTCATTATCATTTGCTCAGATTTCGTCTTTGGCTTTTTCTGTTGCAGAATCATTTCCTTTGCTTTCTTACTGGTCGTATTCGCGCCTTCCATTTGACTGCTGGAAATTGCTTCTTCCGTAATCGAACTAAGCATAAACTTCGCCTTTTCAGATGATGAAATACCAATTTGTTGATTGATAACTTCGTGGGAATGCATATCAAACTGATGTAGGGCGCTTTGCAGATAATCTGTCAGACAATATTTGAAAGTGTATTTTCCAAATTTCAGCCTGTCGGACCTTAAATTTCTGAACATTTTAACTGCATACCACAACCTTCCCGGACTGTTATCATCTGCTTTGTATTTGATTTTATCCCAATACAAATACTCGTCCTGAACCTTTTTTAGCAATCCATTCTCTTGAATCTTGGTTATTAAAACATAGATTTCCTCATTTTGTACGCCTATCGGTGGGTGTTCAATCATAATAGATGAGATATTATACATGCAAAAATAATAAAAAATGCGAGATTAATCAATAATATCGCATTTTTTATTTGATCTGCTTGTAGTTGCACTGAAGACATACAACCTACAGTTCAATGGAAGTTTATTTGGCACTGATACCCGGTATATTTCCTTTCGCCCGCTTCATCACGGCCACATCCCAAGCATAGTGCTCAGTTGAAGGAGCCTGAAGGGTTTTCCATATCAGGTTTTCGCCATCGATTGTTAGTGAAGCTCTGCCTTTGTCATCTTCTTTGTAGCTGAGAAAAGTGAATTCTACACTTTGATCGTTGGTTTTTTTGAACCAGAATGCGACATCTGTGCTGTCGATGGCACAGTCCATTTTCGAGCCTTTTTCTTGCGAACCGCAGTAGGTGCCGATTAAAGAATCTCCTTTTTGATAGATATGAATGGAAAAAGAATTGTCATCATTGGATTTTTCCCATGCCCATTGTCCTACGTAAGGTTTGGCATTGTTTTGCTTCTTTTTTTCGGCAGGGTTACAAGCCCAAAGAAAAACAACAAGCATAAATGCCAATATTGCGAGTGATCGGATGTTTATTAAAAAGTGCATATCAAAGTTTTTCCAACAGGAAATTGGTCATTTTGGTGTACAAATGGAGTCGGCCATTACCAGCCCTGATTCCGTGGTTCTGATTGGGATAATAGTAAGTATCAAATTGCTTATTGGCTGCGATCAAGGAATTGGACAGTTCAACTGAATTCTGAAAATGTACATTGTCATCTGCTGTGCCATGCATGAGCAATAGATTGCCTTTCATTTTGTCAGCAAAGTTGATCGGAGAGTTTTCTTCGTATCCTTTTGCGTTTTCTTTTTCGGTTTGCATGTACCTTTCGGTGTAGATATTGTCATACCATTTCCAGTTGGTTACCGGCGCAACTGCGATGGCGCATTTGAATACATCGGCACCTTTGAACAGACAAGAGCTGGCCATAAAGCCACCATAACTCCAGCCAAAAATTCCTATTCTCTTAGGGTCCACATTTGGCAAACTTCCCAGGTATTTTGCAGCTTCGATCTGATCAGCCGTTTCGTATTTTCCCAGTTGCTTATAGGTAACTTTTTTAAAATCTTCACCTCTTGCTCCTGTTCCGCGATTATCGACACAAGCAATAATATATCCTTTTTGTGCCATCATCTGGAACCACCAGTAGTCTGCTCCTTTCCATCTGTTGAGCACTTGCTGACTACCCGGGCCACCATAGACATACATTAATACAGGATATTTCTTTTTCTTTTTTAGTTTTTCAGGTTTCAATATCCAACCGTTGAGCTTGGTATTGTCTGCTGTGCTAAACTCGAAAAAATTAACGCTGGCGCATCCTTTTTCTTGTTGAATTTTTTCAATGCCGGCATTACTCTCCAGTTGTCTGACCTTTTCAGCTTTTCTGTTGAATACAGTATAAGTCGGAGCACGGTTAATAGTCGAAGTTTCCAATACAAAATAGTCAAAAGTACTGCTGAATTCTGCTGAGTTTGCCCCATTTTGACTGCTTAACATCATTTTGTTTTCTCCTTTGAGGTCTATTTTGTAAATCTCTCTGTCCATTGGCGTTTTCTCGGCAGCCTGGTAGAATAGTTCTCCCTTGCTTTCGTCTATTCCATAAAAATCAGTAATATCACATTTGCAGGAAGTTATATTTCTAATCGGACGTCCGCTCATATCATGCAGATAGATATTGTTAAATCCATCTTGCATTGAACTGAGTAAAAATTGTTTATTGTCTTTTAGAAAAATTAAGGTAGTTGGGATGTCGATATACCTGGCGTTGACTTCTTTATACATCGGATATATTGCTCCGCTTTTGGCGTCAGCGATCAGCAGTGTCATTTCGTTTTGCAAACGATTCATATGCATCATGCAAAGTTTATTTGCATCTTGCGTCCATTTTATGCGTGGATAATAGTCATCAGGACCTTCGTCCTTGCTTACTTTGGTGTTTTTACCGGTTTCTGTATCATAAATGAAAACCGAAACGGTTGAATTAGGTTGTCCTACTTTGGGGTAGCGATAGGTATAAGGTTCGGGATAGACGCCGTTATTGTAGTAATCCAATCTAAATTCCGGAACCGCACTTTCGTCAAAACGAAGATAAGCAATTTTTTTACCATCGGGCGACCATTCGAACCCCTTCGATATAGCGAATTCTTCCTCATACACCCAATCCGTTGCGCCGTTGATGATCTGATTCAGTTTGCCATCGCTGCTGATAGTGGTAACTTTTCCGCTGTTGAGATCCTTGTAGTACAGGTTATTTTCACACACAAAAGCGACTTTATCCGCTCCAGCATTGAAAGTGGCATATTGTTGTGCTTTTGAGTACAATTCGCTGCTTTTGTTTTCTTTGACATCAAAAACAAAATATTTGCAGCGTGTGGAATGCCTGTATATTTGTTCTACCTCAGTGGAGAGCAAAATTTTACTTTCGTCCTCGCTAAAACTATAGGCTTCGATTTTTTTCTTAAATGCAACATATCGGCCATCCAGTAATTCAGCGTCTACATTTCCGGTTGAAATATTGTAGGAACGAATCCCTTGCGATCCGTTTACTTTTTCCAGCTTGCTGTAGTGTACGCCATCTTTGAGGAAGTTGAATCCACGATTAGCGGCAACGGAAAAGGTGCCATTTTTCCAGATTTCCTCCAGTTTAATTTCTTTTTGCGCGGTAGCAAAATGTACGAAGATGTAAAATACAAGTGTGCTAAGGATGTACTTTCGCATAAAATAACTTTAATAAACTAATTTATTTTTCTCTGAAATAAATCACGATTGGTGCACCGGTAAATTTGAAATTCTCCCGGAGTTTGTTTTCCAGGAAATTCTTGTAACTGTCCTTTACTTGTTTCGGATAATTACAGAAAAAGGCAAAAGTAGGGTGGTATGTCGGCAATTGTGTTACATATTTGATCTTAATCTGGTGTGCGCGATGTGAAGGTGGCGGTACAGATTTGATAATTTCCAGCATGGTTTCATTCAATACCGAGGTTGTGATTTTCCGCTGGCGATTCTCTACCACTTCCATAGCCGTCTCTACCACCTTCATAATCCTCTGCTTTTCCAAAACCGAAACAAATAAGATAGGAACATCATCAAAAGGCCTGATTCGTTCTCTGATTTTAGCTTCAAAATCCCGGGCGGTATTGGTATCTTTTTCTACCAAGTCCCATTTGTTAACGACAATGACTATGCCCTTGTTGCGGCGGTGAGCAAGGTGAAATAGGCTCATATCCTGCGATTCGATACCATCGGTAGCATCTAATACCAACAGTACGACGCTACTTTCTTCCAAAGCATTGATGGCACGCATTACCGAATAGAATTCCAGATCTTCGTGGACTTTTGCCTTTTTTCGAATTCCGGCGGTATCTACAAGTATGAAGTCGTATCCGAATTTCTTATAATGTGAATTGATGGAGTCTCTCGTGGTGCCTGCAATATTGGTGACAATATTGCGATCTTCACCTAAAAGCACGTTGGTCAACGAGGACTTACCCACGTTGGGTTGCCCAATGATTGCAATTTTAGG
>JBMOJB010000183.1:0-7033 GCA_049316985.1 Saprospiraceae bacterium | reverse complement strand
ATTTGACGATGTAAGTACCACTTTTCAAATAATAGTGAAGCGGAATAGAATCCTTTGATGTGCTGCCATCACCAAATTCCCATTTGAGGGAACTTGCCCCGGTAGTTTGGTTTTTAAACTGTGTCAGGCCGCCAAAATAAATAAAACTATTGAAAGCAATATTAGGTGCTGATTTTACATGGACCGCATTTTTCAATAGAAAAGTATCTGAAAGAGTACCGTTGAAAGCAATCAATTTTATATCGAAGACTCCCGCAGAAGTGTACACTACCGTTGGATTTTTTTCAAAGGAGCTACTGCCCTGCGCGCCTGGTAGTTCCCAGATATAAGATTGTGCATTTGTACTGATATTGTTTAGTTGTATGATGAAAGGCGTACAGCCACTTCCAACACTCAGATTAAAAGCTGCAACAGGTGTGGCAGCAAAAACAGGTACAATCTTCGAAGCAGTCTTGCTTCCGCAGGTGTTGGTTGCGCTTAGTTGAGCATTGAAGCTCCCGTTGTTGCTATACGTATGTGTAGGATTCTTTTGTGTAGAAGTTTTTCCATCTCCAAATTTCCAGGACCAGGTAGCAGGACCTGTTGAGGTGTTGGTGAAAGCGACACTGAGCGCATTGATCTGATATGAAAAAGTAACTATTGGAATAGCTACTGCTATAATATTGATTGTTTTGGTATTGGTGCCATAGGCATTAGTGACTTCCAGACTCACAGCATAGGTTCCCGGGTTTTTATAGAGCACTTTTGGATCAGAAAGCGCGGAAATTGCCGGCGTGCCACCTTCGAAAGTCCACTTATATGTGTAAGGATTATTTAGACTTTTGTCTTCAAATAGGATTTGTTTGTTGATGCAAAACGTATCATTTGCAGCCACTGAGAAATTGGCAACGGGAGGAGCCCCCGTTCCACCGCCACCACCGCCTGTTGAACATGGAGCCAAACAGCTCGTACCCAACACTGATGGAAGAAAGCTATTGATCTGAGCAATTGAGGAAGCACTCCAGGTAGTTGAGGCTGATACAGTTGGGGCCATGATATCTGAATTGTGTGACATATCGAAATTGTGCCCAATCTCGTGAGCAACCATGCAGCGCATGAAGGCATCACTGGTGCTAAAATCCTGCAGCGCATGATGGCGAAATTTATTTGCACAAACCCCTCCTACCCAGGCAATGCCGATTGTAGATCCATCGAAATTTCTATTGGTCCAGAACTGACCAAGGTCATAGTTTAGATTAAAGCCATTTGGCCCCCAGGTGGAGAAACTATCCAGTACGTTTCCGGCAGAAGTACTGCCCGTCCATGGATCGGCACCTGTACTTTGAAACCAAGTGACGATGGTAAATTTAATTTTGTGCGAAAAGGATGTCTGGTAAAGGCCTTCTACCAGATTCATAATACTGGTTACACGATTCTGAACAGCAGTTGTACTTGTACTATATTTTTGATACATCGACACATCCGTCGCGACAGCCAATTCTACTATCGCACAGTCATTTAAAACGCGAAAATTATTGTTTAGCGTAGTGTTGTAGTGCTGGTTGATGTCTTTTACCAGGCATTTTTTGTTTGAACGGGCAATCAGGTCTCTTTTTTCATAGAGTACGAACAGACCAGCGGCGGCACGCGCATCGATGTTGTTTAGCGGTTCGATGAAGTATTCATTGTTGTCTAAAGGCAGGAAGCCGGCAACAAATCCGTCGTTGATGGTCAACCGAAAAGGGAGTCCTTGTTGCGTAAAACCTTTGAATGTTGGATCAAAAGCTATGCTGGTACGGGTTTTATCTACTTGGACAGGGGTACCGCTTGGGCAAATACCTGAGGATTGTGCATTGAGCGTCCATGTTTTTTCCGCAATACTGATCGTGATTCTTTTCTGTGTTTCCTTTCCAGAAAAGCTTTCTTTTAAGGCTTTGGTGTCGATAGAAAAAATCTCGTACTGCGAAAACGTAGAATCTAAGGTCGGACTTGTCCAACGGGCAGGCTTGCTGCTGATTATTGTTGTCTGGCCGGAAATTTGGCCTAATGAAACGACAAAGCCGAACATCAATAGCGCAAAATGCTTCATGTTGATTGATTTTGGAATTTAAAGGATGTTCGCTGGGAATTAGGCATCTTGCAGCAAACATCGTGCCTTTACCACTGCACTAAAGTTAAAATTTTGCGTGCGTTTTGTTTTATATGTATCTAACTGCGAGCAATCAAAATGGTCTACTCGGTAAGCGTATCTTGTCAAAAGAATTTAAATTGATTTATGCTTCAATTTTAGCTAAAAATTCGGCTTCCGTAAGGATCTCGACAGTGCCCAGTTTCTGTGCTTTTGCCAATTTTGAACCAGCTTTTTCACCGAACACCAATATGCTAAGTTTTGAACTTACCCCGCTTGCAATTGAAGCACCTGCCGCCGCAGCCTTGGCTTCTGCATTCTCACGACTAAATTGTGTCAATGTACCCGTAAATAAGATCGACTTGCCTGCAAGTGGTCCTTCTGTGGCGCTTTCTGCTTTGCGGTCATCTTCGGTTTGCGTCAGGTTGACTCCTAATTCCTCCATTTCGCGAAGGATGATAATATTTCTTTCGTCGGCAAAGTACTTTCTGATGTTTTCTGACACTACGGGTCCTATGTCTTTGATCTCGGTGAATTTTTCCAAGGTCCAGTCTTTTAGTTCCAGCACATGCCCGATTTCAGCGGCGATGAGTCGGGATGCTTTTTTGCCCAGGTGATGAATACTCAGGCTATGAAGCAGTCGATAGATGGGATTGCTTTTGGCTTTCTCGATTCCCTTTCTCAGGTTTTCAGCCGACTTTTCACCAAATCCTTCCAGTTTTGCAATTGCTTCGTAGTCCAGGCGGTACAAATCAGCCAGAGATTTAAGCCAGCCGAGATTCAAAAAGCGTTCGATGGTGGCTTTGCTCAATCCTTCAATGTCCATGGCATCTTTGGATACATGGAAGACAAACTTCTGGTATTCCTGCAGTCCGCAGACGCAATTCGGGCAGCGCCAGGCGGCTTCTCCTTCCACTCGAATCAGATCGATTGAAGCGGTTTCATCCATTGGACATTTTTTCGGAAAAACTACAGGCACTTCAGTTCCATCTCGCAATTCTTCCAAAGGCTTTACAATATATGGAATTACATCTCCGGCCCTTTCGACCAGCACGGTATCGCCGATGCGAATGTCTTTGCTCGTAATAAAATCTTCGTTGTGTAAAGAAACAGAGGATACCATCACACCGGCCAATGCTACGGGTTCAAGTTTAGCAACAGGTGTAATCGCCCCGGTTTTTCCTACTTGAAATTCAACATTCAGCAATTTCGAAGTTGCCTGTTTGGCTTTAAATTTAAAAGCCACTGCCCAACGAGGATGGTGACTGGTAAAGCCACATTTTTCCTGCAACTCAAAACTGTTTACTTTGAGCACCATTCCGTCAATCTCATAACCATAGGAGTCTCTTTTTTCTTGCCAGAGGTTGCAGAAATCTATAGCTTCGCTGATGTTTTTGCATACTATTCGGTCAAATCCATGAACAGGGATTTTAAAGCCTAGTTTTCCCAATACTTCTATGGTATCATCGTGCGTTGGGAATTGCGTTCTTACGTCATTTCCTTCAGCATCCACAGCATAACCCAACTGGTAAATGAATGCTTCCAGTCCTCTTTTTTCCACTTCTCGGGAATCTTTCACTTTAAAGGCACCGGTTGCTGCATTGCGCGGATTGGCGAACAATTGCTGGCCCTCTTTGAGTCTTTTTGCATTGACTTCGTCAAAAATATCTTTCCGAATCAATGCCTCGCCTCTCAATTCTGCTTTTACAATGCCATATCTGCTAAAATCGGCGCTAAGTGGAATGGTACGCATCGCGCGGATATTGTTGGTCATCTCTTCGCCTTCGATTCCGTTGCCCCTGCTGACACCGCGAACAAGTGTATTGTTTTCATAAACCAGCGCTATCGTGCCACCGTCGAACTTGGGTTCAATGCAATATTCAATATCCTGATCGGCCGGAATGAGGCATAATTTTCTTATTTGTGCATCGAAATCGTTGAGGTCATCTGCGTTATAAGAATTTTCCAGCGACAACATCGGAGTCAAGTGCTGGACAGTCGGAAATCCTTCGGTAAGGTCCGGCGATACACGTTGGGTAGGGGAGTCTTCACTGACTAAATTGGGAAACTGAGCCTCCAGCGCCTGCAATTTTTTGAACAACTTATCGTATTCAAAATCGCTGATCAGCGGTTCATTAGCGATGTAATAACGCCATTCGTGAAATCTGATTACCTGCTGCAAATCGCGAATCTGCAAAGATGCTTCATCTTCATTAGAGGGAATTGCAGAAACGAGAAGTTGTTTTGACAAATCGGTCAATTGACGTTGTTCGCTAACGTTGTGCATGTTGTAATCGTATTTTTTGCCTGGATAAATAGCAAAAATAGGATTTTTATCAGATAAGCCTTTGAATCAAAGTTGAAAAATAATATTTCCTGCTATCTTTGTTGCTCATAGTTCTGAAGTCTAATATGAAATTTTCCTCCAAGTTAATAGAAGAAGCCGTTGAAGCATTTGCAACATTGCCGGGAATCGGAAAAAAGACCGCATTGCGGCTTGTGCTGCACCTGATTAATCAAGACAAGGAAAATACAGCACAGTTTGCCGGTGCACTTACAAATATGCGCCAGAACATCAAAATTTGCAAAGACTGTTTCAATATATCTGACACAGATTTCTGTATGATTTGCAACGATTCGCATCGCGATAAATCGGTTGTATGTGTGGTCGAGAGCGTGCGAGATGTAATGGCTATTGAGGAAACCAGTCAATTTCGTGGGGTGTACCATATTCTCGGAGGAGTGATATCACCGATTGAAGGCATTGGTCCAAATGACCTGACCATTGAACGCCTGTTGGAGCGCATAAGCGAGCGCAAAATCAAAGAAGTCATCATGGCGGTAAGTCCAACAATTGACGGAGAGACTACTATTTTTTATATTTCTAAAAAACTACAAAATTCCGAGGTTCGCATCAGTACGATTGCCAGAGGAGTTTCCTTTGGTGGCGAGTTGGAGTATGCTGATGAAATAACGCTGGGCAGGTCAATAGTTGCCCGCATTCCCTATCAGGTCCTGTAAGACCTTTTAGAAAACAAAAGAGAACCCACAATTCATGCAGCTTTCAATCATCATTGTAAACTATAATGTCAAGTACTTCCTGGAACAGGCGCTGCTTTCGGTGCGCCGTGCAGCCAGTGGTCTCGACGTTGAAGTGATTGTGGTAGACAATAATTCGGTTGACGATTCGGCGGCAATGGTCAGGGAGAAATTTCCTGAAGTCAAACTGATCGAGAATCAGCAAAATACGGGTTTTGCGGTAGCCAATAACCAGGCGATTGCCGTATCGAAGGGGAAATATGTGCTACTGCTCAATCCCGACACTGTGGTGGAAGAAAGTACCTTTGTGAAATGCCTTCAGTTTATGGATGGACACCGGGAAGCAGGCGCTTTGGGTGTAAGGATGATTGACGGTAGTGGAAAATTCCTGCCGGAATCCAAGCGCGGATTTCCGACAGCATTTGTGGCTTTCTGCAAGACCTTCGGACTGAGCACGCTTTTCCCCAAATCCAGAATTTTCAACAGTTATCATTTGGGTTACCTGGATGAGTGCCAGGTTCACGAAGTGGATGTGTTGTCAGGAGCTTTTATGTTTCTCAGAAAAGAAACGCTGGATAAGGTGGGTCTGCTGGATGAGACCTTTTTTATGTATGGGGAAGATATCGATCTTTCGTATCGCATCAAAAAAGGAGGCTATAAGAATTACTATTTCCCGGATACAACGATTATACATTACAAAGGAGAAAGCACCAAGAAAGGCAGTTTGAACTATGTGCGCACTTTTTACCAGGCGATGATTATTTTTGCCCAGAAACACTTCGAAGGCACTGATGGTAAATTCTTTGTCTTGCTGCTTAAAATGGCTATTTACCTGAGGGCCTTTATGACCCTGATTTATAACTGGTGGAAAAACTGGTCGGGGCCGATACTGGACGCTGCGATGATATTTGCGGGGCTTTATTTTCTCAAAGATTTCTGGGCGGTGAGAAACTTCAACAACATCCATTATTATCCCGACACCTTGCTGAAAGTAAATATACCCTTGTACATCGGCATCTGGCTGAGCGGCATCTATTTTTATGGTGGTTATGACAGAGGGCACAAGATCAAATCCGCCATTCAAGGTTTGGTGGTCGCTTCCATTCTGTTGATGGCTATTTATGGTTTATTGCCATCGGAGTACCGTTCATCGCGTATGTTGTTGTTACTGGGTGCAGTATGGGCGCTGATCAGTACAGTGGCCATAAGAATAGTCGGTCATTTTATCAGATACCGCAACTTCGAGCTGGACAAAAGTAGTGCAAAAAATTACATTATAATTGGTTCTGAAAAGGAAAGCTATCGGGTAAGGCAGTTGATGTTTGAAGCGCAGGTGCAACAGAATTTTATCGGCACGGTGTCGCCTTCGGAGCAGCACGATCCGGGTGTTTTTTTGAATGATCTGAGCCGGCTGGACGAGGTGATTCAGATATACAAAGTCAATGAGATTATTTTTTGTTCCCGGGATATTTCTTCGCAGGAAATCATGCGACAGATGTCGCGACTGGGATCAGAAATAGATTACAAAATCGTGCCGGAGGAAAGTCTGAGCATCATAGGAAGTAATTCCAAAAACAACTCCGGTGAATTGTATACTATTGATATCCAATTCAATATTGCCACACCCATCCAAAAGCGAAACAAGCGGGCGCTTGATGTGTTGTTGTCTTTGCTGATGTTGCCGCTCTTGCCTTTGTTGGTACTTGTCAGTAAAAGAAAATTTGCTTTGATTGTTGCGGTTTTTTCCGTAATTTCGGGCAGTCAGAGCTGGGTAGCTTATGCAGAGTCCAATGGTAAGTTGAGGGATTTGCCCAAATTGAAAAAAGGTATATTGAAAACCACAGACGGGCTCAATTTTCAAAATCTCAGCGAAACGACCATCAACAG
>JBMOJB010000182.1:0-7156 GCA_049316985.1 Saprospiraceae bacterium | reverse complement strand
ACCCAACCCATAAAAACAGAGAATCGGTCTTCATGGACTGCCAGCAGAATACTAATTATAATTTTAATGCTAATTGTAATTTTTGCAATTGGATATTATCTCATTTGGGGTTGAAATAATAAAAAGAAAATGCACTCTCGCGTGAATATTAATTCAATAAGTGTAAACTAATTTCTCGCTACCACATTGAAATAATCTGTCGAAGCCAGACAAATTCTTAATTCTTAATCTGCCGTAGGCAGACAGGTTCTTAATTCTTAATTCGTAATTCGTAATTCGTAATTCATAATTCGTAATTAAAAAAGTGTTTGTTTTTTATTTTTTTTCAAAAGCCGACCGAAGATTTTCTTTTTCACCTTCAACATCGACATACACTTCGTATTTTCCTTTGTCCAGTTCAGAGATGTCAATCCTGAAAATTTGAATTCCTTTGGACACACTTTTTTCGACACGCATGAGTCCTTGGTTAGCTGTGTTTTCTACCAAAAAACTAATGATTCGTGCTGAGCCATTCCATTTGCATTTAACCACGAGTTCATTGGTACTCAGATTCGGAAAGCATTCGAAAGCGGCGTTGTCTATAACTGCCTTTGTAGAAACGGGGAATTCAATCGGCAGGACACTGCTGCTTTGATTAAATAGCAATAGCAAGCCAAAACACGACGGATAAAGCGCATAGCGTCGGAAGCCATACAAAAGGGACGTAAACATAATGAGCGTAAGTTTGGTTATTACTCAGCAACAAACATCACAGGAAAAACCGCAATATTCGGCACTGAGGTACTAAAATCGAAGAAACAAAAGGGGTACTTTTCTTCTTTGATTGCTGACCTGAATTCGGACAGCGATTGAGTTGGATTTGGGATGCTGTAGTGCGGCTTTGGGCGTGAGATACAAATATAAGGGGCTTATTTGAAGGGGCAATAATTTTCTTTACTATTCTGTGACAGTGATTAAAAGCGAAATAATATTTCTCCTTGTATAGTTAATAACTCAATAATCTATTTATCAATATTTTACATTATTTAGCTAGCGCTAATTTATATGTCAGCAGACATCTTTCTCTCGCCATTTTGTGATCAACAACGGGTTGTACATATTGACTACTATTATACTCCGGCACCCACTTTTTAATGTATTTTTTTTCCGTATCAAATTTTTTCGTTTGCTCCTCAGGACTAAATATCCTGAAGTAAGGCGCTGCATCTGTTCCACATCCGGCTGCCCATTGCCAGCCACCATTATTACTTGCCAGATCAAAGTCTAATAATTTCTCTGCAAAATAGGCCTCACCCCAACGCCAGTCGATTAATAAATGCTTGCAAAGGAAACTTGCTGTAATCATTCTGACCCTATTGTGCATAAAACCCGTTGTGTTGAGTTCGCGCATTCCGGCATCCACAATGGGGTAACCCGTTTTCCCCTCGCACCACTTCTTGTACTCCTCTTCATTATTTCGCCAGTTGATCTGCTCGTAGTCCTTTTTAAAAGATTTTTCTGCTACATAGGGAAAATGATACAAAATCTGACTATAAAAATCCCGCCAAATCAATTCCCGAAGGAAAGTCTCATTTAGAAAACTCGCTTTTAGTGCCACTGCTCGCACCGAAACCGTCCCAAATCGCAAATGAACTCCCAATCTTGAAGTGCCGGGTACTGCCGGGTAATCTCTTGTTTCGCTGTACTTTCTGATTAGATCGGTTTGTATGACTCGCTGCGGAATTATTATTGAAGATGGAGCAAAGCCTAGCGCTTCAAGTGACAAAAAGGGCTGCTCAGCACCTGCCATTTGAAGAAAATTTTGAAAAAAATCGACTGAGGGAAATGGTCTTACATATTTAGATATTGCAACTACCTTGCCTGAAACATCAGTAATTTCATGCTCCTCACTATTGAATCTGGCTAACCATTTTTTTGAGTAAGGCGTAAAAATGGCATAGGGCAAACCGTCATCCTTTACAATCTCATTTTTTTCGAAAATCAAATGATCTTTGTAAGTATTGAAAGGAATTTGTCGTTGCTCCAGCATCTTCCCTATTCGTTGATCGCGATCAACCGCATAGGGCTCGATATCGTGATTGGTATAAACTGATTCGATCTCAAATTCGTTCAGAAGTTCAGTCCAGATGGCTTCCGGATTGCCATGCCTCAGCAGCAAATCACTGCCAATTACTTTCAATTGCTCCTTCAAAACAGCCAATGAAGAATGGATGTACTGTAGCCTGGCATCCCTTTTATCCCTGAGCTGATCCAGGATGTTGCGATCAAAAATAAAAAGAGGCAATACATTTTGGTGATTTTTCAAAGCAAAATACAAACCTGCATTGTCTTCTAACCTGAGATCGCGTCGAAACCAGAACAAGGTAACTTTCATTTTCAATTCATTTAATCTCAAAACAACACATTGTCGAATTGGTTTTTAATTGAGGAATATTTTAAAAGAAAAATATATCTTTGCAGAGGTCTTCAAACAGTTCAAATTGAAAAAAATAATCATTGCCATCGATGGCTATTCTTCTTGCGGAAAGAGTACACTTGCAAAAGCACTTAGTAAGAAACTGCATTATGCTTATGTTGATACTGGTGCGATGTACCGAGCTGTCACGCTCTATTTTCTCGATCATCAAATTAATTTCAATGATGCAAGTACAATAAAAGATGCATTGGAGCACATTGAAATTCATTTTGAAAGAATTGATGGTAAAAATACCACTTTCCTCAATGGAATTAATGTTGAAAACGAAATTCGCTCGATGAGAATATCTGATCATGTGAGTGACGTAGCTGCCATTTCAGAGGTCAGAAAGGCATTAGTCAGACAACAGAAGTTGATGGGAAAAAGAAAGGGCGTTGTAATGGACGGTCGAGATATTGGAACGGTAGTTTTTCCGGAAGCTGAACTGAAAATATTCCTGACAGCCGACCCCGAAATAAGAGTTCAACGCCGCTTCGATGAAATGAAACAAAAGGGTGAAGATATAAATATCGAGGAAATCAGAAATAACCTGAGCGAACGCGATCGCATCGATACTTCAAGATCGGATAGTCCTTTGAAACAAGCGGATGATGCCTTGGTGCTGGACAATAGTGGGCTTAGCGAACAAGAACAACTAGAAATCGCACTAAAATGGACTTTAGCATTGAAGGACCCGGCGCTCCAAACTTCTTACGTCTCTACTACATAAGTGCTCAAGCCCGCATAAGTTCTATCTGTCAATTTACCTACAATAAATACCACCTTTCTTGCGTCTCCAATCTTATAAACTGCCAGCTCGGTAAGACTTTCATGCAGTGCGTCGAGTAGCGCGCTGAAACGAATCGCAGTTTTTGCTTCTTCGGGCGAATGCCAATCTTGCGCTTTCATTTTATTTTTAAAAAATTCTTCTGCGGTCCATTTTTCAATTGCTGTTCCTTTGCCAGTATTTGCTTTTTTTTGTAAAATGGAATCCGTTAATCTGCTGATATTTTTCCAAACTAAGGGAGTCATTTCCGCATCGGTCTCACTCATTACCCAAAGATCTTTTACAAGTTCCGTAAACTTTTCAATATAATCATCACATATTTCAGCTGAAGTCCTCATCACAAAACAAATTTATAAATTCCAAAATATCATTTACCTTTGTCAAAAGTAAAGGTCTTACTTTTGCAACAAAAATACATTTTTCAACTCAAAATAATAGCATGTCTGTAAATAAAGAAATCAAGCGAATTACTACCCTGACTTTACAGGCTATGAAAGAAAAGGGTGAAAAAATATCGATGCTCACTGCTTATGATTATTCGATGGCACGCATTGTTGATGAAGGAGGTGTAGACGTGATTTTAGTTGGTGATTCAGCTTCAAATGTGATGGCCGGTCATGAGACCACCCTTCCCATCACACTTGATCAGATGATTTATCATGCACAATCAGTCATTCGCGCGGTAAAACGCTCATTGGTAGTTGTTGACCTGCCTTTTGGCACTTATCAGGGAAATTCTGAACTGGCACTGAAATCTTCGATTCGTATCATGAAAGAATCCGGAGGACATGCGGTTAAACTCGAAGGAGGTTCGGAAGTTGTAGAATCCGTAAAGCGTATCCTTTCTGCTGGAATTCCTGTGATGGGACACCTTGGCTTGACTCCTCAATCAATTTATAAATTCGGCACTTATACTGTTAGAGCCAAAGAGGAGGCCGAAGCGCAAAAATTGCGTGAAGATGCCCTACTTTTGCAGGAAGCAGGTTGTTTTTCCCTCGTATTAGAAAAAATTCCGGCACATCTCGCTACTGAAGTTTCAAAAAGTTTGTTTATTCCTACAATCGGAATTGGTGCTGGCGTGGGTACTGATGGACAAGTGCTGGTCATTCACGACATGGTAGGATTGAGCAAAGATTTCCAACCAAGATTTGTTCGTCGTTATCTGGAAACCTACGAAATGATGAAAGGTGCAATTGAACATTACGTAAAAGATGTCAAATCACTAGATTTCCCTTCAGATAAAGAACAATATTAGAGCGCTTAGCTAAATTTAGTGTGAAATTGTGGATCGGAAACTAAATACAAAGCTAATTTGAAGATTTGAAAATTTGAAAATTTGATGATAATTCTGTATCAACTTCGTTGATTTTATTGTATGTTCAAATTACAGAATAATTCAAACCTATAGGGCATATTGAATATAAGTATCAGTTACTAATCTTTTTTATTTTTCTTATATAAAATCAATAAATAGGCAAATAGACTTTGTCAATCAGTTCCTGATATTCAGAGTCAACGTCAGAAAAGACGGTGATGCCTCCTCCACTTCTGAAGGTCTTATTTCCATTTTCATCTTGTTCAATAAACCTGATCATTACTGAAGAATCAAGTGTATACCCGTCGAAAACTCCAAAGATACCGGTATAAAAACCCCTTTTGTCCTTTTCGGCAGCATCAATAATCTTCAACGTTGCATTTTTGGGTGCTCCGGTAATCGAACCTGCCGGAAGCAATTCGAACAAAATATCCCCCAGTTTATCTCTCCAATCAGGCGTGAGCTGGCCACTAATCTCTGAACTAACCTGAAGCAACGTTTTGCCATGCGTGAGTAACTTGTCGATATAGCGATATCGTTTTACGCTAACTTCCCTGGCCACTTTACTGAGATCATTTCGAATCAGGTCTACTATAGTGTTGTGTTCTGCTTTCTCTTTCTTATTTTCTAAAATTTGTCGTTCCGCGTTCTCTATACCGGCGTCAATCGTGCCTTTCATAGGATACGAAGAAATTTGTCCGGATTCATTGATTTTGACAAAAATTTCAGGAGAAAAACAAACGAATTTATCTTTATATAACAATTTGTACTTTGCCTTGCTGCGGTAAAAAATCTCTTTAAGACTTAAATTGGTATCAATAGGAGTCGGGTATGTCAAATTGACCAGAAATGAATCGCCGCGATGTAGTCCTTTTTGTACAATCTCAAAACCTCTCCCGTATTCCCTTTTTGAAAGCGGATTTTTGTTCAATAGGAATTCAGCGCCTGAAATCTGGATTGGCTGATCATAATTTCGAAGTCCCTCCACATCAAATAAAATACCGCTATGCTCTGGCGAGTACAGCGGTATAACTTGAATGTCAACTAATTCAAAATCAATGACAAATAAAAAAGGCTTACCCTCGGCACAGAGGGTATTCATCGTATGAATGGCACTTTTCTTATCCAATTTCGATCTTTCTTAATGGTATTAATTCAAAAAAGCACCATTATTGTAAATGATTCCACCACCCACTACATCATCTCCTTCATAAAAAACCGCTGATTGACCAGGCGCCACTCCTCTGACATTGGCCAAAAAATCTACTTCCAATCTTCCATCTTCGATATTTTTGACAGTAGCTAAAACACCCGGATCGTTGTAACGGATCATTGTCACCGCCTCCATACCATCAGGGAAACGATCGTATTTTTGTGGATTTACTTTATACACCTGCATCGTATTCCTAATCAAATCATCTACTTCTCCCAACACTACCGTATTGCTTTCCGGTCTGATTTCTGTAACAAACATCGGTTGACCAAAAGCCATTCCAAGCCCCTTTCGTTGTCCGACCGTAAAAAAAGGATAACCATGGTGTTTGCCTAAAACTTTTCCATTTTTATCTACAAAACTTCCGCCATCCACTTCAGCCTGTAGTCCGGGGACTCTTCTTTTCAAAAAACCACGATAATCATTATCCGGAACAAAGCAAATCTCATAACTTTCCGCCTTTTTGCTCAGATCAGTATAACCCCAGTCAAAGCACATTTTGCGTATTTCAGGTTTTGTAAAATCACCCAATGGAAATCTGGTCCTTTGCATACATTCCTGAGATAAACCCCACAAGACGTAACTCTGATCTTTGTTGAGATCGGATCCTCTGGTGATGAAACTTCTCCCGTTCTGCTCTTTAATTTTAGCATAATGACCTGTAGCGATAAACTCACAATCCAACGAATCTGCCCGATGTAAAAGTGAACTCCATTTAATATGTGTATTACAAAGGACACAAGGATTAGGCGTTCGACCGGCAAGATACTCTTCAACAAAGTTGTCGATGACGTAATCACCAAACTCTTCCCTGATATCCACAATAAAATGGTGAAATCCTGTTTTTACTGCCACAGATCGGGCATCGTTAATGGAGTCGAGACTACAACATCCCGTTTCTTTTTTGGAACCGCCAGAGTTGGCATAGTCCCAGGTTTTCATAGTAATACCTATTACTTCATAACCTTCTTCGTGGAGCATGACTGCCGCCACGGTACTGTCAATTCCGCCGCTCATCGCGACCAACACTTTCCCGTGTTTACTCATTTTTTTGGATTGAATTGTTTAACAAAAGGGGTTAATAGCCCCCCGTACCACATCAAGGTTAACTTCAGCAAAACTAATCCTGACTCAATAGAAATGCAAAGTTGCAGCAAATTGTTCACATTTTCTCGAACTACCGGTATTTTATCCCTGTTAGATAACAATTGACAATTAACAATTAACAATTAACAATTTTTTTGATCTTTCGATAAAACTGACGTGCAAAACGCAACTAACCTGCCATCGGTAGGCAAGCTCGTGAAGCACAACAAACGCGCGAAGCTCAACAAACGTGCGAAGCACAACAAACGCGCGAAGCGCAACAAACGCGCGAAGCGCAAC
>JBMOJB010000181.1:0-7161 GCA_049316985.1 Saprospiraceae bacterium | reverse complement strand
AAAAACTCCGAAGGAGTCTTTCATATCATCAAATTTTCCTGCCTACCGGACAGGCAGGCAAATCATCAAATTTTCAAATTAGATTATATTGGTACATTAAATATGAAACCCACACCAAATACATTTTCAATGCTTATTGTATCATCATCTTTTAAGTATTTGCGAATTTTAGTGATAAAAACATCCATACTTCTGCCAAGAAAATAGTCGTTTTCTCCCCACAATGCTTTCAGAATTTCTTCTCTTTTAATAATTTTATTTCGATGCCGGCACAGATAAGCAAGGATTTCGCATTCTTTTTCAGTGATTCGCCTGGTACTGCCATTGATACTTAGTGATTGCCTTTGGATATCAAATCGATACATTCCAATTGAAATTAAACCTGTATCAGTTTCAATTGCATCCAAGGGTATTCGCCTTATCAACGCTTTGATTTTCCAGAGCAATTCTTCTTCGTCAAATGGTTTGCATACGTAATCGTCAGCTCCGAGCTCATACCCAAGCAATTTATCTTCTTTTAAGGATTTTGCTGTGATAAAAATAAGAGGTACTTTTTGATTAAGGACTTTAATCTCTCTAGCCAACGAAAAGCCATCCATTTTGGGCATCATCACATCGAGTAAGCAAAGGTCAAATGAACCGGATTGGAATACGCTCAAGGCCAATTCTCCGTCTTTGCATAATTTGACATCAAATCCTTCTGCCTCAAGGTAATCTACGAGGAGCAGTCCGAGATTGAGGTCATCTTCTGCCAATAGTATCTTGTGTCTTTCTTTAGGCATTTGGTAGGGTAATTGTGAATGTAGTACCTTTATTTTTTTCACTCAGCATGTCAATTGTCCCATTGTGCAATTCAATGATTTTCCGGACATAAGCCAAGCCAAGCCCAAATCCTTTTACGTCATGTAAGTCACCCGTCGGAACCCGAAAATACTTTTTGAACACTTTTTTCTGATATTCGGGATCGATTCCTATTCCTTTATCTTCAATGATCAACAGCAAATTTTGCGCTAGATTTTTAGAATGAACAGTAATAGCAGGGCGGTGCACGGAATATTTAATGGCATTATCAATCAGGTTGCAAATCGCATTGCTAAGATGTGTTTTATCTCCAAAAACGACAAATCGCGCTGCTTCTAGTTCCAGTTTCAATATACCTTTTCTGTTTTCAAGCTGCACACTCATCGACTTTAGTGCGCCATTAATCAAGTGATGGAAATCAAGTTCTGTTTTCTGAATAGGAATTTCACCTCTCTCTAATGCAGTCATACTCAATACTTGTTCGACTTGTAGCCTCAATTTTTCGTTTTCTTCAAGGATTATTCCCGAATAATGTTTAATCTTAGGTTCCTTATCAGTTTGCTCTGTCTGCTTAAATGTTGAATCTTTGGCAATCATTTTAGCAGCCAGTGCAATGTTGGTCAAAGGCGTTTTAAACTCATGCGTCATATTATTTAGAAAATCTGTGGTATGCTCTGAAATCAACTTTTCTTTTCTCAAAGAGAAAATGGTCTTCCAAAACATAAATAGCACGGCGAAAACCAAAAAAAAGGAACACAAAAAAGGAACAACCATTCCAGTTTTGAGCAACTTTTCTTTGTCAGGAAAAGTTAATTTAAGTTCCCAGCCATTGTTATTCCGCAGTTGATCGAGGCTATTGTCATAGCAGGCGGGTGGGGTCTCAGCTGTCAAGCCGGTGTCGATTGGTGGATTGTTAAGTTGTAATCTTAACGGAGGGAGAATATTTACGATTTCAAGGGAATAAGCCACATTGAAGTCGTAATACTTCATATTAAGCTGTATCAGCGAGTCAATTGCAGGTTTTACGCTCTGCCACTCCCCATTTTTCAACAATTCGTTGACAGCCGGATCTTCAGTAATTACTTCGGTACATCGTGCCTGAATAATCTTTGCTTTTTCGTCAAAAAGCGACGCTTTCTGAGCTGCAGCGTCTTTTATCCAGTTCCATTGAATGAACAGTACCGTAAATAAGGCAAGTGAAGCAATAGCTATGAAAATATTTATCTTGTTGGTCTTCATAAATCACGACAAAAATAAACCTAATTTACGGTTAGAACACAGCATTAACAGGTCAATAACAACAAAAACGGTGAATTTCGGGAATCCAAACTAAATTAGTCTTTAAATTGATCAATAAAGTTTCGGACTTAACTATTTGAATGGCATTTTCACCTAAGATGTTTACAATATTACATAAACTTCGAATATGAGGGCAAAAATCCTTGGCGATCTTTGCGTGGAATGAAAGGCACCGTACCTACGGCACTCAAATTGGGGGCTAAAATATCGGATGGATTCAAACCCATCCATACAAAATAAGCCGAACCTATGGTTCTTAAGATTATAGTTACTTTTTCGGACCATTTTCAAATCACGCTCCGCTGAAACTTCAGTGAATAATTTAACTGTACAAATAAGGCTCCTTGTCATAAGCCATCTTTCTGATATTCTCTAAAACCCTTTTCATATAAGTTTTCCAGAATAAATTAGCAAACAACCAATTTAGCGGATACAACCATGCGGTGTCGGCGTGCAAAGTGTAGGTATAGTCGATTAAGATTTTGTTGGGTTCGAGCTCAGTGCAGTTCCATTCACCCACAAATCTGTTGAATCCCAACATCCAGGATTGAAAATCACTGACTTCAATTTTCCAGTATTTGTTTTCTACTCTTTCTATTACTGTATCGGTTGATGCCTCTCCGCCGGCAAATGTAAGCGATGCTGCGGCAAATACTTTCTTCGAACCGCCCGGTCTACCCCATTCTTCATCTTCGGTAGAATGTGTTATTCGGGGCATCAGCCCATACCCTGTATGTACCAAAGCAACATCACATAGCATGGGTGTCTTGAATGCACGTTCTAAGGAACAATTAAATACCGAATCAATGTGAACAGTTAGCTTCATAACTATAAATTAATAGAGCGTATTAAAGAAATAAGAATTTCATAAGGCAAGCCATCAGGTCACTTTCTTATCGCTTCTGCTAAATGCTTGTTTAAGAAGCAGTGGAGTTGTGAGAGTAGTCAATATACCCATTAAGACGAGAATTGAAAAAACTTCCGTATTGATCAGGCCTGCCTGATAGGCAATATTCGCAATAACCAATTCCATGATTCCTCGGGCATTAAGGCCGATGCCGATGGTGAGCGAAACATCTCTCTTTAGTCCCGCCAACAGCCCACCGGTGAACCCTCCCAGAATTTTTGACAAGTAGGAAACAACTATTATCGCCAGAAAAAGGCCAAAATTGGCAATGGAATTAAAATTAAACTCCAGACCAATACCTGCAAAGAAAATAGGTGTCAAAAAACCAATAGAAATATTTCGGGTTGTTTTGTCAATCGCTTTAATATTTTTCTTCCCGATAAGGGATTCGCTGATTAGTAATGAAGCAAAAAAAGCACCGACGATAAAATGAAGTCCTAATGATTCAGTGAAAGTAGCAAACAACAATACAAAAGCAAAAAATATGGCAAATAGCGATTCTTTACCCTTCAGAATATCGACGATGTTATTGAGGGACTCTTCGATATAATTGCCTTTATCTGTTGTTTTTCTAATAAAAAGATAAGCTGCACTTAATAAAACAATAAAAATAATCAACTTGAGCAATGAAAATCCAATAGCGCTGGCAATAGTACTAAAAGACATGTCGGTATTTTTGATGTTTAACAAAACACCTAACATGGTAAGCGCCAATACATCATCAAAAATAGCTACTGAAATAATTTTCTGTCCCGCTTCTGAATTAATTTTTCCCAAATCCATCAATATCCGTATACTTACCGGAAGCGCAGTAATCGCCACGCACAAACCGATAAATACCGTAGTCATAATGTCCTGTTCGAAAAAATATCCAACAGATATTCCACATAAAATGGGCAGAAAAAATGCCATAAAAGATATAATGATATTTCTACCTTTCATGGAGCGCAAAATGTCATCAATGTTGATCTCGAGCCCTGCTATGATCACCAACAAAAAAATACCCAATTCTGAAATTACCTTTATATCTTCCGTCCGATGTATCAAGTTAAACAAACTTGGACCGAGAATAATACCGGCGATGATCTCACCAATCATTGATGGTTGCTTCATCCGCTCGAACAACTCACCAAAGAACCTACTAGTGACCAGCAAGATCAGCAGGTTGGTAAAAAACGGCAATTCAAAATGTGAGGCGCTTAGTAGAGTCATTTATGTTTTTACTTAATATGACCTATTTTTGTTGCCTCGGACGATTAGTATTTTGTTTACTATTGAGCAATATATAGAATCTTAACGATTGACGACGATCTTCTTTGAAGAAGTATACATTTTGCTTGTCACGTGAAGGATGTAAACACCGCTCTCATTCAACTCGAGATTCACTACACTGCTATATGCTTTGGTCTTTATTTTCTGTTTGCCAAGCAAGTCTGTAACCAATATTTCTGCATTATCCGTAGACAACTCCACCGTAAATTGCCCTGTACTTGGATTTGGATAAACAGTAAACAAATCATTAGTTTCAATATTATCCACAACGTTAGTAAGTACTCCCATTGTCTTTCCTTGCAAATACAAAGAAAGTGGAAAATTGCCTTCCTTGTTAACAAACACCGCTGCAGGTACGCGAATCTGAAAAGTATGTGTGCCTTTGGTTAACGGACCTAAATCGATTCTTCTGGTGTCAATTACATCTCCCGGGCACCAATTGCTGAAAGATTGCCAAGAAGCCGGGCTTTTTACTGATGATCCATAGATACCATTACCTTGGGTATTGTATTTGCGAAATGGCTCGCAAGTGGTGCGCCCCGGCTTGTAAGACAACTTCAAAGCATCATCGAAATATACGAAATGAAATCTGCGGTTGTATTCTTCACCTCCGGTATTGGCACCGTGATTGGAAGTGATCAGAAAAAGAGCTGCATCAGTTAAATTTTCAGGCACAACAAACCTCAAGGTTCTTTGAGTCACCCCTATAGAATCAGTGGCATTAGCCTGATAATTGTTGAAATTATTATTAAAAAACAAAGGCAGTAAAATATTCGAGCTCTGCAGTGGCGCAGGCGAGTTGGTCACCAACTCTAATTTTCCCATAAAAACATCATTGCGTCCGTTGCAACCCGCTACCTGGGTATTTGCTGCATAGGGCACGCCAAATAAAGACAGCTCTAACCAGATGTCAAAATTATCGGTAATAGCAGTATCTTTCAAAAGCATTGCCACATTGTCAATATTAAAGGTATAAGGAACAGTAGTTGGCTTCACATTCTTGTTCATGAATGGAGTTATGAATCTTCCCAGTTCAATTCGCTTTACGGTATCCGGTTTGTAAGCAGCGGAGCCGGCGGGTACCAGTGCCATATGGACATTGCCAATCCGATCGTAATTATCACACAATGCACTGACGAACACATTCATCTGCAACTTAGTGCCGATTGACAGCAGTTCAGCAGCGCTGAGTTTTCTTGTAAATAAATCGTTTCTCAGTTTGACAACACCCGGACGTGGAGCCGCATCGGCAACTAGCTTGGCATAACCATCATGGTAAATAACGCTGTCCATTACGGTAATGGTAGTTTGTGCATAGGTACAGCACACAAACAATGCAAACAACATCGTTAGCATCTTTTTTCTCATTGACAGGATCATTCTATTAAATTTTATTATGATTGAATTTTAGGTTAAGTAAATATCTATCAGGAAGAAGTGTTCCGGACATCTACATTGATTGCGGATCAAAGGTAATATTCTTTTTACTAGAAAACCACAACTTAATTATCCGAAAAATTCAAAATTATATTGTGGTGCCTTTCGCTAAAATGTTTCACTTTATTGCCAACCAAAAGATAAATGAATTCAAAACCATGTAAAATACAGCCGGCAAAGAAACCCAGATACTGTCCTTGAAATTGATTCGTACAATTAAGCCTGCCAGCATAAGTAGCGCAAGGCCGAGGGAAGAAACGACTAAAACTGAATTGTACTTTAGTCCAACAAGCAGACCAACGGCTCCTAAAAACTGGAGAATTATAGTAAAAAGTCCCAGTTTTTCCAGATTAAACCGTTTGAATTCACTTTTCATGTGTGATGAAGTGAAATAGGAGGCTACGTAAAAAAGAAAAGACAAACTTGATAGTATGGCGCAAATTTCGATTATGACCATCAGCAACTAGCGCACATTTACTAACACAATCATGGCGCACAAAATGAACAGCAACAGCGATGGAAGTTTTTTAATGAATGGATTGCCAATCTTAAAATGAAAATATTGAGCAGCTAACATGATTAGTCCCATTATAATTGCTGGTATCAGCGTCAGTTGTGCATACCAAATACCTGCAATGAGCAAGGTCGAAAGCGAAATCTTTAGTGCTCCTATAAAACTTCGGGTCAAAACACTCAAGCCAAATTGATTAAATTCTTTGACAATATTGTCAAACCTGAAAATCCAAACATAAAGCACCGAAAGTGCGACGATCAATTGCGATAAGTGTGCAAGTTTTTCTATTTCCATCGTAAACTATAATTTTAAGCTTGATTCTGCTTTTACAATACAGCCAAAATTTTTGTCATTTAATTGAGAAGAATTATTATTGTATTTGGGCAATTTGAACAACATAGATTCAAAGACAGCTAGAATATCAGGCCATAAAATTAGCAGATACTTCATTTATCCCAAGTGGATAAATATTGGCTGACAACTATTTTTTTGAATCTTTTGAAGGGACTTTGATTGCTAAAGCAAAGCCAATACTAAAAAGTACAGTAATCAGTCCGGCAAAATAGGGAATAAATTTAATCATTGTTGGTTTGGTTGATAAGTTTGAGGTAAATACCAAATGCTAATATAGAGGGCACCCACAATCCTATAAAAGATCCGTCCTGCTTTTCTCCTTGGAAATAGAGGATTTCAGAGAATACAAGTGATAAAAGTGCTGCTGCAAATAATAATTTGTCTGCGGTTGTAAATTTTTTTAACATTTTACTAGTTTTAAATTTTGGTAAAGGTATGGAAAACTTTTAGCAATTCAAGCGATACTTATTGAAATTATATGATTCGGAATTTATGAAATCGAACTTTGCAATAACTTTTTTTTGCGAGACTGTTCATTAAAGTGTGTCTATTAACTTTGCACAATGAAACAAAATAA
>JBMOJB010000180.1:0-7294 GCA_049316985.1 Saprospiraceae bacterium | reverse complement strand
TTAGGAATCAACGACAGTAGTTCGAAAATACAAATAAACCACACAAGAGATATTTTCCTGGCGCTGTTTAGCAATAAATTTTAGCTGGTATGGACTCCATCGGACGCAGCAATTGTTTATTACCTGCGTATTCATATTTTAGGGTAAAGACCTTTTGAAAATAAGAAAGTTTGTAGATAAGTGATATGCAAAAAATACTGATTGTTGAAGACGACGCGAATATTGCAGCGCTGCTGAACAAAATGTTGCAAGAAGCGGGCTATGAAACCATGGTCGCTTTTGATGGAAAAATGGCAATGTCACTTTTCGACAATCTTCGCCCAAATTTGGTAATCACTGACCTCGTAATGCCTCATATTGGTGGAAAAGAACTATGTATGTATATTCGAGGCAAAAATAGCAATACTTTAATCTTAATGCTCACTGCATTGAGCAATACCGAGGATGTTGTCCAAGGACTGGATGCAGGTGCTGATGATTATATGGTCAAACCATTTAGATTGCCGGAACTTCTGGCCAGGGTCAGGGCCTTGCTGCGCAGGTCTGAGCAAACTGATGAGCAACAGATTATCACCCTTGCGAACCTCGTCTTAAATCTGGATACCAAAGAAGCCTATCGCAATAATGAACCCATCAAACTCACTGCAACGGAATTCCGCTTATTGGAATATTTGATGCGGAACAAAGGCCGATTGAAAACCCGTATGGAAATTCTGGAGGAGGTGTGGGGACTAAAATTTGACCCTTCCACTAATGTTGTAGATGTATACATCAATTATTTGCGAAACAAAATTGACAAACCTTTTGCCAGAAAGCTGCTCCACACTCAAGTTGGTCAAGGGTATATTTTGAAAGAATAGTAGTATTTATGAAATTAATGCAACTTACCATACGGCAGCGACTGCCGCTTTACATTTCGATTTCGGCATTTTTCATTTTAGTCTTACAAAGTGCATTTATTTACGAATACAATGTCTGGTTTTATGAACAAGAATTCCAGAGTCGTCTTCAACAAAGACTTGATGAAGCTGACTCATTAATTCACAAGGAAAAATGGAAACCTTCCCATACGATACACTTACCAAATGCGAGTGATCTTCCTGAGGAGGAAATTATCTATGCCACCGACGCACGACAATTATCTTTTAACGATGGACTCAATCCCAAAACTACCCAACTCGACACAGTTCAATTTCATAATTGCAAATATTGTTTTAAGCATATTGGCCAAAGAGACTATGGGATAAAGCATGATTCCATCACACATCACACCCTTGTTGTATCTGCGGTTGACCGTTATGGTCTTAGTAAGATAAGAAACTTAAAAAGTGGATTAATCTTAGGAATTATTTTCGGTGTGTTGCTACTTACTTTTGTCAGTTGGTTCTGGGTAAAAACTATGCTGCAACCTATTTCTGATAAAATTAAAAAGGCAAGAGCTATCGGAGAAAAAAGTCTCAACCTGCGGCTGAATGTAAAAAATAGTACCGACGAATTGGGGCAATTGGCCCTGACGTTTAATGAGATGTTAGAACGCATAGAAAAAAGTTTTCGAACCCATCAGCAGTTCGTGCGAAATGCCTCGCACGAAATTCGCACTCCCCTAACCACCATCACTGCTGAAGCAGATATGGCCCTACAGGAAAACAGAAGCCCCGAATACCAGCGTGAAGCTTTGCAAATTATTAGACAACAAGCGGAGAACCTGGGGGACTTGGTCGCACAATTGCTGCTGGTTGCCAAAGTAGATACCACAACAGCTTTCATTGACGAACCCTGCCCTTCCGATGAAGTCTTATTGAAAACCATCCAAAACATACAACATAAATACCCACTAGGTTCACAAGCTATCCAATTGCACATCGACGCACCGGACGCAAGCCATTTTCTGGTAAAATGCGATCCAACTATCTTACAGGCAGCATTCGCAAATTTGATTGAAAATGCAATTAAATACGGTTCTAATCAACCGATTACAGTCAGGCTGTTTTCGGATGATAAATGGGTAAGATTTGAAGTAAAAGATAATGGAATGGGAATTGCAGCGGATGATCTTGGCCAGATTTTTATACCATTTTACAGAAGCAAACTTCATTCCCATCTGCCCGGTTCTGGCATAGGCCTTACGCTGGTAAAAAACATCGCAGAAAAATACCAGGGTAAAGTGTATCTGACGTCCAATTTAAATCAGGGCACACTCGTCCAATTCGACCTTCCCCGATACAATGTCTAGATTCAGGAACTGAGTATTGCAATGATTCCCCTTTTCACCGCTGAAGAATCGTTGTGTTTTTCCTGTGTCATAATTGCAACGCTATTCAATATCTAATTTTCCTCTTAATAGATTCTTATGTGTTTCTAATACGAGCAGCCTAATTTTGTCTCAAAATAAAATTTTAACACATATGAAAACATCAAACATTAAAATTGCAATTTTTTCTTTATTTACAGTTCTGCTTCTAAGCAGTTGTGCTACCGTCATGCCTGATGAAGTGGGCGTGAGACGAACTTTCGGTCGAATTGGTGATACGGTTAAACAGCCGGGGATAGTCGGATTCAATCCATTTACCACCAGAGTGGTTAGAGTACCGGTGCGCACTATGAATTTGGCCATCGTGGAAAACCTGCCCTCTAAAGAGGGATTAACAATCCGCTCTGAAAGTTCTATACTTTACAGAGTCAAATCAAGTGCCGTGCCTTTAATTCTGAAAGAAACCGGGATGGAATTCGAAGAAATGTTGATACTGCCCGTATTTCGCTCTGCTGCATCCGATGTTTGTTCTAAGTTTGACGCAAAAGATATGCACAGTGCAAAACGCGCTGAAATCGAAGAAGAAATTAAAAAGAGGCTTATTCAAGTATGTACTCCAAAGGGATTTATAATAGAAGCTGTTCTTTTGAAAAGCATTACCCTTCCAGCCGGGCTATCTAAGTCTATCGAGACAAAACTTGAAGCCGAACAGGACGCACTTCGCATGCAGTTTGTATTGGACAGGCAGAAGCAGGAAGCACAGCGGCAGATTATCGATGCAGAAGGGGCCAAGGAGATAGCGCGCATCCAAGCAGAAGGAAAGAAGAATGCTGCTATTATCGATTCTGAAGCGAAAGCAAGGGGGAATGAGATTGAAGCAGAAGGTATTAAGCGGGCGAATGACCTGATCAGTGTAAGTTTGACACCTAACGTGCTGAAATTTAAGCAAATTGAGGCATTCTTAAAGCTTTCGACTTCAGCAAATACCAAAACAATCGTTACTGATGGGAAAACACCAATGGTAAATATCCTTGGGAATGAAGGGAATTAAAGTAATGATAGCAGCTGTTGACAGCCAAAACAGCCACAATTGGTCCTTAACTATCCCATTCACTGGTTAGTGTGCGCTATATGGCTCAGGTCTACGAAAGCATCTAATATTTTACAAAAACGAAATCATCTAAAGTAATATGCTATACAGATGCGCCCGCATTGAGTAATCGAACACATTAACTTCATCCGAATTTCATATACAAATCTAAGTTTTAGCAGTCGAATCTACTCGTAGGTTCGGCTGCTTTTTTTTGATACTTTGTCCCGAAACTGGCATTAGCCGGTTTTACTTCTGTTAAATCGAATTGCTTTACACACCCTAAGATAAAGAAAACTTGTTTTTCAGCGAAACAATATCAAATCTGTCGAGATCATTTGATCTTCAATAGTTAGCATCTCGGAGCTCAAGCAATTAAAAAAATAAAAAATGTAAAAAGTTGCCTATCCGCTCCTACACAGCAAAAAAATAGATTCTGCTCTTTTAACTTCCAATAAATTTACGAAAAATTAACCTTAGCAATAGCTGTTTATTTTTCAATTCTGTTTACTTTGGACTGTAAATATCGAAAAGTATCCCAAAAAAGATCACATTAATAAACCGGGCAGACTATCATCAATATATTGAAATCTTCACATCCACCTAAGTTTTTTGGATTTTTTTTTTCTGACAGGAATATTTACCTTGGCCAGTTCCCTTTTTGCCTGGGGTGAAGGTTGGTTATTTTCCGTTTCAGAATTTAATTATTTCCAAATACCAATGGCTGATTTACTGACTACCGGGCCCTTCTCTTTTCTTTCAGCCTATGCATTATTAAGTAAGAGAAACTGGGGAATCAAGATGGGATTATTTACCGCTGGAATGTATATATTCGGCTCGGTGCTGGTGTTTGTTCAGATAGCCTGGATGGGCTTTTCTAAGACCTCTCATTTGATTTTACCTTCTGTCAGTGGATTTCTATTTGCAATCTATTACTTCAGCTGGGTATTTAAAAATAATAAGACCTATTGATCTTTAAGAAAAAGGAGTAGCGAATCTACAAACTGGTCAAATTGCGCCGCTCTGCTCTTTCACTGATAAGTTTGATTTTTTGAACAAAACCCATCAGTCTTGCACAGAATAGATAATTTTCGAACCAAAATCATGTACAATTATTGAATAAATTCATAAATTGAACACTAAAAGTTATTTAGTCAATTCGCATTGGAAATGAATACCGATAACATTAAAATCGTAGATATTACTACTGAAAACGTAGCTGACCATGGTATTTTCTGTATTAAAGACCAGAAATCACCAGGCTACCATGCCAAAGTTCGATGGTTCAAAGACAAAATCAACAAAGGACTAAAAATTAAAATTGCGATGGATAGCAGCGGAAAGCAACTTGGCTTTATCGAATTCATCCCCTCGGAATTGGCTTGGAGACCTGTAAAAGCAGACAACTATTTTTTCATTCACTGCATAGCAGTTTTTGTAAAAGAAGCGAAAGACATAGGTATTGGAAGTTTGCTACTGCATGCATGCGAATTGGATGCGCTGCAGGAAGGCAAGTCGGGAATTTGTGCTTTGAGTAGCGAAGGCCCCTGGATGGCCGGTAAAGAAATTTTCACTAAGAACAATTTTCTGGTAGTCGACCAATTAGACCGCTTTGAACTGTTGGTTAAATCGCTGGATCGCCAGGTAAAAACCCCTCAAATAATTGATTTTACGAAGCAACAGATAAAATATGTTGGCTGGCACCTGTTGTATGCTGACCAATGTCCCTGGCATCAAAAATCTATCACAGACCTCGGGCTTACCGCAGCTGAACTGGGAATTGATCTCCACATTGAGCAATTAAGAACTCCGGAAGATGCCCAAAATGGACCCTCAGGTTTTGGCACATTCAGCTTGCTAAAAGATGGTGTTTTACTGGCCGATCATTATATCAGTGCGACAAGATTTAAAAATATTGTCAAGCAACAATTAGGTAAGTAAATCAAGAGGGAAGTGCAATCGCGGTTTTCGAAATGTTTGAGATCCATTTGTCGTCTAACTGCTTTTAAATAAAGAACAACTAGAATTTTCGGTATTCCAACAAAAAATATTATCTACCTCTGTATTATCGGTACTTTTTTTCGGAAACTTATACTAAATCGAAGGACTAAGCCTCCAGAAATTTCAGGCAAGGACGGTTCAATCCGGAGTTTTTTATAAGGTTTGTAAAAAATTGCCTTTTGGTCAGTGAAATCAAGCAGAAATCATAAAAACTGATTAGTTTTGAGCAAAGTGAATCATTTAATTTACCTCAATGCTTAGAAAATTTTTGATTTAATTAGCGGTACTCTGTTTATTTATATCCGTTAAAGCACAAGTATTTACTGATAGTTACCTCCCAATTATGGTTATTTCTACGGATAACTACGCTTATATTAATGATGAATCCGCTGTTCTTGCCAAAATGAAAATAATTTATCGAGGTGCAGGATTAAGAAATTATGTGGAAGACCAGGTATAGACCCAGTTTCTAAACTATCATGGCAGGGTTGATATCGAAATTCGGGGCTCTTATTCCCAAACACTTCCTAAAAAAGGCTATGGCTTTAGGACCCTAAAGCCCGATAATATCAGCAATGACAATGTTATTCATTTGGGTATACCTGCTGAAAATGATTGGGTATTGAATAGCCTTAATTACGACCCCTCATTAATCAGAGATTATATCGGCTTTAATTTGTCAAATAAAATGGGCCGCTATGCCAGTCGGAAGGCTTTTTGTGAAGTAGTGGTGAATAGCGAATACTTGGGCCTTTATCTGCTGCAGGAAAAAATAAAAGTAGATAAAAACAGGATAAACATTGTAAAAATGGAGAATACTGACAATGAACCTCCCTAACTTTCAGGTGGATACATCGTCAAAACGGACAAACCAACAGGAGGAGACCCTATTGCCTGGACAATGGCAAGTTACAATGGCAATAATGAAAATAGCATCATTCACAGCTGGCTTCGACCGGAGTAAAACAAATGTATGGCAGTTCTCTAATTTCAATAATGAGGGTCCTAGATATTTCAGAGACCTTTTTAGTAGTGCTCCATTCAAGTGCTACCTCTCGAAACGCTAGAATGAGTTGATACAACCCGGTAAGCCATGGCATCTTTCTAAAATTGAAAGTTTGATTGATAGTTTTGCGACGCTGATCAATGAAGCGAAGTCCAGAGAAGAGGAGCGCTGGGGCACAATAGGAATGCACCAGGATACAATCAAAGCGATGAAAACCTGGCTTAGACAAAGAATACCATGGATGAGCAATCAACTTGGCTCCTTCAACACTTGTTCTAATATAAGTACACCACCAATTGTCATATCAAGAATCAATTTTCATCCGGCAACTTCAATTAATTTCGCGGATGAGGACAAACTTGAATTCATAGAATTGTCCAATGCGGGAGTTGCTACGGTCAACCTAAGTGGACTCTATTTGGGCGGAAGTGGTTTGGTCTTCCAATTTCCAAATAATTCATCTTTACCCGGAGGAGCTTCTATATTTTTGGCAAGTGATGCTGCTACTTTTACCAAAAAATACAAAGTACTTCCCTACTGACAATACAGCAGGTATCTGCCCAATTCAGACTACAATATTGTATTATCACATGCATGTGGCAACGAAGTAGACCGAGTTCACTATTACGACAAGAATCCCTGGCCGAATGCTGATAGAAATGGCTTTTTCTTACAATTAATCGACAAATCACTTGACAATGCCTTGGCTTCGAGTTGGATAGCGGTTGCTGAAAATACAGTTTCTAATACAGATGTCAATGCAGCAGCGTTTGCCATTTATCCCAATCCGGTAAATGATATCTTACATTTAACAACTATCGAAAATGGTAATTTAGAAATTCTAAAGATGGAAGAACATTTATTTAAAAAGCAACTGCTGGAAGATGGCAAAAACGCAGTTGATGTTTCTGCACTTTCAAGTGGAATTTATCTGATCCGCTTTCAA
>JBMOJB010000179.1:0-7311 GCA_049316985.1 Saprospiraceae bacterium | reverse complement strand
AAATCGAGTTGAAAGTAAACTCAAATTATGTCAACCTATACCAGGCTATCACAATAACAAAAGTTTCGTAGCAACAGGTAATTTGAATAAGGTGTAAAAACGCAACAAAATTTCAGCGATCTAATCTAAGTGCCGTAGGTACGGTGCATTTTATTTAATTCAAAGTTGACAAAGATTACACAAAGACTTCCAACACTATTTACCAGCCAATTGTAAAAATATTAAATATTACACACAACTTACGTAAAATTTCTACACAAATTGTGAACTCCAAAACTTCAGTTGCTAATTGTCAATTGTCAATTGTCCATTGTCCATTGTTAATTGTCCATTGTCATTGTCAACATGACTTTATTGATTTGTTAAATAAGGCAGATTGTTTGAAATAGTTGAGACGTATCATTTAGATTTGTTGGAAATTGTCAACTATGAAAAACAATATTATTAAGAGCAAGAGTTATAATTTTGCAATACGAATCATTAATCTCAACAGTCATTTAACTAATACTAAAAGAGAATTTGCAATTTCAAGTCAGCTTGTACGCAGTGGAACTGCAATCGGCGCTTTAGTCAGAGAAGCCGAACATGCTGAATCAATGCCTGATTTTATTCATAAATTGGCAATTGCTCTAAAAGAAGCCAATGAAACAGAGTATTGGTTGCAACTCTTGAAAGATACAGGCTTTATTTCAAAAGTAGAACATAGTAGTATTGAGTGTGATATCAAAGAGCTACTTAAACTTCTAATTTCCATTATTAATACTTCAAAGAAAAGTAGGGTCAAATGAGATATTGGGACAATTAACAATGGACAATTGACAATAATTATCAATTGTTAATTGTCCATTGTTAATTGTCAATTGTCCAAGCAGCGTTTCAGCACTTAATGGTATCTATTGAAAAATCGAACGGATGACCGAACAGCAACTCATAGAAAATTGCATTCGCGGGAATGCTGCGGCTCAGCGGATATTGTATGAAAAGTACAGTTCAAAGCTGTATGCTGTGTGCTTGCGGTATGCCAGAAATAGTGCGGAAGCGCAGGATATGTTGCAGGATTCATTTATCAGAATTTTTCGTTATTTACCACAGTTTGGAGGGAAAGGTAGTTTGGAAGGTTGGATGCGGAAGATTGTGGTAAATGTGGCGTTGCGTATGATACAAGTAGCTTTTAGCAGGTATGAATTGCCGGTAGAGAGTTTGCCGGAAGCAGGAGAAGATGCGGAAGTTTTACCACAACTGCACTCGCAGGAATTGCTTCAGTTAATCCAAAAACTGCCGGATGGGTATAGGGTGGTGTTTAATATGTTTGCAATCGAGGGATTTAGTCATGCTGAAATTGCAGCCGAACTAGATATCAACGAAAGTACTTCAAGATCGCAATTGACAAAAGCAAGAAAATTGCTTCAGAAATGGGTCGAGTTGCATTTTGGTATGGAGAAAAAGACAGATTTGAGAATTGCCAAATAATGCGAAAATGAAAGAAGATAATCACGATATAGATAATTATTTCAATAAAGGAATGGAAGGGCTTGAAGTTGTTCCACCTGCATTTGTATGGGAGAATGTGCAAGCCGCGATTCAGCCCAAAAAAAGAAGAAGAATTGTTTTCTTTTGGATGCTTGCTTTAGCCGGCACCGGAATAATTGGTTTCGTGATTGGTAGACAAACCGAACCATTGTCTTTGATTCAAAAATCTGCTACAGAAACCGCTTCAAAAAGTTTAGAAAACATTCAGTTGCAAAACGATGATGAAAGAATTGACAATAAAGTAGTTTCTAAAGAGATAGACGCGATTCAGGTATTTGCTAAGGATCATAATTCGCAGACTTCGCCAAATAAGACATTTCATTTTAACTTAAAAAATAGAAAGACAGTTATTGAATCCGATGAAAATATGGTCGTTTTCGAAGAAAATAGTCCCAAAAAACCGATACAGTCTGCTGTTGAAGCATCTGAAATAAACAATCGAAACATTTCAAATCTTGCATTATTGCCATTGCTTTCTTTAAAGGGATTAGTTTGGAATACAAATTTTCCTCTTTCTAAAAAGAGTAGTGACTGTTACAATTTCAGCCCAAAAAACTGGTCGTCTTCCTTAGAGGGATATATTGGATATGATTATATGCAGCCATTTTTTAAAAATAAGGGCAATGAAAAATCTAACTATGCGGCCTTAAGAGATAGTAGCGAAACTTATAAAATAGGTGGAGACGCGGGAATCTGGTTAAGTAGTGTGCACCATTCGGGACTTGGATTGCGAGGAGGATTGCATGTGAGTCGATGGGTCGAAAACTTGAAGGTAGTGAATTCATATGAGGAACGTTTTCAGATATCAATAACCCAGGTAAAAGACCCGAAAGGCAATGTGATCAGGCTGGATACCGCCTTCAATTTGGTAAGAGGTAGATATTTGAAACAGTTGTACAACCAATATACTAGCTTAAACTTGCCCTTGCAGCTTGGATTTGAATTCAATAAAAATGAAAACTGGCAATTTTTCGTATTTGGGGGAGCGCTCTTGAATCTTCGTTTCTGGTCGAATGGAGATGTTTTTGCTTCAGACGCTAATACTTTGGTTTCTTTTCCCGAAAAGAATCAGCTGTTTAGAACTCGGACAAACATGTCATTGTTGGGACATTTGGGTGTGAGAAGAAAGATAGCTGAACACTGGTATTTATCGGGTTCAATTCAAGCGAATTATTTGATGGGAGACATTACTCGCATTGAAAGTCCACTTTCACAGCGCTACCTTAGTATAGGAACGCAACTGGGACTTCGCTACCAGTTTTAATAAACCTAACAGACAACTGTGAATTAGTTGTAATTAAAGGTAGTGGAAATCAATTTGCTAAAAATTGAGCTTAATCCACTTTAGCAACCATAGGACTACACATGATCCGACGAGTGCCATAACAAATGTACCTAAAAGCCGCTTCGGCTCCAGATCTATCCACTCGAATAAATAGGAACCTACGATACTGCCCATTATGCCTATAATAATGACGTTTAATGGACTTTTTCCCGGTTGTCTCATCAGAATCCCGGCCAACCAGCCGGCGATGGCGCCCAGTACAAGTATTTGAAGTGCGTGTGTCATTTTAATTTGAATTTTGTTTGGCAATAACTTCCATTCTTTTTATATATGTAAGCTGAGAAACATAAATAAGTTCTTATTTCTATTTAGCATTGATCCGTACCTACTACTCATGCATTCATTTGCTTGCCCTCCGGAAAAATTACAACAAATTAAGCAAAACATATTGAAATTTTTATGCATTTCCTATAGACTTCTATTTATTTTATTTTTTTAAAAAAAAAATTATCAACTCGATATTTTCAGCTTTATTGCTTTTTTTCTTGACGGATATTGTGTCTAACTAAGTTGTATGACAGCAGCAAAAACAAATGCATGAATTAAAGTTACAAAACACATGGTAAAAAAAATATATTCGTAAGGCAATATTATTCAATTCAAAATTTAGAAATATTTTTTTTATCGTAATTTCTTTCTCGTATTTGGTATTTTATTCATGTTTTCTCACCACGAGTTTTCTCCTTTTTCAACTTGCATTATACATTAATAAAAAATAAAATATATGTTTTTTGGCATATGGTTTAGCCTTGCACTTGACATATTAAATTTTAAACTTATTAATTTTTGGCACAATATTTTAATATACAATGTCACTAAGCGATGTGAAATTGACAAAAAACAAAAAATATATTAATTGTTGTTGCCTTCCACGATGTGCTGATTTTCAATGATAGGCGATTAGTAAGTCCATTAGAGATCAATGCTTTCACAGGTAGTCACATACAAGAACTTACACTTACAGCTAAAAAACCCGATCCCGGTCCTTTGACCAGGTGAACATTTAATGTAATCATTTAAACCTAACAACAAATTAATTATTTTCTTATGAGAAAGACGAATTTTTACTCCCTCCAAGGGTTCGTGTTCATTGCACTTTTTGTGCTTTCATTTATTAAAGTCAATGCCCAACAGGGAATTGCTTGTCAAAATCACCTTAACGCATCCCTTAGTCAAAATTGTTCTGTAGATCTGACTTCTATCGTAAATGCGGCTGGAGCAGGTGTGACAATTGCCGTAAAGAATGGTACCAATGCCTTGCCTCAATCTGCATTAAATACTTATGATTTAGCTAACAGTCAAATCGTAATTGGCAACATCTACACGTATGAATTATCTAATGGTTCTGCAAAATGCTGGGGAACGATTAAGTTTGAAGATAAGCTGGCTCCGTCATTTTCGAATTGTCCTGCTGCAATTTCTGTGAGTTGTACTAGCACGTACGGATTTTCTACAAGCGAAGTTGAAATCATTGCAAGCGGTACTCCTGCTTCTGGACAAATCCTGTCTACAACCTATACTGCTTACAATGTCGCACTCTCTCTGCCAACTGTTCAAGAGTGTTCTGCTTACAAGTTGTTCTACTCTGATACTAAAAGTCTGGCATGTACACCTGGATCAGTTGGAACAGTTACACGTACATTCCGCGCAGTTGATGTTAATGGAAATGTTGGAACTTGCACACAAATAATCACTATTTTAGCAGTAACAACACCAGTCCAGACTCCGGACAATATCAACTTAACTGTTTGTCCTTCTAATGTTAATCTGGCTGATTACACCCCTTCGGCACTTTTTGCGAATGCAAATCCAACAATAAATGGAGCAGCCTATCCTGCATTCACTACAGGTGATTGTATGAGATCTGCTACTTATACGGATAAGGTTACTACTACAGTTTGCGGGAATAAAATCTTGCGTACTTGGGTAGTTGTTGACATGTGTAAGGGTACTTTAGTAACTTTGACAGCAAACAATCAAGGATCTTTAGTGCAAATTATTTCATTGACAGATGATCAGGCACCCGCTATGCCGGTAGGAGTTAAAGTTCCGGATATAATCACGATTGGAACCAGCGCTTTAAATTGCCTCGCTGCACAGAATGTGCGTTTCCCGGGATTTGTTGACAATTGCAATATCGTAAGTCGTACTTTGTCTGTGAATGGATTTAGCTATACTGCCAATACAAACGGTTGGGTAAATATTTTTGGTCTTCCAATTGGTACTTATACCGGTACTTACCGTGCTACGGATGCATGTGGCAATGTTGGTACTATTGTACAGGATATTATTGTCAAAGATTTGATGGCACCAGTGGCTATAGCTGATCAAAATACAAACGTATCTTTTACCTTGGATTGTACCGCTACCGTAAACGCAACTACATTTGATGATGGTTCACTGGACAACTGTTGTCTGGATGTAAATCGTTTTGAAGTGAAACGTATGATCGAATTGACAGATACGGTTAAGTATGAAAATCTTGCTGGTAACAGGTCATTCAGCGATAGAATCACATTTGTAAAAGAAGATTTGAATGGCGCTTGTAGTAACACTGTTCAGGTGATTTTCAGAGTATGGGATTGTTATGGCAATTCTAATACTGCGATGGTGAATGTTAAATTAGAAGATAAAATTGGTCCTATAGCTGAAGGAGCAGATACTATGGTAATGTGTGGAAACACAGCATCTGGTACAGATTGGTTGAATAGCTGGACATCTCGCTTACAAAGTCTTACTACACTACAGTATCCGCCAGTATTTGGAACTAACCCTGGTTATTTTGATAATTGTGATGCTACAGTAACCTGGAGCGCAATCGAAGGCTCAATTGATCAGTGTAATAATGGTACTATGACCAGAAAAGCAACTGTAAAAGACAAATGTGACCGTCAAGCTTGTGCAACATTCACATTCAACTCCGGTCAGCAATCACAGTACAAAATTACATTGCCGAAAAATACAAAATACACTTGTCCTGGATCAACTGTGCCTACAAAAGCACAAGCTATCTCAGATGCCCGCAAAACATTGGTCACGCTTTCAGGTTGCCCGGTAGTGGCTGTTGATATTAAGTCTGAAGAAACACTTACAGCAACAGGTGGTGCTTGCTACCGTATCAAGCGTACTTGGGTTGTGGCAAGTCTTTGCCACAATGGTATGCAAAAAGGTGATTACGGATATTCAGATAATGCCGTTATGGGTAATTCCGCAAGCGATTATACTTATGATAGCAGCAATGATGGTAGTAATCCATTGGGAAAAGAGGCCAATGATGACAAATACGTAGAGTATGTACAAGTTATCGATGTGTACGACTCTGAAAAGCCAACCATCAGCAATGCCGTGGCTCCAACCTTGCTAAAAGAAGGAAAATGTAACCTGAAATTGTTTATAGGTGGATTTGATGCCGCGGATCAGTGTGCACCAATTGTTGACAAATCATGGTCATTACTTGATGTTAACAAAAATGCTATCGTTATCAGTACGAGTCCTACAGTAATATATGCAGGTGGAAAATCTTTCCCGGCTTCTTACTCGTTGAGTTCTGATGATTTTGGAAAGAAATTCTATGTCCGTTACAAAGCTGAAGATCGTTGTGGAAATATCGAAGTAAGAGATTACTTGATCGAGCCGTCAGATGTAATCAAACCTACTACAGTTTGTTATCAAGGTCTTTCTGCAGATCTTATGCCTACAACGGGTGAAGTTTGGTTGTCAGCAACTATGTTTGACGCAGGTAGTTCTGATGGATGCAAAGCGGATGCAAGAAATGCTACCTTGTTACCTGCAGTTGCTAATGCAGCACCGGCAACAAACAATCGCATGTTTAGCGCAGACAATACAGTAGAATTGCGTATCGAAAGAGCAAGCGGAACCCCATTGGCTTTCGGTACATCAGTTCCCGCTACCAACATGATCTGGGTAGGATGTACAGGTATTGTTCCAATCCGCCTTTGGAGTATCGATGCAGCAGGAAATACAGACTACTGTGATACTTATGTTCAGATACAAAACAACATGAATGCCACACCTAAAGAAGGCGTTTGTCCGGCAGTAACCGTTACAGGTGCTAAAATATCAGGTAATGTAAGTACTTCTAATGGAAAAGTACTTGACAATGCCTTAGTGGCGATCACTTCCGGTACAGCAGCAAATGGTAAGGTAACCAGTAAAGTAGTGAACGGAAAATATGAAGTATTTGTAGCTAACGGATCTGACGTAAAAGTTTCAGCGGATAAGAATGACAATCCATTAAATGGTGTTTCTACTTTTGACCTTGTTTTAATCAGTAAGCATATCCTTGGCACACAAATGATCAATGATGTTTATGGAAAGCAAGCTGCGGACATCAACAACAATGGCAAAATTACTACTTCTGATATCGTGGAATTGCGTAAAATGATCCTTGGTCTTCAAGCCAACTTCAACAACAA
>JBMOJB010000178.1:0-7328 GCA_049316985.1 Saprospiraceae bacterium | reverse complement strand
TGATATTTTCCGCATGGAACGACTAGGCACTTATTTCGAACTGACTGGAAAGAACATACAAAACGGCGAAAAAAAAACTGCGAATTCAAGTGTTACTATACTTTGAATTCGCAGTTTTTAGCGTTAAAATTTCTATTTTCAATTACGTTATTTGACTTTGAATCGATAAGTGATTGTACCGCATTGGTTATCATCTCCTTCCCGAAAACGATAGGTTCTGGCATTTTCAGTAGCAATCCTTCTTAATATTATACTCGTTGTGGTTGTGCCTTTGTTGATCACTTTAACACTTGAAGCGTCAACCGAGCCATTCGCCATTACACATACCTGCACGACTACGTCACCGTTTTCATTGTAATTGTTGTTGGGACTTGATCGGCCTACAACTCCCCTGCTTCCAATGCCACCACCGATTGAAGTTCCAATACCGGTACCTTTTCCTCCGCCGGAGCCACCACCAGAACCACCGTCGCCTTCGAGGTTACTTGAATTCGGATCACCTTTAGGATCTCCCCCATTTCCTGCTTTACCGCTATTTCCGGAGCCCTTACCACTTCCTCCTTCTACGCCTTGTTTTTTGAGCAAATCCCCGAATCCCGATTTCTTTTTATTGTAGGCATCAGCCTCAGCTTTTCGCTGCGCTTCTGCCTCATCTGCACGTCTTTTTGCATCTGTAGCTGCTGCAGCTTCCTCTCTTCGTTTCTTGGTTGCTTCTTCTATTTCCTGTAATTTTCGTTTGTTGTCTTCTCTTTTTTTTGCTTCTGCTGCGTAATTGACTTCTTTGTCCTCGCTGGTGATTACACCTGAATTGGTACTTGGAGGTGAAGGTGCAGGGCTGACTGGCGTCACTTTTGATTCCACCGGTGGCACCGGTTCTCCACCTCCTGCTGATGGAGTATCGTCATTGCTACCCGCATCCGGCCAACCCAGCGCAACAGTAACACCACCGCCACCCAGCTCCTCATCTTTGGGAATCTCGGGTGTAAATGGAAGTTTGAACAAGAATACCAGCAACAAAAGTCCCAAGGTAATCGCTGAAGCAATATTGGCGTTTCTTTTGCCAATTCGTTCAAATATGGAAATATCTGTAAAAATCATAGGTTAAATTGTTGAGTCAAAAGCAATTTTGCACTTAGCCGGCCGGTGATGAAAAAATCATTTTAATTTTCAATTTTTCTCCCATACTCAATACATCGACCAAATCCTGAATGGTAAGGTCGTCACTGGCTCTAAGAACAACGATCGGATCTTCCATTCCCTTGACCGCATATTCCAGACGGGTAGCTAAACTAGATTTGGAGACCTCTACCGCATCAATCATATACAATACGCCGTCACCATCCTTTTGAGCCTGTAGAATCAACGGATTCTTTTTGTTCAACTCCTTCTTCGCTTTAGAATTGGGTACCGCCAATTTGATTACATTAGGATTAGCCAAGGTAGAAACAATAAGGAAAAACAACATCAGAAAGAACATGATGTCATTCATCGCTTCTGCAGCTACTTCCGCCCCTTCTTTTTTAATTTTTCTTAATTTCATAGGTCTATTTACACCTCCACGAGGAATATTTTAATTGGATGCAGTGGACGCCGCAGCCATAACCATTTTAATTTTTAATTTTTCACCTACGCTAAGCACTTCTTTCAAGTCTTTAACGGTTAACCCTTTATCGATTCTCAATACAATAGTGGCATCTTCGACACCTTTGATATCTTCGCGAAGGTGATTTTCCAGCTCTTCCTTACTAACTTCCTCTTTGGCGACAAAATAGGTCGCTTCTCCTGTTTCACTTAAAGTTACAGAAACTACAATCGGTTGTTTGTTCATCTGCTTGGTAACAGTCGCGTTAGGAAGTGACAAGCGTACAACATTTGGATTTGCGAGTGTACTGATAATCAAAAAAAACAGCATCAAGAAAAACATGATGTCGTTCATGGATTCCGCTGCAACTTCAGCATGCTCTGTAGGTTTTCTTCTTAATTGCATGAGCTATTTTGAATAGAAATATGAACAAATAGATGAATATAGTACAGATTATGCACCCGGCTCATGCAAAAGATCCATAAAGTCAATGGCGATTCTCTCCAGTTTCACCACCACTTTGTCAATCATCATCGTTAGTATATAATAGCCAAAGAAGGCAAAAATACCTACAATCAAACCTCCTGCTGAAGTAATCATTTTAGTGTACAGACCATTTGAGATCGAACTAATGCTCAAATCATTGGTGACTGCGATGCTATAAAATATGTTAATAACACCCACAATCGTACCCACGAAACCAAACATTGGTGCCAGTTTGGCGATCAGAGAAAGATACCCTACTCCCTTTTCCATATTGAAAATCTCAACTCTTCCAACCGCTTCCATGGCCCTTTCGATGTCCTGAGAGGAATGCCCAACGCGTGCGATTCCTTTTTCAATCATTTTTGCAATTGGTGAGTTTGTAGATTGACAAAGTGTTTTAGCTGCTGAAAGATTTCCGGATTTAATGTTCATTTTGACATTATTCATAAATGAATCATCAATTTCTGCGATCTTTCTAATCACAGAATACCGCTCAACGAAAATCCAGATAGAAGCAATAAAAGCCAGAATTAAACCTGAAATGATGACAATACTGATTACGCCACCACCGAATACAATATCCAGTACACTTTTCTTTTCTTCAACTATAGATGCTGTATTTTTTAATGCATCCACCGCCGCAGAGGACCCTTTTTGAAATAACAATAGAATGTTTAAAAACATAAAATAATGGTTTTATAATTGATTTGGTATGATAAGGTTAATATTCTATTTCGATTAACGATAATAAGCTAACATTTAGTTTTTTAAAGTCGCAAAAGTAGACATTTTTTTTTATTAATATAATAGATTTGCCTCATATTTTAGTAACCAAATAAATAAAATATTGATTTACTAATCTTTACAAATTTTAAAAATATAATTTTGAATTTGGACCCATACAAAATAGTAGGTCAATTATACTTAAAAAAGGGATAAAGCCATGCCTATCTTCAAATACCTGAGGGTATTTTTTTGCAACTGTTTCAGTTGTAATTTTTGAAAATTGATTTCTGCAATCCACAACATCACCTGCAGAATCATGGGATTTATAATACGCTGTACTACACTCAACAGGAATCTCCATTTTTAGCAATTTCAAAACTAGATTCAATAATTCAAAATTAAAATCAAAAAGGAAAACTTGTTTTTTAGCGTAAAGTGGCTCAAAGTAATCGGAATAATATTCAAAAAACGGCGACTTGCCATAGGCTGACCGTATGGCCTGCCAATGGATTGCCTGCCATCGATCCTCATCAGAAATTTTTACATCGCGAATTAGTTGCTGTGCATTTTTTCCACTCACTAAAGGAATAGTTAATACTTGCAGGCCATTTGCAGTTGCAATTGTGCATTTATTTCTAAAACTTCGTTTTTGATAATGCTCGAATTGCTCAACGATAATTCCGGTATCATTCAGTGCAATTTGTGAAAAAACGGGAATAGGGCTAAAGTACTGGGTTTCTATAAGTGTTTTCATTTATTGCCGGCATTCGATAATCAAGGTCTGAAATTTTTCAAGTTTCAGGTTATTGATGTCTACCTTCTTGTTACTGCTGATATCCATAAAACGGTTATATTTTTGGAGTACTTCTTCGAAACGTTTTTTATCCAGCTTCTGAACTTTATCTGACGTATTCATTACGACCATTACACAATTTTTTTCATCATAACGGAAATAAGTATATACCCCATCTTGAGGAATGAAATGCATTAATTTGCCCGTTTTCAAAGCAGAATTATTTTTTCTGTAATTCGCCAGCTTACTTACATAGTTGTGCATTTCATTTTCTGAACGACTTCTTCCTTTTGCCTTGAATTTATTGGATTTATCTTCCTGCCAGCCACCCGGAAAATCATTCCGTACATAACCATCCGGATTAGAAATTCCTTTCATGAGGATTTCAGTTCCATAATAAAGCTGTGGAATACCTCGTTCTGTCAACAACCAGGCAATGGCGGATCGCAGTTTTTCCTGATCCTCATTCAAAGTAGAGAACATCCGCGAAAAATCGTGATTATCCAGAAAAATTAGATTTTTCTCGGGAGAACGAACCAGATAGTCAGATGTCAACGTATGGTAGAGCTTTGCTACTCCATCCAACCAACCTTGTGGCTTAGTCAAAGCATCAGTAATCGCGTATTGCAACTGAAAGTCGATGGGATGCACCTGTTTTTCTCCCAATACCGCTTTGCTTTGCTGACTTTCTGTAAAATAAGCCTGATTGGCGGACCCAGTTACCCAGCTTTCGAGACAGATATAGAAATCAGGATATTCATCCAGAACGGCTTTTGACCAATTTCGCATAAAATCAGGATCGTTGTACGGATAGGTGTCCACTCTATAAGCATCGATTCCCGAAAATTCGATCCACCAAATGGAATTTTGAATCAGGTAGCGGGCCAAGTGCTCATTTTTTGTATTCAAATCCGGCATATGCCGATCAAACCAACCTTCAATCATCGTTGTTTTATCGACGGCTGCTACATAAGGATCATAGTGCACCTGGTCGCGGTAATTGGATTTCTTAAACTCAGGTAAATTGTGAATCCAATCTTCAGAAGGCAGGTCCTTAATAAAAAAATGTTCATTGCCAACATGATTAAAAATCATATCTTTGACAACCTTCATTTCTTTTTTATGCACAAGATTGACATAATCGAGATACAATTGATTATTTCCCAACCTTCTATCCACTTTATAATGATCAGTGATCGCATACCCATGGTAAGATTCATACGGTTGATTGTTCTCCAAAACGGGTGTCATCCAAATGGCCGTCACACCCAGATCACTCAAGTAATCCAATCGATCCATCACACCTTTGATGTCGCCTCCATGTCTGTAAAATAATTTCTTGCGATCTATATCCTTTTGATTCATCTCTGCTGCAATATCATTGGAAGGCTCTCCATTGGCAAATCGGTCAGGCATCAGCAAGTAGACAAAATCTGCAGCTGTCAGTCCCTGCGCCATTTTCCGATTGGAATCTCTTTTTTGTAATTGCAGAAAATGTTCAGAATACCGACCAGCCGATTTCAACAATATTTTCACTTCGCCCGGTTTGGCATTTGAACTGATTTCAAGTTGTAAAAATAGATAATTGGGATTTTCCAGACTGCTTTGACTTTTTATTCGCACACCTGGATAAGCCATTTCAACGATTGCATTTTTAGCATCAAAATCGTGGATCATCAGCTCAAGAACCGGATTTTTCATCCCAATCCACCAGGAAGCAGGATAAATTTCAGGTTTGAAATTCTGATTCCCGGTTGCTTTCAGTACCTGATACTCCGGCACTTTAACTCCATCGGGTATTCGCTGTTCAATCGCTAATTGATCTTTGGATTTTGGTTGATTGTAGCCAGTAGCGGGTTTTGAAGATCTGCAAGAAAACAGCATCGAGATTAATATCGCCGGCGCTATTCCGCCGGAAATCAGAGATTTTAAATTGGGATACTTCATATCAAAAAGTTCATTTCAATTGAAAGATAAAGCGCAAAAACACAAGGTTCATTTGACCACGCAAGATAAATATTGTTAATAAAACAAGTCAGTAAATCTAAGAAAAAGCCTAAATTGCATAGAATTTATTTTGTACACCACAAACAAAGCCACCTAATTTATATTCAACCAGCATTAACCGGTTCAATAAAATTATCATTTTTTATTGCCTGATCAGCGTGCAATTTTCAACTCAAATAGCAAAAAATATTTCGCGACAATTACCCTACAAGAAAGGAAATTTGTTTTATTCGGAGAAATTGCAAAACTTTTTTTCAATATTTACATTTTATAATTTGAAACAACTTTGGAACTTGTCTTTCAATAAATTTTTTACATTATGTTGTTCTGGGTGGAAAATTAAGTTCACTTAAATTGGGGCTTGCAAATTTGCTGATTTGTCAGTCTGCCGGTAGGTAAGAGAACAGACAGGAAAATCACAACTACATAAAGATTTAAGCATGCACAAACAAGCACAAATCGACACAGTGCAGATTATATTACAATTATTGAGTTAGAACACTCAAAAAACTGACTTTATGAGTAAATTAATTTATAGAACAGTGATTACAGGGACCGGTAGTTTTATTCCACCGGTCATAAAAACAAATAAAGATTTTACCGTTCACAACTTCTTTGATGAAAACAAGAATCGCATCGATCAAGACCCTTCGATTGTAGTAGAAAAATTCAGACAAATTACCGGTATTGAGGAAAGGCGTTACGCTTCAACCGAGATGAATGCTTCGGACATTGGTGCCATTGCGGCAAAAATTGCCGTTGAAGAAAGCGGTATTGAAGCAGAATTGCTTGATCAAATCATTGTTGCACATAATTTTGGCAATGTGATCAAACATACCATCCAATCAGACATGATGCCTGCCCTGGCATCCAGAATTAAACATGAATTGGGTATCCGAAATCCGCATTGCGTTGCCTATGATATTCTATTTGGATGTCCGGGCTGGATACAAGGCCTTATTCAGGCAGATGCTTTTATGAAAGCTCAAATCGCCAAGAAATGCCTCGTTGTCGGTACAGAAACTTTGAGCCGGGTTTTAGATGTTTATGACAGAGATAGCATGATTTTTTCAGATGGAGCAGGAGCCTGTGTTGTGGAATACTGTGAAGTTGATGAAAGCAACGGAAGTGGAATTTTAAGCACTGCAGTACTTTCTCATTGCGAAGATGAAGTTTTTTATCTTAATTTTGGTGAATCAAATTATCCGGATTCTGATCCTCGTTTGCGTTTTATTAAAATGAGAGGTCGGAAAATTTACGAATATGCACTGAAGCACGTGCCGGCTGCCATGAAGGAATGCCTCGATAAAGCTGCAATTGCTATTGCTGATGTAAAAATGATTTTTATTCATCAGGCTAATGAAAAAATGGACGAAGCCATCATCAAAGCTTTATACAAATCTTACGGAATCGACAAAGTGCCTGAGCTCACCATCCCAATGAATATTCATACCCTTGGCAACAGTTCCGTCGCTACCGTTCCGACTCTTTTTGATACTGTAAGAAAAAATGGATTAGCGGGATATTCTTTGAAATCCGGAGATGTCGTTTTATTTGCATCTGTAGGCGCCGGAATGAATATCAATGCGATTTGCTATAGGATGTAGTTAATTACGAATTACGAATTACGAATTACGAATTATAAATTACGAATTACGAATTACGAATTACGAATTATAAATTACGAATTACGAATTACGAATTACGAATTACGAATTACGAATTGAAAACTTG
>JBMOJB010000177.1:0-7330 GCA_049316985.1 Saprospiraceae bacterium | reverse complement strand
CGCCGTTTATTGCGCTCCGCGCGTTTGAAGGTTTGGTACTCTAAAAAATTTTAACTTTACATACTTGCAAACTCTTTCAAACCTTCAAACTTTTACAAACTTTCAAACTCTTATAAACTTACAAACTCTTTCAAACCTTCAAACTCTTTCAAACTTTCAAACTCTTTCAAACCTTCAAACTTTTTCAAACCTTCAAACCCTTTAACAAACTATTTCAAACCCTTACAAACCATTCCCATCATGCCCTACCCACATATTTTCCAGCCGCTTGATCTTGGATTCACTACTTTGAAAAACCGAATCCTGATGGGTTCAATGCATACCGGGCTTGAAGAAGAAAAAAATGGGTATGAGAAGTTAGCAGCGTTTTACCGCGAAAGAGCAAGGAATGGAGTGGCATTGATTGTCTCTGGAGGTGTGGCTCCCAGTTGGCAAGGCTGGACTTCTCCTTTTTCGGCAAAAATGTCGACCAGACGAGAAGCAGATAAACATAAAATCATTACCAAAGCGGTACATGACGAAGGCGGAAAGATCTGTATGCAGATTCTGCATGCCGGTAGATATAATTATACCCCATTTGGGGCTTTTGCACCCTCAGCCATCAAATCACCCATTCACAAATTCAAACCCTGGGCTTTAAGTAAAAGAGGAATCGAACGCACAATCAATGATTTTGTAAATTGCGCTGCACTTGCGCAAGAAGCCGGTTACGATGGAGTCGAAATTATGGGTTCCGAAGGTTATCTGATCAATGAATTTATTTGTCGCCATACCAATCATCGTACGGATGAATGGGGAGGTAGCTACGAAAATCGCATCAAATTCCCATTGGAGATTATTCGAAGGACCCGGGCAAAAACCGGAAAGAACTTCATTATAATTTATCGCGAATCCATGCTCGATCTGGTTGACGATGGTAGTACCTGGGAAGAAGTGGTTCAGTTGGCGAAGGAAGTTGAGAAAGCTGGTGCCAATTTGATCAATACGGGAATCGGCTGGCATGAAGCCCGCGTGCCAACGATCGCAACCAATGTCCCACGCGCAGCTTTCAGCTGGGTAACGCAAAAATTGAAAGGAGAAGTAAATATACCATTAATCACTACTAACCGCATCAATATGCCGGAGGTTGCCGAGCAGATACTAGCCGATGGACATGCGGATATGGTATCCATGGCACGACCATTTCTGGCTGATGCAGCATTGGTACAAAAAGCAATGGAAAACCGGTCTGATGAAATCAATACCTGTATTGGATGTAATCAGGCCTGCCTCGACCATACTTTTAGCCGAAAAACTGCTTCCTGTTTGGTAAACCCTCGTGCATGCAAAGAATTAGAACTTCAGATTACACCCACGACTCAGAAGAAAAAGATCGCAGTAGTCGGTGCCGGACCGGCGGGTCTGTCTTGCGCAATTACACTCGCAGAACGCAAACATGAAGTCCACCTTTTTGAAGCTTCATCAAGCATTGGCGGACAATTTAATATCGCAAAGGAAATACCCGGCAAAGAAGAATTTCACGAAACGTTACGCTACTATCGCCGACAAATCGAGATTCAAAATGTAAAACTGCACCTCGATTCGCGGTTTACAGCTGAAATGAGTACTGAATACGACGAAATTGTAATTGCTACCGGTGTCACTGGCAGAAAAGCAGGTATTCCGGGCGAAGATCATCCCAAGGTCTTAACATATACCGATGTGGTACTGTATAAAAAAACAGTTGGCAAAACGGTGGCCATCATCGGCGCCGGTGGAATTGGATTTGACGTAGCTGAATTTCTTAGCAGTGAAGTCAACGATACTATTCCTAACTTTATGAAAGAATGGGGCGTAGATATGTCCTACCAGATACCTGGAGCAAAAGCTACTCCTGCGCCTGCTGCATCACCAAGAACAATCTATCTCCTTCAGCGCTCCTCAGGCAAAATGGGAGAGCGACTTGGAAAAACCACCGGATGGATACACCGGTCGAGTCTGAAAATGAAAAAGGTAAAGATGATAAATGAGGTATCTTATGATCGGATAGACGATGAAGGTCTGCACATAAGTATTAAAGGCGAACCCACCACCCTCGCTGTGGACAATATCGTAATTTGCGCCGGACAGACCTCCAACAATCAACTCTACTCAGAATTAAAAAATCTCGGCAAAATCGCTCATATCATCGGAGGAGCATTGGAAGCCGGCGAATTGGATGCCAAACGCGTAATTGAAGATGGAACTATGCTGGGGACTGAAATTTAATGATCAATGATCAATGATCAATACTTTTCAGTATTGTACATTTGTTTGAATTAAGTCAGGGGGTAGTTTTTCATTCTACCAATTTCAAAAGAGATAACTGGGTAGCCTTACGCACGTCAAGTCGCGGCCCTAACGGGCCTCACAATAATTTTCATATCTGTTTTTTCTACCAACAGTTCGTCCCTCTGGGACTTTTAGTAATCAATTTATTCAGACTGTTTTGGTTTTGTAATAAAAATTTTCACAGAACCTTAGTTCATTGTCCCATCGGGACACAATATCGGTAAAATAAGGATAAAAAGTAAAACCAGGAGGCCCGTTAGGGCCGCACCTTGAGCGAAAGGCTGAACCAAATCTACCGATTTTCTTTTAAAAAACGGGTAACTCATTTTTAGTTATATAAAAGAATTAGGAATTACGAATGACGAACCTGTCTGCCTTTGGCAGATTACGAATTCGGAATTAAAAATTAAGAATTAAGAACCTGTCTGCCGTTGGCAGATTAAGAATTGACAAAGCCCTGAAAGGGCGTAAAAAATCAGCGATGGGTGCAGCCCATCGTATGAATAACCCACTTTTTATAAGCCCTGAAAGGGCGTAATATCACTATTGAGTTCCGAGCAATTTGTAAATTAGTCACCAAAGCATGTCGATATTGGAAGGGTATCTTACTCTTTATAGTATCTCGCTACTTCGTCAATGTCACATTGCACTCAATAATGCGATAGCGCCCGTTCAGGGCTTGTAACCTCCAGAATATTGGATTACAATCCTGCAATTTAGTTATCTTTTATGAAATTGTTAGTTCGAGAACTGTCCCCTCACTTAATTCTTAATTCTTAATTCTAAATCTGCCGAAGGCAGACAAGTTCGTAATTCGTAATTCGTAATTCGTAATTCTCAATTCTTAATTGTCAATGTATTTCCCCGGTCAAAATTTTACCTGTTTTTCAATATGTTACGCAATTTTTTTTCAAAATAATTTGCAAATAATTTGTATGTTCCAAAAAACACTTATACCTTTGCACCGCTTTTGGGGCGACGGACATGCTTCAATACGGCACATTCAGTACAAATACACTTTTTTTATTTCATAGTTAATTAAAAAATATTTCATAGTGAATACTTTAAGTTACAAAACCGTGTCGGCTAACAAAGAGACCGCTCAACACAATTGGTATGTAATTGATGCTGATGGCGAGATCGCAGGTCGTTTGTTCTCTAAGATCGCCGCTATTCTTCGCGGAAAGAACAAGCCAAACTTTACGCCTCACGTTGATACCGGCGATTACATAATCGTACTCAATGCTGAAAAAATTCGTTTTACCGGCAACAAAATGAAGGAAAAGACTTATTTGACTTATTCCCTTTATCCTGGTGGACAAAAATCAATGACTGCAGCTGAAATGAACACTAAGTTCCCTGAGCGCCTGATTGAAAAAGGTGTACGTGGAATGCTTCCTAGAACAAAATTAGGAAATGCTCAAATCAAGAAAATGTTTGTTTATAAAGGCGACAAACATCCTCATGCAGCTCAAAAACCGGTTGCAATCTAATTTAGCAATCGAATTTCGGTTTAAAACAAATAAAATAACATCTAATACATTTATAAATGGAAATGATTAATGCAGTCGGAAGACGTAAAGCAGCAGTTGCCAGAGTATTTCTCATGAAAGGCGACGGTAAAATTACGGTCAACGGCAAAGAATATAAAGACTACTTTCCACAGTCGCATGTTCAGCACAACGTTACTGATGCGTTGAATACAACAGACGTGGCTACTATCTACGATATTGTCGTTAATGTCAACGGTGGTGGATTCAAAGGTCAGGCAGAAGCTGTCCGCATGGGTATTGCTCGTTGTTTGGTGAAAATAAACGAAGAGTTCCGCAAGCCGCTGAAGGAGAAAAAATACCTTACGCGTGATGCTCGCGCTGTTGAACGTAAGAAATTCGGACGTCCTAAGGCAAGAAAACGCTTCCAGTTCTCAAAACGTTAAAATATTCTCTATTTACGCTGCTTTTTGAAGCGCGTTGCAGGTCTATTTTTAGTAATAAACTTATTTTCTAAAATTTTAAAATCAAAGGGTAAGCGTTGAACGTGTTTCAAAACATTTTGTAATTGCTCCACACTTACCGTTTCAAATTATATACAATGGCAAAACCTACATATCAGGAGCTTTTGGATGCCGGTGTTCACTTTGGTCACTTGAAAAGAAAGTGGAATCCGAAAATGAATGCTAATATCTTCATGGAGAAGAAAGGTATTCATATCATCGACCTTAACCGTACAGGTGAAGGACTTGACCGTGCGGCGAACGCAATGCGTCAAATCGCAAAAAGTGGAAAGAAAATTATGTTCGTAGCTACTAAGAAGCAAGCTCGCTTAATCGTTGAGGAAGCTGCTAGAAGCGTGAACATGCCTTTTGTTACAGATCGCTGGTTGGGTGGTATGATGACCAACTTTACAACGATCCGTAAATCAGTAAAGAAAATGCAAAACATCGAAAAAATGTTGGCAGATTCTACTGTAAATATTACAAAAAAAGAACGCCTAACGCTTAGCCGCGAGCACGCTCGCATGCAAAAAGTAATGGGTGGTATCGCTGACTTAAACCGTTTACCTTCAGCAATCTTTATCGTAGATATTGGACACGAGCATCTTGCTTTGGCAGAGGCGAAACGTCTTGGTTTGCGTACTTTCGGAATGGTTGACACCAACTGTGATCCCAATCTGGTAGATTTTTGCATTCCATCTAATGATGATGCTGCTCGTTCGATCTCAATCATCACCAATTATATGGTGGAGGCGATCAGAGAAGGTCTTAGTGAGCGCAAGGAAAACTAATTCAAATGCGGCCCGACCGCTTTTTTAAATCAAATTATTAAAAATATTCCTGATATAGCTGTTTAAATATATTTAAATAGCATACGGGGAAGATCTTTCTAAAAATGACAACAACAATAACAGCAGCAGACGTAAAAAAATTACGTGATATGACAGATGCAGGAATGATGGACTGCAAAAAAGCATTAGAAGCTACCGCAGGTGACTTCGAAGCAGCAGTTGACTTCCTACGCAAACAAGGTTTGAAAATGGCAGCTAAGCGTGCTGATCGCGAGGCTACAGAAGGTGTTGTAATGGCAAAAGTTCATAGCAGCCGCAATTACGGTATCATCGTGAAAGTAAGCTCTGAAACAGACTTCGTTGCGAAAAATGAAAGCTTCATCGCATTTGCAAATTCAATCGCAGAAGCAGCTTTGGAAAATCGTCCGGCTGATACCGCAGCATTGCTTGAACTAAAACTAGATGGTATCTCTATCGCAGAGCGCGTTGCCGAGCAAGTAGGTAAAATCGGAGAGAAAATCGAAGTTGCTCAATATGAGCATGTTTCCAGTTCTCAGGTTGCAGCATATATCCACGCTGGATACCGCGCAGCAGTTTTAGTGGCTATCAACCAGGAAAGTGCTGAAGCATATGAAGCGGCTAAAGATGTAGCTATGCAAGTAGCTGCAATGAAACCAATCGCATTAGACAAAGATGATGTGGATGCAGCAGTGGTAATGCGTGAAATGGAAATCGTAAAAGAACAAACGCGTTTGGAAGGCAAACCGGAAGAAATGGTTGAAAAAATCGCTGCCGGTCGTTTGAACAAGTTCTACAAAGAATCTACACTATTGAATCAGGAATTTGTAAAAGACAGCAGCAAATCTGTTGCTCAATTCTTGGAGAGTGTAAGTAAAGGTTTGACTGTAAAGTCATTCCGTTATGTATCTCTCGGATAATCCTGAAATATTTTGAAAAGCGAACCTATTTATTAGGTTCGCTTTTTTTTTGCTTTTACCCATTTCTCAGCATGACCTTTTAAAAATTACGCATCGTGAAAGCTAAATATAAAAGAATCCTACTCAAATTAAGTGGTGAGTCACTCATGGGTGACCAGAAATTCGGTATCGAAGCCAGTATGCTGATGTACTATGCAGCACAGATCAAGCAACTCGTAGATGAAGGAATCGAAGTCGCAGTCGTCATTGGCGGCGGAAATATCTTCCGCGGACTATCTGCAGCCAAGTCTGGAATCGAACGTGTCCAGGGCGATTATATGGGTATGATGGCTACGGTTATTAATGCAATGGCCATCCAGAGCGCAATGGAAACTCTCGGTGTCAATACCCGACTCATCTCAGCCATCGAAATGAAAGAAATCGCAGAACCCTATATCAGAAGACGCGCAATCCGCCATCTGGAAAAAGGTCGCGTCGTAATTTTCGCAGCCGGTACCGGCAGTCCTTATTTCACCACCGATTCGGCAGCCGCACTTCGTGCCAACGAAATTAAAGCAGATGTGATTCTGAAAGGAACCCGAGTTGATGGCGTATATTCAGCCGATCCTGAAAAAGATCCAACCGCTGTCAAATTTGATCAAATCTCCTTTAGCTCAGTAATTTCGATGGGATTGAACGTAATGGATATGACTGCATTCACCCTATGCCAGGAAAACAATTTGCCGATCATTGTATTCGACATCAATGACCCCGACAACCTTATGCGAATCGTAAAAGGAGAAAAAGTAGGAACGCTTGTTTCAATTAATAATTGACAATTGACAATTGACAATGGACAATGGACAATTATCAGGCCCGGATATTGCACTGTAATACAGCTGATTAATACATAAAAAAGCATTGTACATCTATAAGCGATGAACAATGCTTTTTACATATTAATCCAATCTGCCGCTTGGCAGACTATGACAAATTCTTAATTCCTAATTCTTAATCTGCCGAAGGCAGAAAGTCCATAATTTTCAATTTTCAATTTTCAATTTTCAATTGTCAGAGTCTCCTCCAATCCCTTTCTCTTCTGCTTTGTAAATTAAGTACTGCGCGTGAAGCTCATCAAATGCTTCTTTGTATGTGTCGGGATCCTCTTTGGCGGCTTTTTTTAAAGCGCGGTAATATTGATTAGCTTTCTTAAGGATACTTTCACCCAGGATGCCTGTTGCTATTTGCAAACCATCTGCAATTTCGCCAAGTCCGGCTTGTAGTATCTGGAGTTTTTCAAATGCAATTTGTTTTCTGAG
>JBMOJB010000176.1:0-7598 GCA_049316985.1 Saprospiraceae bacterium | reverse complement strand
TCCTCACATCATTGCTGATGTCAACTTGTGACACCAAGCGGATTTTATCAGAACCAGCATCAACAAGACTCTTATCATAGGATACTTCCGGACCGGCAAGCTGGTACACTTTGTAGCCTTCAAATGTATAAAATGAATCCGGTTGGTTCTTATTGTAAAACCAGCCTGATGGAACCTCCTTTTGTATTGGCAGCTTCGATGACTTGCCATATTGCTCTCTAAAATTATTAGAGAACGAATTGTTGGTAAGCGTCAATACAATATGATTTTCCAACTCTATGATATCCAAATCCGGTGCATCTGGACCATCAAGTATGCGGAAACAACGGTCAAAAAGGTCTTGTGCAACGTCATCAGCACTACGGATATCCAGCAAACTTACTTTCCCTCCACCTTGGTCCGGAACCCATGGAACTCCGACTATCAATTCATTGATTGCACCAGGATTCAACGGGAACGGACCGGAAGCCTGAATCGTTTTTCTGTCGCCCCCTGGCAAATTCGAATTGACCATGCACCAGCTTGTGCCGTCATCGGGATCTCCGGGCATTGAGTATTTTGTTGGCTTCCCGGTTCCTGCAATATTATAACCACTTCCACCCGTTGTTAAAGGAGTTCCATCTTTCCATACGGAATTTAAATAACGGTAAAAGTCAATGACTTGTATGGGATCCCAGGTTGCTTGTGGAGGCCCACCAACGCCTCCATTGTTATAATACATAAATGATGACATACCAATCTCTTTTGGTTCAAGAAGCCCACTTCTCGGGTTTATTTCCAATTTTCTAGGATCAAGAGGCCCTCGAAAATAATCTACACCGACTATTGGAATTTTTGTACCGTAAGTTGCTGAACCATCCTGACAAGCAGTTCCCGGATTTCCATCCACTTCATCCACATTGTACATATACATCAGATTTCTTGGAAGGCCTTTTGGGCCTCTAGTAGTGTCACACCCCACATAATCATCGACAAAACACCCTACATCCGGATCCGACCACATAGCAAAAAACATGGAGTCAATCTTTTCAGAAGCACGGTTGATCAGCCGATAGTGCATAAATGTCATATTATTTAACTCGTCATTGGTAGCATATGCAAAAGCTTGCACTTGCACTTCCATACGGATAGCTTTTCCTTTTGAACTTGTATGAGATCCACCGCCACCTTCATCATTAAATACCCAGAAAACTATTTCGTCAGCGGTTTGAGGCGCATCATCACAACCTCGAACATAAATGGACGGATAGTCCCCATCAGCGGGATCATAAACCTGATCACCATTTCTGTCCCAGAAATTAGCAAGATAATCAACATTAGCGGGCAGCGTAAAACCCCATACTTCTGAAAAATAAGGGTTGCCTTTTGCTGGCCAGCCTTTTACACCTTTTGAAATCAATTCAAGAAAAGCAGGATCATTAACTCTTCCATCTCCGTCCTTTTCAGCAGAAGCATAGGCAGCCCTTGCTTTGTTGATATCAGCTCCAAGAACACGGAAGTGTTTATCCCAGTTGGCACAGGTTCTCGCTTCAGTAGCCCCGTTTGAAAATTCCAAAGGACCCGAAAACCAGTCATTTCCCCAAGTTCTATAAGTCGTACAAGCTGTTTTAAGGTTTCCACCCGCATCAACACCACCAATCCATATTCCACCTGCATAAAAAGAAGCAACAGGGGTTACACCTGGAGCAGGCTTGGGTACAATATATCGCCCCACTTTGAAGTCCCACCAAATGTCACCACCACCTTGCAAACGGGCGCGAACATTATTGATTTCAATATCGGTTTGCGATTTAGCTGTAGAACATTGATCTCGATTTTTAGCTTTTGGAGCTGCTGCTACATTAGGCAATGGCTTACCATCGGAACCAAGTGGTAAGTGTGCAAAAAGTAATGAAGATGAAAGAGAAGAAATAATAAAAAGGTAAAAATATCTGATTGCTGTCATACTGCAGATTTTTTTGCATCAACAATAAGACAAAAGCTTGCTCAGGTAATGCTGTAATTAGAAAAGAAACGCTAAAAATAATAAAACTTTTCACCTTCCGATTCCTAAAATGGAAAATATAGCGTGAATCGTTCATCCGGTACATTCAATAGAGCTCAATAAGCTACAATAATAGGATTTGTTGTACTTAGAACAATTTTAGTCCGGGTGTTCATTAAATAAATTAAAAAATACCCGGACCAATTCACTTGTAATTACTACTTCGCATTTCCTGTTCGCCCAAACCACTTTATGATTTTCTCGCCAAAGGCTGGTGACTTAATGTGTAAGATATAAATGCCGGAAGCTGAAACATTACTCAAATTTAATTGAATTTGTTGTAGCAAGTCATAAGAATTGACGATATTATCAGCTGTGAAATTGCGAACTAATCTGCCATCAATAGCATAAACCGAAACATGTATATCTTGCACCTGACCTGAAATTGCTTTTCCTTCCAGCAATTCTGCCTGTGTCAAAACTTCCATACCACTTTTTACTCCAATTCGATGATCACCTACTTCCAATTCATCATTTTTTGAACCTATCGCTTTCCCTTTCAGGCTAAAATTATATAATGGATATCCATTATTCAAACCTGTCGCTTTGTAAACCTGATAGGGATTATCTACACGTAGTTTAACTGTCAAATCATTTGGAATCAAGCCATCCTTATAATCTAAAAAAGCTGTATTGTTTGCCAAAATAGGCATCGACGTCCATCTGATATTTTTAACTACATTTTGTTGAGATTCCGGATTATTAAATAAAAAATTATAATCAGTCTTCCAGTTTGCATACGGCATATCAGTCACATAAATAAAATGCCCACAACCCGCAATCAGATCAGGTGCGATTCGTTGCGTTAGAGTAGGATCCAATTTTTGCAAAACACGATCAGCAGTAGGGTTCCAGATCATATCACCTCCAGTCGGATCTTGCGAAAAAGCATACAACAACTTCAGACTTGGGTTATCTTTAAAATCATACCCTGAATTTTCACCAAAAAAAATCTCTAACCGTTGACCAGTTTCGACGTCGATTGCATACCCAGGAAACCAACTTTTTCCTGTCGTTCCATCACCCGCAGCATCTGGATCAATATCTGTTCCGATACTTGCACTTTTTCGAAGTGACATATTAGCTTTAAGGGGATCAGAGAAGCCTTGCGGAAACAAACCACCTCCTATATATATTGGATTACAAGTTTCAACTACAAAACAGCGACTCCATTTGGATTTGTCAGAGGTGAACACAATATCGACATTGTTTACGTTTGCCAGTCTATTCTTATTTGTAGCATAAAATGCAGCATTTTTACTATTTATCCAGGCTGGCGAAACATATGGAGTTGGCGTGCCTATGACCGATGATAATCTATAAGCACACATCGCATAGGGAATAAACTGCCCATCTACAAATGCTGTTGACAGCCGCTGATTCGGATCGGTCAAATACAAATCTTCGTAATTTCCTGATCTAACAAAATTAAAGTCATCTTTTAGGCTATTGCTAATCCCTGAAAACCACTTTGGTCCATCTAGTCTCTTATATTCGAGACTTTTTACATTATTCAAGGGTAGAATTGCACCATTGTTATTGTATTTTATCGGATCACTACCTATTTCGGGGCTTTGCGCAATGGCTATGGAAAATCCATATTTCTTTACTATTTGTTCATTTAATTGCTTGATCGACTGATCAGAAATAATCTCACCAGGCTCTCCTTTTTTTGTTAATTTCCAACGCGTATCATCATCAAGCCAATTGTTCTGCGGAGAAAGATCATAAAATGCCAGCTCATAATCACCATCTACGACTTCCAATGGATTGTAAATTTTGATATCGATAGGCCCCTTACCTGCTTTGTAAGTAATTCTCTGATCAAATTTTCCATTCACAATTCCCATCCTGGTGTCTTCAGATATGTCGACAAAAGCACCTCCAATCCCAACACCATCGAGCTTAGTGATCACAACACCTTCTCCGTAGGTAGCATTAAGGGTTTTTCCTGCAATCGCATGCGGAATTGCAATGATAGTTTTGATATTTTTTGAACTTTCAAGATAGGCACTTTTTTGTCCAAAACCTGATTTTTTATCAAAATTGCTATAGTTGTTATGGGCGTATGCGACCACAGCAAAATAGTACTTCTTATGATTTACTAATGACTTATTATTCCCTTTCGCAAAAAGATCTTTTTCAATTTTGAAACTGTGCCTGATTCCGGTGTTTTTCCCTTCAACCATCAGCGAAGGATAATACGCTGGCAATGAACTATTGAACACATCAGGCAGACCAGTCCAATTGTAAATATTCTTCACATCATTGCTGATGTCGACTTGTCCAACCAATCTAATTTTATCCGACCCTTCTTTAACCAAACTACTATTATACACTACATCAGGGCCAGCCAACTGAAATATTTTATAGCCTTCAAAGGTATAAAAAGTATCTCGAAGGCTTGAATTGTATGTCCAACCATATGGACGTTCTTTCATATTAGGATAATGCTCAGATTTTCCATACAACTCATTATAATTATTGTTGTAGTTTGAATCATTAGAAAGACCCAGTACTAATTGATTTTCCAACTCAATAACTTCAACATCAGGTGCGTCCGGACCTTGTAAAAGTCTAAAGCAATTGTCAAATAAATCCTGCGCTAAATCGTCTGCATGACGTAAATCTCTTAGGCTAACTGCACCTCCACCTTGATCGGGCACCCAAGGAATTCCAATTACCAACTCGTTAATTGCTCCGGAATGCATAGTAAATGGCCCGGAAGATTGAACCGTGCGACGGTCGCCGGATGGTAAACTTTGTGCTACCATTGACCACCCTTGAGAATTATCTGGATCATCGGAGAAGGCGTATTTTACACGAGTAGCTGCAGGATCGACATTGTAACCATCACCTCCTCTGGTAAGAGGCAAGCCATCTTTCCAAACCGAATTCATATAGCGGTAAAAATCTAATGCGCCACCAGGATCAGACCCTGCAACATTAGAACCCCCAACAATTCCACTATTAAAATACATGAAATTAGTCATTCCTAAATCCAGGGGTTCAATGGCTCCAGTCCTGGGATTCACTTGTGTTTTTCGCGCATCTGTTGCGCCTCGAAAAAAATCAATACCCAATATTGGAATGTTTTTACCATAGGTACCTGAACCGCTCCCACAAGATATTCCGGCTGTTCCATCTTCACTATCCTGGTTATAGACATACATCATATTCCTTGCCTTCCCATTTGCACCTTTTGAAATATCACATCCTAAATAATCATCTGCATAACAGCCCAAATCGGGATCGGTCCAAATACCAAAGAAAGTAGAATCGAGAGACTCAGAAGATCTGTTTATCAAACGATAGTGCGTAAATGTCATATTGTTCAACTGGTCATTTGTGGCAAATGCAAACGACTGAGCCTGCACTTCCATGCCTATGGATTTTCCTCGAGATAATGTGTGACCAGCGCCTCCACCTTCATCATTAAATACCCAAAAAATAATTTCGTCAGCAATTTGTGGTGCATCGTCACAACCTCGAAGATAGATGGAAGGATAATCACCATCCAAAGGATCGTAAATACCATCTCTATTGTTATCCCAGAAATTTGCAAGATAATCTACTTGAGTAGGCAAATTAAATCCCCATACTTGAGAGAAATAAGGATTTCCTTTGGCAGGCCATCCTAAAATTTCAGCTGAAATTTGATTTAAAAAGATAGGATCAACAATACGACCTTGGGCATTCTTGGTAGCTGCTATATACAAAGCGCTCATTTTTTTGATATCTGCACCCAAAACCCGAAAATGTTTATCCCAATTTGAGCAGTTTGACGCCTCAGTGCTACCTGTTACCTGATCCAATGGGCCAGGAAACCAGTCATTTCCTGAAGTTCGGTAAGTATTGCATGCTGCTTTGAGATTCCCACCGTGGTCAAAGCCAGCGACCCATACTGCTCCAGCAAATATAGATATCACCGGTTGAATACCCCGAGCTGTTTTGGGTATAACATAGCTACCTTGTCTAAAATCCCACCACATGTCGCCCCCTCCTTGTAAGCGAGCTCGTACATTATTAATATCCAAATCTGTTTGAGATAAGGATGTGGCGCATTGATCAGCAAATTTAGTTTTTTGATTACCCTGTGAATAAGCGTTTGGTTTACCATGTGTACCAATGGGTAAGTGTGCATTTGAAGAATGGCAAAATAGAATTTCAATACAAATGCAGAGAAGTATAAAAGATTTTTTCATGTCTGATGCTTTTTGGCTGTGAATAAATTAACGATTAGAAATAAACTAGGTCATTTTATAGATAAATAGGTGGAAAAAAATATGACATTTTTTGAAAGGAAGAAAAAAAATTGCCCTGAAAGTTAGTTGACTCGCAGGGCAATTGATGTTGTCCTGAAGATTACAGGTTTATTCTAAGGGCTAAAGAGTGATTTCCTTTGAAAGGGTTAGTAGCCTGATAGCCATAATCAATTCCGAGTCCGGTGTCCTTATTTCCTTTTTTAAATGGAACTTGTACTGAAAATCCGCCACAGGGTCCGGTAGTTACCGGCTTATCTACAGTGGTAGCAGTCACACCTACCTCATGACGATATCCTCCACGAAGCGTGAAAAGATTCATGAACTTCAATTCAAGTCCTCCACCGACATTATCGCGTGAAAATGAATTAGAAGTAAATTGACCAACTACGGCTAGTCTAGCGCTTTGATTGAAAACAATATCGTAAGAAGCACCAATATTCAAAGTTGACGGCAATTCGAATTTTTGCGAACGCTGTTGTGCAGTAATGTTGTAGGTATACTGTCCTTCTCTGTTTGGAGTGGGGAATGTAAGACCTTGGCCGTCAAATTTCATAGCACCACCAATGTTGCGCAAAGCAATACCAAATTTGAAATTATCATTTTTGCCGGTTACATACTGAACCCCTGCGTCAACAGAAAATCCAAAAGTACTAACCTGTGCGATTGATTCTGATATCCCATGAAACATGGTTCCAACGGAGATTTTATTTTCAAATTTGTAGGAATATCCAACTCCAAGATTAAAGATATTGGGAGTGAAAGTGGCACCCGTAACACCGCCTAACTCTTCTTTTGACTCTTCAAGTTTGCCGACATTAATAGACATTACTCCAACAGTGATAGCTCCTCCTTTACCTACTGCTTTAGAAAAACCAAAAGCATTAATGTTGATATCTGAACCACTGAAATACCTGGTATGTGACAAAGCAATTTCTGTTGATGCTATCCTTGCACCTCCTGCCGGATTGATATGAATCGCCTCAACACCGGTAGCTGTTGCAACTGTCATAGCATGAAGACCTGCACTTCGGGCCCAAGGGTTAATCAGAACTTGTGAAACACCCGCTTGACCCTGGCGATCAGGATTGCCCGCAAAAACTGCTGTCATTGAGCTTAGTAAAATGATGGTATGTATGATTTTACGCATAAAATTTTATGATTTGAAGTCTGAACTTGTTTGTATTAATTTTTCAAACAAGTTCAGACTAAATTAAACAAATTTTTACAATCCTGAAGGATCAAATGGACGCAATACACCGAACCACTTGATGGTTTTCTCCCCTAGTCCG
>JBMOJB010000175.1:0-7692 GCA_049316985.1 Saprospiraceae bacterium | reverse complement strand
AATTCGTAATTCGTAATTCGTAATTCGTAATTCGTAATTCGTAATTCGTAATTAGCTAATTGCCTAATTGCCTAGCTCCAATTGATTCTTAACCAAGTGATAGTAGGTGCCCCGAGAAGCAGTAAGTTGTTCATGTGTGCCTTGCTCGACGATTTCGCCGCGCTCGATTACGACGATATTGTCTGCGTTTTTTACGGTGCTTAATCGGTGAGCTACTACTACAACGGTCTTGTCTTTGAAAAACTGCTCGAGATTTTCCATAACCAGCAATTCATTATAGGCGTCAAGCGAATTGGTCGCTTCATCGAGGAAGAGATAGTCCGGGTTTTTATAGACCGCCCTGGCAATGAGCATACGCTGTTTCTGTCCTTGGCTCAGACCGATGCCGTCTTCGCCTATTTTTGTGTTGTATCCCAGAGGCAATGTATCGATAAATGTATGAATCTGCGCTACCCTTGCGGCAAACAGCAGTTTCTTTTTGTCGATGGTTTCGTCGCCCAACGCAATATTCTTAGCGATGGAATCACTGAAGATAAAACCTTCTTGCATGACCACGCCGCATTTGTCTCTCCAGGCTTTGTTTCTGAGATTGCGAAGGGGAATATCACCCAACCGGATTTGACCTTCCAGTGGCGGATACGAATTTAGCAACAATTTCAACAAAGTTGTCTTTCCGCTGCCTGATGAACCTACAATCGCCGTCTTTTTTCCTTTGGGAATGACCAGATCTACATGACTCAATACCATAGGTGCATGAGGGCCGCCGTAGTTGAAGGATACATTTTCAAGTATTAGCGATTGATTTTCGGGTATATAATTCAACTTTTCGTCAAGGTTCTCTTCATCTTCGCGAGAATGGATTTCGTTCATACGCTCCAGACTAATCAAGGCACTTTGGGCCTCTAGAACGAAACCGATAAACTGCTCCACCGGACCATTGAGCTGACCGATGATGTATTGCATCGACATCATTTGTCCGAGAGTCATTTGTCCGTCAATAACCGCCTTAGCTGCGAATACTGAAATAATCACATTTTTTAATTCATTGATCAGGGAGGCTCCTGCATGCTGAAACTGGTCAACAGATAGATAGTCCATGCTAAGTCGATACAATTGCGCCTGAATGCGTTCCCACTCCCATCTTTTCTGCGTTTCCGCGTTGTGGATTTTTATTTCCGACATCCCGTTGATGATCTGAATCAATGAACTCTGATTTTTTGACATCTGGTCAAATCTGCGATAATCCAATATTTTTCTCCTTCGCAGGAAGAATAAGATCCAGATCAAGTACAGTGCTGTGGCAATCGCAAATACAACAAATATCCTGGTATTGTAAAATGCCAGGATAGCGCCGAAAATAACAAAGTTGACGATGGAAAATAAAGTAGATAAGGTTGAGGATGTCAGAAAATGTTCAATCCGCTGGTTGTCCTGAATGCGCTGCATCAGATCGCCCGTCAATCGAGTATCGAAGAATTTAATCGGCAGACGCATCAACTTGATGAGAAAATCAGAAACCAGCCGGATATTCACCCTCGAACCAATATGCAATAAAATCCATCCTCGGAGAAAATCAATCGCAATGTGCCCAAATGTGAGTACAACCTGTGCCACCAGGATCACATAGATAAAATTCAGGTCTCTGGTCGGGATTCCCGTATCGACAATGGATTGCAGTAAAAATGGAAATACTAGCGAAATTAAACTGCCAAAAATGAGTCCCAGAATTATCTGGAAGATCATCGGACGGTAATTGCTCAGATACGAAAACAGGAAAGAAAACCCTGTTTTCTGTACTTTATAACCATCTCTGGATCCAAAATCAGGTGTTTTTTCAAAAAGTAAAGCAATGCCCTGCTTTTCTCCTTCTACTACATCACTGGCCCATGCATCAATAAATTCATCCTTAGTTATTTTGAATTTTCCGGCAGCAGGGTCTGCTAACCATACGTGCGAACTGCTAATCTTATACACGACAACGAAATGCTGCTGCCTCCAATGTGCAACGCAGGGCAAGGGAAGGTCATCGGCAAGACGTTCAAATGCCACTTTGACACCCAAGGTTTGCAAACCAATATGCTCAGCGGCGTCGGAAATGCTCATCAGGGATACGCCCTCCCGATCCAGATAGGTGATGTCTCGCAGATATTCCAATGAATAAAAACGTCCGTGATAACGAGCTATCATCCTAAGGCAGGTGGCACCGCAGTCCATGGCATCTAATTGCCTGTAGTAGGGAAACTTATCCAATTGCATGATGTAGAGATAATTGCAAAAAACGTTCCCTTTCTACAACAGGATAAATTTTCGAAATAAAATGCCTGTTTTCTGCTTGATAATACAATTATTTTTTTCTATATAATTAATAAAACCATACTTACGAAATTGTTTGTAAAACGCTTATATCTACTGAAAAAAAAAATATGAAAAGCATTCTTTTTTTACTTGTTTTGCTGCCATAAAGGCACGTAATTTGACTATTCAACTCTAATCTACAATAATTGACTAAAATATGAAAAAACGCTAACTTATGCTGGGTATCATTTTTACCCGAAAGCGTATGTTTGCTGCATGGTCGAATAATGGATTGGTAAAATGGATTCCAATCGGAGTTGCTGGCAAAAGTTTTGTTTATCACTCGGGTTCATATCTGCTTACGCTGCAGAATCATTTCAACCATATCTTTCAGACGGTACAGTGGCATGCTTTCGGAAACGGAATGACACCGCTTGAATCCCCTTCGCTTGCTCTGGTGTTTCCGGGTGATCATTCTCACATCACCCCAGATGAAAAACAGCTCCTATTGAATTGGATAAAATCCCTTTCAATAACCTGGTCATCCATTCAAATGTCTGATCTGGCTGCCGTATTGTCATCGGCCTTACCCAGGCAATATGCAGGCCTACTACTTTTTGAAGCGCTTGACGGAGGCTTGCAGATTTACTCGAATCTTCCCCATGTTCAAAATAGAATTCCGTACGCTGAGCTCGATGGACTTGGCAAGGAGGATGGAATCGATCATATTTACCATAAAATCATCCAGGAGCTCAACAATAAAAACCTCTCCATTTCTGGTGACTCGCAAGAAGAGCTCAAGGCAGAAATAGCCGAATATTTTGCGAATAAGCCGCTATTGGTCAATTACTACGACAACTTTTCTAAAATTAGTATTGATCTGACATTAAGCCCATCCAGGTATTACGATTTGCTGACGCATAAAAGAGACCAATACCTTAAGCTACTACTCTACTTCAAAATATTTGAACATACCGGAATTTGCATCATCTATGTTTCTGACCTTTTTGACAACACAGTATTTCGGGACTATATCAAAAGTGTTTGCAAAGATCAATTTCTGCTGAACAACGAAATTCGTTTTTTCAGTGAATTACAGGCATTGGAAAAAGTAATGAATCACCTGGATAGTACGCATCCGCTCCCAAAAACCTTAACACAATCCGGACTGTTAGCTGAAATCAAATCGAAATGTGTAGACAGAAAAAAATACAAAGCGTACGTCGATAAGTACACGCCATTGGCAAAAAAAATAAATATCTCGGAAGAAATTACAATCTGGTATATCCGGCAGAGCATCCAAAGTCTTCAAAAGCTAAGTTCAATTGGCGAAATTGTAGATAGGGATTACAAACGAATTTTACCTATCACAACACCGGCTTTACAAGAACCTGACAAGAAAGAACTGAAGCAAATAACTATCGTAAAGAAATCTATTGAAGATATATCTTCAAAAACAGCATCCGAAAAAGAAACAATACCAATTGAAGAACCGTTAAAAGAAAGTGAGAAAGAGATCATTTCGTCTATAAAACCCCAGTTCGATCCGGATATTAAAGTTTTGGACCAGAATTTGCTGAGAAGAATAAGTGATTTTGCCGTTTTCGAAGAAGATCTTGCCACTCAAGAATTTATTTGTTTTAAAGGAAAACTTATTGATGAAAAAAAGCGGCAAGTATTCCGAATATTGAAGAACAATGCCTCAGAAGAAGCAATTGATCAATTTGAAAAACTACACGAAAGGGAAAAATCGTACTACAAAGATTGCAGTTTAATCTTTAGCACAACCTTCGGAGATCAATACTATTACCGACCATTTTTTGAAGCGGAAAAGCTCGAAGTGTACGTCAAAAGAATCGGATTAAATAAAAAATACAGAATCAAAGAAATTAGTGCCGTAGATTTGGAACTTATGCTGGAACTATGGCGTATAATCTACCGATTGAAGTTTGCATTTGCAGGTTTGACTAAAGATAGCTTCATCGTCAGTATGCATTGGAGATTACCTTTGAAAAAAGAAATTGATGTAAAACTGGTAAATATCAATTCATCTGAAAGTACAAAAGCCGAAATGGAAACACAATTGACCGAAATATTTGAAGAAATTTTCGGTGAAAATCTGACAAACGAATTCAAAAAACAGTTCCGGAACCACTAAACAAACTTACACTCATGTCCCACAAAAAAAGCATCAACACAGAAGAGCTGGAAAAGCACATCGCTGAAAAAATGCTCGAAGAAAAAAGAAAAAGTAGGGAAAGAATTTTCCTGACCGCACTTGTTTTAGGTTGCATGGTAGCGCTTTACATCGTCTTCACGGCAATGGGTGCCGATTCTTCAAAAGAGTTGCAAAAAGAAGTTAAAAAACCTCGGTTCGAATCTCCTTCAGCAAAAAAGACGAGTTCGAATAAAGCTCATAAATAATTGAAGTGCATCTCTAGAAAGTATTAATGTACAAGTAGGTGTTCAATGACAAGTGTCATAAAATGCAATGGATAATTACAAATTGCGAATTGAGAATACCGAATTACGAATTTGAAACTTGACTGCTTTCGTCACAGTGGTACCATAATGGTAGTAGGTTCATAGTTTGTTAATTTATTTTGATTTATATATTAAAAAGACCTGTTTCAGAACTTAGCTTCTGAAACAGGTCTTTTTTTGAAATAAGGATGTTCGAAAACATAAGCGTCGTCGCGATAGATTTTAATAATTTCATAAAGTAGTTTTTTTTCGGTCTCGGATTTTGCAGGTCGATTTAGCAGCAAAAGAACTTACCTGCCATTCAATTTTTTTCCAATTAAAGTATTTTAAGCCTCCAAATTTAATTTTATTTTGAATGTAATGTTATCAATAACTAGTTGTTATTTTTACGTAAATTGTAGTAAAACCGAATTTTATTAGGTAAGGTTTGATATAATTTTGCAAATGAAGTATTCTACACCCATACACAGAATCTTTCAGTACAAATAATTCTCAAACACTTACTCTAATGAAAACACGCTTATCTAGTTCTAAAAACTTCCTATATTTCTTTCAACTAATTTTCGTTTTTGCAGTGCTTTCCTGTGGGCTTCCTAATCTCGGAAAAGCACAGGTACTTTGGTCCTCTGCTACAGGATCTGCCTGGCTGACCGGATCAAATTGGACAGGTGCAGCAGTCCCTACAGCAGCTCAAATAGCACAGTTTGGTGTAAATCCCACTGCTGCTACAGGAGTCGGAATCAATTTTAATGGAACAACCAATGCCGGCACGCAAGTCAACGGTAGTAAAATACAGGAACTTGGAGCTGTAGAGATTTTAACGGCGCGCGCTGCGGCATTCATTATTGGTAATTCAAGTTCGACAGCAGGCGCAACCGGAATGTTTAGGTTGAATGGAGCTACTGTCAACAGTATTCCAAATAGCATCCTTCGAAATAACAGTTCACAGTCATTTACTATCCAAAACATACAAGGTTCAGGTTCACAAACGACAGCTGTAATCCTGGGAAATGCAACGGAAAATGTTGTTAATGTAGATGGTACGGGAAATATAGTTATTTCTAGCAATATCAGTGGAACAGCTAGGAAATTGACGCTGAATGCAAATTCAACAGGTGACCTTAGATTAAGCGGAACAAATACATTCGACGGAGGAATCGATATCAATGGCGGAACTACAGGTGGAAGATTGCGGATTGACGCTCTTGCAGCTTTGCCAAATACCGGAGCAATCAATATAAGCAATGGAGGACGATTGACTTTAAACATTGCCGGAACTTACAGTGGTGCCGCTCAGACGCTCACCCTTAACCCCAATCAAACTACCAACCCTTCTTTGGATATTTTGAGTGGCGCTGCTGTTAACTGGTCAGGTCCGGTGGTCATAAATGCAAATGTTAGAATCGAGGCCAATGGTGCTGCAGGTTCTTTGACATTTTCCGGAAATATGAGTGGTGCAGGTACTTTGATCAAACAAGCATCCGGTACAATGATCCTGTCTAACGCAGGGAATGCACTGAGCGGTGGAACCCAAATTGGCAACGGTACGCTTACCGTTAATGCCAATTCCTCGATGGGAACCGGAGCCTTATTGATGTTCCAAACTTCTACTAATAATACTACTTTAAATCTAAATAACGCTGCGCAAACCATCAGCAGTTTGGCAAGTTCATTCACGGCGGTGAGCGGTGCACAAACACAGGTGGTAACACTTGGAGCAGGACACACATTGACCCTCAATCAATCTGTAAATACTACTTATGGTACGGGTGCAGTGCCTACATTGACGAGTACCATCGCGGGTGCCGGAAACCTGATCAAATCAGGAGCTGGCACATTGACTTTGACGAGCAATAATACATACACGGGCTCGACTACCCTTGCTGGAGGTAGCATAGAACTTGGAATCGCAAATGCACTCTCCACGTCAAATATTGCGTTCAATGGCGGAATGTTGAGCACTAGTGTAAGCGCAGGAATTGGTTTCAGTCAAAATCTAGGAACATTGGACCTTATTGGTACAGGTTCACTGTCTTTGGGAACTGGTACACACAATGTAAATTTCGCAGCAAGTAATGGTTTGATCTGGACAGGCAACAACTTGACCATTACTGGTTGGGTCGGTGCTGCAGGGTCTTCCGGAACAAATGGAAAAATATTTGTAGGAACTGATAATTCAGGCTTAACACCCGCCCAACTGGCTAAGATTACCTTTTCAGGATATGGCACAGGTGCAGTGATTCTAAGTACGGGAGAAATTGTACCGAATAATTCTACCATTTATCTTGTCGTCAATGGAAGTTCTATTTTAAGTCCATTTAGTACAACTTATGGAACTCCTTCGGCAGCACAGAATTTTACAATAAATGGTGGTTTTTTAACTGCTGATGTCACTGTTAATGCACCTGCTGGATTTGAAGTATCTAATGATGGAACAACATTCGCTGCTACTGCGATTTTTTCACAGTCAGGTGGCAACGTAACGGGTAATTTATCTGTTCGATTGATGGCAACTGCTACTGTAACAGGTTCATATAATGGATTAAGCATTACTATTAGTAGCGCAGGTGTTGCTACGGTTACGTTGATTACTGCTGCAAATGCTAATTCAGTAAGTCCGAAAGCACTAACAATTACTGGTATTACTGCAAACAATAAAACCTATGATGCGAATGTCAATGCCAGCGTGAGCGGAACCGCTGATTATGCAGGTCTGGCTAATGGTGAAACTTTCAGCGTGGTTGGTTCACCAATTGCAGTTTTCAACGATAAAAATGTCGGAAATGCAAAGTCAGTTACAGTTACAGGTTATAGTACACCTTCTACTAATTATATACTGTCACCAACAACACTAACTGCCAATATCACTGCAGCAGCATTGACGGTGTCTGGAGCATCTGCCCAGGATAAAAC
>JBMOJB010000174.1:0-7710 GCA_049316985.1 Saprospiraceae bacterium | reverse complement strand
GCCGATCCATTTTGTCGGTCCTTGTATCAAGGGAAATACTGTTGCATTCATAGCTTTTTTAATCAAAAATAAGGTGCCATATACAGAAAACGCGTTTTGTACTTCATCATAAGCGATTTAATCGTTTCTTCATCATTGTTGTTTTAAGTCTTCCGTAGGGTGACTTGAAATTTATTTTTTTTAGAAAGTCTGCGACTCTACCTGTCGGTAGACAGGTTTCACGCCGCCTAAGCGGCGAATGATTGTAGAGAGATCAAAATAAATGAACTCTTACCACTCCAACATTTCAATATCCAACAGGCTTTCCCATGGCTTTCCACGATACACACATGCACTTGAAAAAATATATTCTTCAGCTTTGTGAACAAACCCTGCCCGCACAGGATTCTGATGAATGTAGTAGATTTTTTGTTCAATAAATTTAAGCGTCCTGAGCTCAATAGGATGATTGTCTTGCTGCCAGATCTGGAAATTCTTGTTGTTGGAATTGTATTTACCTGCGGCTGAAAAAATTTGAAGCATCCATTCACGTCTGCTTTCCGGCAATAAATGAATAGCTTCCAGTATTTGCTTTGCGGTGAATTTCTTAAAATCTCTTAATATTCCTGATAGGTGCTTATCAGGTTCACTTGAAGAGATGACCATATGCAAGTGATTGCTCATGACCACGTACGCATGAATCCGAAGCCCCTTCTCTTTTTGACAATAAGCCAATGAATCAACAACAAACTTCCTGTGCTCAACTCTTGTAAATAGGTCTACCCATGCTACAATCGTACAAGTTACGAAGTAGATTCCATCGGGATCTTTTATCTTTAACACTCTACTCATCGTACGTTCAATTCTTTAAACGTTTTCCATTTATTCGCCGCCTCAGCGGCGTGAAACCTGTCTACCGACAGGTAGAGTCACAGACTTTCCATAAATAATCATATCAAGTCGCCCTTCGGAAGACTTGATATAACAGAAGTATTTATTAGCATTCATAGCTATTTTTGATCAAAAATAATGTGCCATATGCAGAAAACGCGTTTAGGATTTCATCATAAGTGATTTAATCGTTTGTGTAGCCGATTGAATTGATTTTTATCGAAAAATCATTATTTTTGCTTTCATATTACAAAATGTATTATGCCATGAAAAAAAAATGTCAAGTCTGTGGAAGGGAATTCCATGGAAGGTCGGATAAGAAATATTGTGGACTGGATTGCAAGAATTCACTCAATAATCGACTACGAACCAAACAAGATAATATCATCGCGCAGATCGATCTAATTCTGCACCGCAATCATCACATTCTGTCAATACTGATGAGTGCGTCATCCACGAAGAGAACCTTGATACCCAAGTTAATATTGAGTAACTCCGGTTTTAATTTTACGCACTTCACCGGCACTTATCTCAACGATCAAGGCAAGCTTTACCATTACATATATGATTTTGCCCGGATGGAATTTTCCAATCAGGAGGTGTTAATAGTAAGGAAGTGAAGCTATGGGAGCATAGCTACTAAAACTTTTTTCTCATTTTGCCACAGGGTATTGTCCTCCCAAAATAATACTTTTTCCCTTCGCTTTTTGCGCTATCGCATCTTCAATGTCGCCTGATTACTCAGCATAATAGTTAGAATAAATGTACGCTAGACCGTCGTGAAAACCCCAACCCATATCGCTGGTATCGTTCACAATCTTTTCGGATCGATATGCAAATTCATCGAGCAAACTTACTTTTTTAATGAGTTGCAATGCTGCTTCATAACTTGACTCCAAACTATTATAATAAGCTTCATCCATGTCACCAAAATCAAGGGTAAATTTCACACCTGTCTCGACGTAAAATAGCATCAATTCCGCAAGCAAGTCAGTTGGCGGTCCAAGTTTTTTGAAATCGCTAATCGCTGTTTTGGCATCTTTGAGCTTGTATCCGTAACCGCGTGCTGGATAGAAAGCTTTAAAAACTTTGTCCTTGTATTTGTTGAACAATTCCAGATCGTTCGGATCTACATAAAGATCTAAAAACTCTTTTGCCGATTTATTCTTTTTGTATAAGTCAGCGATAAGGTCAATAAGTTGGTCCTTATCAAGTTTTTTGAGTTCTTTCTTTAAGTCGGTCAATCCCATATTACATATTTTTTTACTTTCGACGTACTTTGATTATTTCATTGAAATCCAATTACGAAATTCTCCATATTCGCCGAAGTTATTCCCAGAACGAGTTGATTTTTAAATTGAACCTAGCCAGCCTTGTATGCTAATTGTCTTTTTTGCACTCTCTTTACCCTTTTGCAAATTAATTTCTGCCGCAGTGGATAAATCGGATAGTTAAGCCACAATTCGAACAAATGTACCATTGTTATAGGTAGATGTCAAATATTAGCTTGAGTTTTTCTGTTTACTATTGGAGGATTTAGCCCCAACAAGATTTCAGTTGATGCAGAAAATCGAAAGTCTAAATTTTTATAAAAGGTGCCGCAGGTCTTGCAGGGCATAACCTAATTTAGTCAAGCAGGAAGGCAGACAACTACACAATTAAACCCGACCAACAGACCAGCTGACTAACTGACCAACTGACTAGCTGACCAGCATACTAACCGACCTCAACATCTAAGCGGCTGCCTTCAGGCAGACAACTACACAATTAAACACGACCAACAGACCAAATTTGACTTTATCCACAAATACCTGTAATTTTGAAAATTTTTCCATATTTGCATCCGGAATCGCAGTCAATCGTACACCTTCAAACCTTGCTCCTCTTTTACTATGAAAAAACTCATATTATGCTTTTGCCTGATTTACAGCAGTCTGTATGCCCAGGATTCAGATCACCGCAATGGACAGTTGCTGGTTCAGCTCGATTACAAAGCAAATGTCGATGAATTGATCGATGCAGTCAAAGGAAAAGATGGTGAAAAAGCAATTAGCGGATACGAAATCCTGGATCGCGATCTTGGTTTTTATCGCCTGTACTTTAATGCTGCTGCCCACAACGAACACAACCTTCTGGAGCAGATCTCGGGTATGAAAAGTGTTGGTTTAGCGCAATTCAACCACATCGTCAGCCCACGTTCGCTAAGCCCAAATGATACACATTGGGACAAGCAGTGGGATCTGCGCAAAATCTGGGTCGATCAGGTATGGGATCGAACAACCGGCGGATTAAGTGCCAACGGAGATACCATTGTAGTGGCGGTGGTAGAAGTCGGCGGATATGTGCTGAATCATCCTGATATTGTACCCAACATTTATATTAATCACGGCGAAATCCCTGCTGATGGGCTTGACAACGACGGCAACGGATATATTGACGATATCAATGGTTGGAACGCAACAAGCAATTCAGGTAATCTCTCCGGAGACACCGGCAATCATGGCACTTCAGTAATGGGTATAATAGGCGCGAAAGGCAACAACAATACCGGTGTATCCGGCATTAACTGGTATGTGAAAATGATGCTATTTTCAAATACGGATGATGAAGCTACTTCCATAAAAGCCTATGCGTATATATTGAAAATGAGGGATCTGTACAACAAAACAAACGGTAAAAAAGGAGCTTTTGTGGTCGCACTTAATTATTCGGCAGGAATCGATGATGCGACTCCCAGTCAGGCTCCATTATGGTGCAAAATGTTTGATGAGCTGGGTAAAGTCGGTGTATTGAGCGTGGTCGCTACCAGCAATTCTACCAATAAAAACATAGAAATCCTGGGCGATATCCCCACCCAATGTCCGAGTACCCACTTGATTGGAGTAACCAATACCAGCAGAACCGATGAAATATTAGGCGCCTGCGGTGTGGTTTCTGTTGACCTATCAGCACCGGGTGGTACGGATGCCGGCAGCACCCCCTCTTTCTTACAAGGCAGCTACACAACTCGTCAATTGAGCTATTCAGAATTTGCAGGCACTTCAGCGGCTACGCCACATGTCAGTGGCACCATTGCATTGCTTTATAGCTTTCCCAATACTTCATTCGCCAGTGCCGCGATCCAAAAACCCGCTGAAACAGCACTATTCATCAAAGATGCCATTTTAAAAAATGTCGACAAATTTGATAGATTATCTACTTGTGTCGCTACCGGAGGCCGGCTCAATGCTTTTAGTTCCTACCAGTTTCTGGAACGGGCAATCAATGAGACAAGAGTCGATTCAATCGCAATTCGACCTAACCCCGTTAAAGACAAACTTGAGATCGTGATACAAACCAATGGCGGCGCAAAACCTGTCGAGCTTTTTTTGTACAATTCAATCGGGCAACTGGTAGTGCAACCCGAACTGAATGCACAGCTATTCGAAGCCCGGTATAAGATTGAGCTCGATCTAAGTGCTTACGCAAGAGGAGTATATTTCCTTGCCATTAGAAATAATAAAGGCAAATTAGATGCAAAAAGGATACTTCTGTGGTAACTGCTTAGTTGCTCCTTTGATGATCTGATTCGGACCAGTAAATAAAACGCCATTACTGTTCAATTTGAAGCCGTTTTTCCTGCTAAAATTAGCACATCCCAAAATTTATTACGACCTTTGCGCGCCAAAATTAAAATATGGATTCGCAGATATCGGAAATCAGGGAGCTACTTTCCATTCCTAAATACATCGCTATAGTGTCGCACCGCAATCCGGATGGAGATGCTGTGGGCTCTACTTTGGCCCTGTATCATTACCTGAATCAACTTGGACACACCGTCAGAGTAGTATTGCCATCGGAGTATCCCAGTAATTTTTCCTGGATGCCCGACGCCGAAGATATTACGATTTATGATGTATTTCAAGAGCGTGCGACAGAAATCATAGAACGCGCCAATCTTATTTTTTGTCTGGACTTCAATTCATTGGACAGATTAGACAAGTTGGGTGAGCTGATACACAACCACAAGGGAGTGACTACAGTGCTCATTGATCACCACCTCGATCCGGAGCCTTTCGCGAATTATATCATTTCTGATACCGCATCGAGTTCTACCTGCGAGTTGATTTATCAGTTTATATGTGACCTGGGAGATAAATCTAAAATCAATATACCCATAGCCGAGTGTATTTATACCGGAATCATGACCGATACCGGTTCTTTCAAATATGCAACCAATGTGCGACTATTCCAGCAGATGGCAGAACTGAAAGCACTGGGACTAGAAGATTACCGCATTCAGGATCTGATTTTCAATTCAGCAATCGAAAAACAACTGCGACTGCTGGGACATTGTCTTGCCAATCGAATGGAAGTTCTTCCCGAATTCCAAACAGCGATTATACACTTGTTCAAACAAGATTATGTCGACTTTGAGATCAGACGTGGCGACACCGAGGGTATTGTCAATCAGCTATTGTTGATGCGGGATATCAAAATGGCCGCTTTCATTACCGAACAGCCCAATATTGTGAAATTCTCGATTCGTTCCAAAGGAGATTTGAATGTTCAAGAAATCTGCCAGAAATACTTTAACGGAGGTGGACACAAAAATGCCTCCGGAGGATACATGCATACCAATATTCACGCTGCCATCCGCAAATTCAAGGAAGTACTGCCACTTTATAAAGATAAAATACTATCTGCACAGATATAAAACCGGTTGATAATTCAAATGTAGCACCATGCTACATAAACATTAATATTAATAACAATTAAATATTTAAAACTTACAACATGCGTCAATTACTATTTTTACTAACTGCCCTTATTGTACTGGGTAGCTGCAACAAAAAAGCGGAAGGAGGATACAAATATGTTCACCATACTAAAAAGGGCGGAAAAAAAGCCCAGGTTGGCGAATTTGCATATTTCCATGTATATTTCAGAAACGGAGATAAACTGATCACTTCTACGCGCGAGCGCGGCGGCGTTAGCCAATACAAAATGCCTGAAGTCAACAAAGATGGCAAAGGAGTGATTCCAATCGTCGCGGGACTTCGTTTGATGGGAGTTGGTGATTCATTGACCATTTTCATGCCCATTGATACCATTAAAAACCTTCCTGAAGAATTGAAAGGCGTTAAAGAATTAGCCTATGATATCGTACTTACAGATGTAAAATCTGAAGCAGATTACAATGCTGAAAAGGAAAGCAAAGAAAAAGAATTTGCAGCAAAAATGGAAGAAGGCAAAAAGCGTTCTGATGAAATCGGCACAGAAGTGAAGAAGGTGATTGCAGATTTCAAAGCAAAAAAACTTCCCAATGTTGTAAAAACTGCTTCAGGCCTGCAATATTACATTTCACAACAAGGGACTGGCGAAAAAGTAGAAAAAGGCAGCAAAGCATCCGTTCAATACTATGGAGCGCTGATGAATGGTGAAACATTCGACGACTCTTTCTCTCGTGGAATGGAGCCATTTACTCTGGCGGTTGGCGAAGGTCAGGTTATCCCGGGATGGGATGAAGGACTTACTTACTTCAATGCAGGTTCAAAAGGATATCTTTTCATTCCTTCTAACCTGGCATATGGTGACAAAGGAACCGGTCCTATCAAGCCAAATTCTGATTTGATATTCTACATAGAGATCTCAGAAGTTACGAAATAAAAGTTAGCGCTGCGCACGTTTGATGGCTTCGCCGTTTGGGTGCTTCGCACTTGTTTGGGGTTTGGGTGCTTCGCACTTGTTTGAAGGGTTTGGGTGCTTCGCACTTGTTTGAGATTTGGGTGCTTCGCACTTGTTTGGGATTTGGGTGCTTCGCACTTGTTTGGGATTTGGGTGCTTCGCACTTGTTTGAAGAGTTTGGGTGCTTCGCACTTGTTTGAGATTTGGGTGCTTCGCACTTGTTTGGGGTTTGGGTGCTTCGCACTTGTTTAGGATTTGGGTGCTTCGCACTTGTTTGAGATTTGGGTGCTTCGCACTTGTTTATTACTAGACTAAGCTCAAATTCAACAAATGTAAAGCACCCAAAACATTTTATAAAACAACGATCCAAAGCAGACTAGCCTACCGAAGGTCAGCAAACGGCAAAGCACAACAAACCTACCGAAGGTAGGCAGGCACACGAAGCACAACAAACGCGCGAAGCGCAAACAAACGTGCGAAGCACAACAAACGCGCGAAGCGCAATCAAACGTGCGAAGCACAACAAACGCGCGAAGCGCATCAAACGTGCGAAGCACAACAAACGCGCAAAGCGCATCAAACGTGCGAAGCACAACAAACGCGCAAAGCGCATCAAACGTGCGAAGCACAACAAACTGCCATGAAATGTCAAGCATTAAACAATTTGAAGACCTCGAGATCTGGGTCAAAGCAAGAATACAAGCTAAAGCTATTTCTACCATTATTCAAAATGGAAATTTCAAAAATGACTTTAGCGCCATAAAACAAATTTTAACCGCTTCGGCAAGCGTGATGCATAATATCGCTGAAGGATTTGGAAGAGGTGGAAACAGAGAATTTGTGAATTTCTTATCCATTTCCCGCGGTTCCAATGATGAAACCAGGTCAGAATTATATGTTGCATTTGACAGAAATTATTTAGATGAAGCGACATTTACCTCTCTTATTGAAGAAAACAAAATGCTCTCCAATAAAATCAGTAATTTCATCAACTATCTCAATAAATCTGAAATCAAAGGCCAAAAGTTCAACAGATAGCGCTTTGCGCGTTTGTTGCGCTACGCGCGTTTGGGTGCTTCGCACTTGTATGGAAGTTTGGGTGCTTCGCACTTGTTTGAGGTTTGGGTGCTTCGCACTTGTTTGAGGGTTTGGGTGCTTCGCACTTGTTTGAGG
>JBMOJB010000173.1:0-7734 GCA_049316985.1 Saprospiraceae bacterium | reverse complement strand
TCTCAGGGGGGTCAGTATCACCGGAATGGGGGTCAGCATCGCCGGAATATCCAAGATATTGCAGAAAATGGAAAAATTGCAGTAGAAAAATTGAAAGAAAAATCGTATGATATAGTACTGATGGATCTTCAAATGCCGGAAATGAATGGCTTCGAAGCAACGGATTATATCAGAAATACGCTCCAATCTAAGATTCCAATTATTGCGCTAACAGCAGACGTAACTACTGCAGATGTCGAAAAATGTAGGGCCAGTGGTATGGATGATTATATTTCAAAGCCGATAAATGAAAAATTACTTTATAAAAAGATTGTTGGATTGGTTAAAAAATCGAACGAGATAGCCGCTGAGCAGCAAGTAGAAAAAGTGCAATCATCTAAAAATCGCTGCACAGATTTAAATTATTTGGCACAACACACGAAGTCCAATCCTGCCTTCATGGGCGAGATCATATCAGCTTATCTGGATCAAACACCGCCGTTGGTATCGATGATGAAACAGAGTTATCACGATGAAAAATGGGATGATCTGTACGCTGCTGTACACAAACTGATACCTTCTTTTGCAATAATGGGCATGGACAAAAATTTCGAACAGACTGCCCGAAAAATAATGGAGCATGCTCGTTCTCGTCAAAAAGAACATGATCTGTTGGATAACATTACTATGATTGAATCAATCTGTCTGCGGGCTTGTGAGGAGCTGATGCTGGAATTAAAATAAATTTATTTCAAACACGTGTTTGTAACATCCTACAATTATTTCATCCCTACAATCATTTCATCCCTACGGGATTTTTTTTCTTTGTCTTGTGGTTGGATTTTGCAAGCATTTCGTCTACAATCATTTCATCTCTACAATCATTTCATCCCTACGGGATTTTTGATGTTTTTCGTGTGATTGGATTTTGCAATCGTTTCATCTACAATCATTTCATCCCTACGGGATTTTTGATGTTTGTCATGTGATTTGATTTTACAATCATTTCGTCTACAATCATTTCATCCCTACAGGATTTTTGATGTTTTTCGTGTGATTGGATTTTGCAATCATTTCATCTACAATCATTTCATCCCTACGGGATTTTTGATGTTTGTCGTGTGATTGGATTTTGCAATCATTTCGTCTACAATCATTTCATCCCTACGGGATTTTTGATTTTTGTCGTGTGATTGGATTTTGCCATCATTTCGTCTATAATCATTTCATCTCTACAATCATTTCATCCCTACGGGATTTTTGATGTTTGTCGTGTGCTTGGATTTTGCAATCATTTCATGCCTACAATCATTTCATCCCTACGGGATTTTTGATGTTTGTGGTGTGATTTGATTTGATTTTGCAATAATTTCATCTACAATCATTTCATCCCTACGGGATTTTTGATGTTTTTCGTGTGCTTGGATTTTGCAATCATTTCGTCTACAATCATTTCATCCCTACGGGATTTTTGATGATTGTGGTGTGTTTTGATTTGATTTTGCAATCATTTCATCTACAATTATTTCATCCCTACGGGATTTTTGATGTTTGTCGTGTGATTGGATTTTGCAATCATTTCATCCCGTGGTCTTGCAACATAAAACCTCGGAGAGGTGAAATTATTGTAGCACCGAATACGTATATTTTTTAACCCGGTACGGGTGACATTATTGTAATTCAATCCAATCAAATAAATATTTTTCATCATATTGCACCTCAAATTTCTTTAGAAAATCAAGGTATTCTTCTTTAAAAGTTTGTTTTTTGTGTACTGCTTCTTGATTTAGAATGTACTTGTACACACGATCAATGTGGGACTGGGAATAAGAAAATGCGCCATATCCCTCTTGCCAGGAGAATTTGGATTTGACAAAAGATTTTTCGTTGATGAATTTCGACGTATTGTTTTTTACATCTCTCACCAAATCTGAAATCGCTATTGACGGTTCCAAACCAACAAATAAATGCACATGATCCTCAACACCATTTACGATGATAGATTTCTGGCCCTTTGCAGTAATGATACTTGACATGTATTTGAATACCTGATCTCGAAATGTTTTTTGAAGGCAATTGTCGTGACCTTTGATCGCAAAAACGAATTGTACATAAATTTGTGAATAAGTTCCTTTCATGGCATTTAGTTAATTTTTTATTTTTCAATGTATTGTAGAGTGAAATATATCAGAAACTACTCTTTTGTATCTTTTCATGAAAAGGCAGATATTGCGACAAAGCAGCTGATCCATACCAAGGGTACAACTCAACTTCAAATACTTTTTCTTTGATGGTTGGGTCAGTTTGAAGCAATTCAGTAGCCTCTTCAATTTTTGAAACATTCAGAATGAATAGTCCACGGTAAGTTTTGTCGTTTTTGCCAAATGGGCCGGCAAGGCTGAGTTTGCCAATATCTGCCAAGCGTTTAATATTATTCATATGTCCGGCAAAAAGGCTGTCCAGCACTTTTTTGTCTGAAATCGTATTGGGTCCCGTTTTTAAAATAGCGAAAACGTACATTTTCATGCCATATTCATCTGCACCGAGTTGTTTGGCAAGTTCAGCATCGTATTCGGGCTTATTGTTTTGAGCTTTAGACATAAAACTGAATGCCAATAAGACCGTAAGTGTAAGAATTGATCGCATAAAGAAGTTTTTAGGAGAATGAAAAAAGGTGAATAATGCTTGTTCGATTTCAATGTTTTTGTATTGAATAATAAAAATATAAAATTCAATTATAATCGTTGCATTCGCGCACACAAAATAGACCAAACAATTATTCACCTGTATTTTTTCACCGCTAATTAGCCGATAAAACCATTAGTCTTCGGATTTATTCTTCAAACTCATCAGTAAGTTATAAGCGCCTTCGCTTGCGATTCGCTCATCTTTCATTTTTTCAGATTGTAATACCTCGATCCAGCCATTTTCCTTTAAGCCGGTTTGAATTTCAGTCATTTCAAAAGTAGATTTATCCTTTGCGATGAAGATATAACTCTTCCCCTGATACTGAACAACCGATTGTTCCGGTACACACAGCGATTCCTTATTTTTTAGCTCTACCTCGGCATTCATGTACATGCCTGGTAGCAGGTTTTTGTCAAACACATCAAAATGGCAGTGCACCTCTGCAGTTCTATCATCGGATATATCTTTGCTGATCAGGATAATCTCGCACTTGTATTTCTTATCCGGATTGCTGTTGGTATAGGCCAGCATTCTTTGACCGATGGCCAGTTGCGTAATATCTTTTTCGAAAACCTTTAAATTCAAGTGGATATCGCTGGGATCTACCAGTTCAAACAACACATCAGCAGGAGCAATGTATTTTCCCAGATTTGCATTCACTTTTGATACAAATCCATTGAATGGAGCATAGAGATTTACTTGTTTGGACAAGTTTTGTTCACTTAAGTTGATCGGGTTAATGTTGATCAACTTGAGTTTTTCTCCAATCGCTTTCAGGTTTATTTTTTGGGTGTAGTACTCTGATTTGGCAGCTTGAAACAATTTGTCACTGCTCGCCTTGCTGTCATTCAAATCTTTTTGGCGATTAAACTCTGCTTCCAGCATTTCGAGCCGGGTTTTGCATGTCAGGTAATCTTGTTGCAGCTGTATATATTGTTGATCTTCCAGCACGGCGATTACTTCACCCTTTTTTAGGTGCATACCCGGAAGCAGTTTGGTCGATTTCAGGTAACCACCAAAAGGAACACTGACTGAAACGAGATTTTGAGGAGGAACATCTATAATACCGTTCACTTTGATTGTGTGCGACAATGGAATATTTTTGAAATTGCCTATGGCAATTTTAGCCATTTGCAACTGTGCGTCGTTTAATTTAACGATATTTTCTATGCCGGATTCATTTGCTTGCTCAGCGGGTGCTTGTTTTGAACCACAAGCACTTAGGATGCCAATTATTATAAAAAAATATATTATTCTCATCTTGATTTATTTTGAATTCAGATAATTGATTTGGATAATGCTGTCATTGAGTTGTTGCACAGCATCAAGGTAACTATTTTGGATCTGCAGATTCTGATTGTTGAGCATACTCCATTCGAGGTAATTGATTTCTCCGGCGGAATATTGCGTTGCAGCAATCTTAGTGATTGTACTGCCTTTCGGCAGCAGCACTTTTTCATACTGATCTACTATTTCCAGATTGCTTTTATAGCTAATCATCGCACTTTGCAAATCTTTGTCCAGTTCCCCTTTTTTCATATTAAATTCCTGGGTAGAAATAGTAGCCAAGGTTTTGAACGATTCAATTTTTGCTTTTTGTGATGCTCTGAAAATAGGGATTCCCAGTCCAATTTGTGCGCCGTTGAAACGGGTCGTTCCTTTATAAAATTTGTCATCGGCCCCGATTCCGCGGATACTTTGATTGAAAACACCAATATTGAATTCGGGCAATAATCTTGTCTTTTCCAGTTCCAAATTGCTATTCGCTAACTGAACCTGCTGAGCATACCATTGCAAGAGCGGACTGCTTTTAGGAACTGTAACAAGTTCTGCAGTACTTTCTCCTTCCGGAAAGACATTGTCACTACTGTTTAGTACCCAGCGAAATTGCAGCTGTTGTGTTTCAATTTCTGATAAAAGCGATTTCAATTGCAATTGTAGATTACCATATTGAATTTCCGCGGCATTTAATTCAAGCATATTGCTTTCACCTTTTGCAAGTCGGGTTTTCGTTTTTTCTACAAACTGCGTATACAAGCTGTCTGTTTTTCGCAACATTTTTTCTTTTTCTTTCAGCACTAAAAGGGAATAGAAAAGTGTCGATACTTTTTTTCTGAGTTCTGCTTTGCTCACCGATATAGCAAGCATCGAAGAGTTCCATTCATCCTCCAAGACCTTTTTTTGTTTGGAATATACTATAGGGAGTTGAAAGCTCTGTGATATCGCTAATCGAGTATCTGTGTAGGCACTGTTGACTTGTCCGACATCCCCGCTTATAGAAGTTGAAGGAAGGTTTTTAGCGGTTTGGATCATTTTTTGCCGGTATTCCGCCTGCAATTCCTGATTTTTGATCACCTGATTGTTTTTCCAGGCCATTTCTATTGCGGCAGCATGCGAGATCGGAATAGTTTGAGCGCTAGTGATGCCGTAAAAGCCACAGCATAATACCACCAATAGGGAAGTAGGAGCCCTTTTCGCTTGTTTGTTGAGATTGCGTTTTTCGAAAAGTACATACAGCATGGGGAGCACAAAAAGGGTGAGAAAAGTTGCGATCAGCAGCCCTCCAATCACGACAGTTGCCAATGGTCTTTGCACTTCTGCACCCGCTCCATTGCTCAAGGCCATGGGCAAAAATCCAAGTGAAGCTACAAAAGCAGTCATCAAAACCGGTCGCAATCTTACCTTTGTGCCCATCAGTACCACCCGATGCAGATCTTTCACTCCTGACTGTACTAAACGATTAAATTCAGCAATCAACACAATTCCATTCAATACGGCTACGCCAAAAAGGGCGATAAATCCGATTCCTGCACTGATGCTAAAAGGCATTCCTCGAAGTGCAAGAAAATAGATACCTCCAATTGCGGAAAGCGGGATGGCCGTATAAATTAGAATACTGTGTCGTATGGAATTGAATGCAAAAAACAATAGCAGGAAAATCATCGCCAGAGAAATCGGAACAGCAATGCTAAGCCTTTTTTTAGCTTCATTCAGGTTTTCAAAAGCACCTCCAAAAGTGGTGTAATAACCGGCAGGAAATTTAATTTGGGCGTCCACTTTGCTTTGCAATTCTGTCACTATACTTTGTACATCGCGATTTCTTACATTGAATCCTACCACGATCCTTCTCTTTGAATCTTCCCGGTATATTTGACTAGGGCCATTTTTTATCTCTACTTTGGCCAGCTGCTGCAACGGAATTTGATTTCCATTTGGGGTTGGTATCAGCAAATTCTGGATATCCTCGATGTTATTTCTCAGTTTGCGATCCAATCTGACCACCAGATCAAATCTTTTTTCACCCTCATAAAGCATTCCTGTACTTTGTCCGGCAAATGCCGTATTGACAATAATATTAACATCGTCGACATTGAGGTGGTATTGCGCCATCAGCGCCCGGTCGTATTCAATTACAACTTGCGGAACTCCTGTTAAGGTTTCCAGATACAAGTCTTGGGCGCCGTTTACAGTATTGATGATTGCGGACAATTTTGCAGCATACGCAGATAGCGTATCCAGGTTTTCACCAAAAATTTTGCATACTACATCTTGCCGAGCGCCTGTCATGAGTTCGTTGAATCTCATTTGTACCGGAAATTGAAAGCCGGTCGTGATACCCGGAACATCTTCCAGTGCTTTGCTCATTTTGTTGGCCAGTTCGGGAAAAGTTTTTGCAGAAGTCCATTCGCTTTTGTCTTTGAGAATGACCATCATATCGGCTGCTTCCATTGGCATCGGATCGGTCGGTACTTCGCCGCTGCCAATTTTCGTTACTACTTTTTCAACTTCAGGAAAGCGTTGTTTGAGAATACCGGCTGCTTGTATGCAATGTTCTACGGTTGTATTTAGATTACTTCCGGTCAATACTCTGGTATCAACAGCAAAATCACCTTCTTCCAGTGCCGGTATAAACTCTCCTCCCAATTGACTTAAAACCACGATTGCAGTTATGAATAGTACTACTACGGAGCTTAACAACAGGCGGGGATAGTTCAAAATTTTTGCCAGGACATGCTGGTATTTTTGTTCGATCACAAACATAATCCGATCTGACCAATTTGCTTCGTGCTTGATTTTTTTACTCAAAACCAGTGCGCTCATCATCGGAATGTACGTCAGAGAAAGTAGAAATGCTCCGACGAGTGCAAAAGCAACCGTTTGTGCCATGGGTTTGAACATTTTACCCTCAATGCCTTGTAGTGTAAAAATAGGTAAGTACACAATCAAAATAATTATCTGACCGAATACTGCACTATTCATCATTTTACCTGCTGAACCGGCAACTTGCCGATCCATTTCTTTCTGATTGATCCGTTGTACATGTGAAAAAGTCTTGCTGTGAGTTAACTGGTGCATAACAGCCTCCACAATAATAACCGCCCCATCGACTATGAGACCAAAATCCAATGCTCCCAGACTCATCAAATTGCCGCTGACGCCAAAAAAGTTCATCATAATGACTGCAAATAGCATTGCCAGTGGAATTACTGAAGCGACCAGTAATCCGGCACGAAGATTTCCAAGGAAAATTACTAGAATGAAAATCACGATTAAAGCGCCCTCTAAGAGATTTTTCTCCACGGTGCCGATGGCATTATTCACCATCTTCGTTCGGTCCAGAAATGGTTCGATTACAACACCCTCAGGAAGACTTTTTTGGATCTGAACAATCCGTTCCTTTACATTTTTAATTACAGCGCTTGAATTTGCGCCTTTGAGCATCATCACTACTGCTCCGGAGACCTCGCCTTCATCATTGTAGCACATTGCACCATATCTGGTCGCACTTCCAATATTTACTTCAGCAATATCTCTGATTAATACCGGAACACCACTTGAGGTGGATTTTACAACAATATTTTCAATATCTGTTGTTTTGCCTATCAATCCTTCGGTACGGATAAAAAGTACTGTTGGACCTTTTTCAATATAGGCACCTCCGGTATTCTGATTGTTTTTGGCCATTGCATCGAACACATCCTGGATCGACAGATTGAAGGAATGCAATCGGTCGGGATTCACCGCTATTTCGTATTGCTTCAATTTGCCACCGAAGCTACTGACCTC
>JBMOJB010000172.1:0-7757 GCA_049316985.1 Saprospiraceae bacterium | reverse complement strand
CCAACATTATTTATTACTTTAGTGTAGGTTCCCTTTTTGTCGTAAAAAGTATTTCCAACCGTGATCCCCTGCCCTCTGCAGACCTTGGCGTCCACCTCAGACTTCTTCTCTTCAAGTCTGACCCGTTGGATGGTATACAAACTATCACAACCATTGGCAGCTATAAAATTATTAGTGAAATAACCAGATCCGAGGCCGGATTCCCAGCAGATGAATTGGGTAAGGGTATCTGCCTTTGGAAATTTCCAGCGCAAATCAAGTGACAAAATACTGTCGCAGCCATTCAAGGCTTGCAAAGTATCCTGATGAAAGCCCTGGCTGAAAACTCTTTTTTTACCCAGCTGATAAAAATCGCCCTTACAAATGGTAGCTGTCAAGTCAGTCACAGGCCGTTTTTTGAACCTTATCGTAATACTCGTAAGACTATCACAACCCTTTTGATTTTTCGAGGTAATGTTGTAAACGCCTGCTTTGCAATAATTTACTCCACCGATTTCTATACAGCTTCCTTCACAAATTGTATTTTGAATTAGGATTTTATCAATTGAATTCACAAGAAGTGAAACATAGACAATGCTGTCGCAACCGTTAGTAGATTGAAAAAACAAGGTATCTTTCGTGTTTTCAGTATAAATATTATTCCCAACATACAATGTATCCCCTTCACAAAGGACACGATCTATATTTACTATAATTCTGTCAGTAACCGTTAATGACAGCTCGATGATGCTATCACAGCCACTAACCACACTCGTATCCTGAATAATGTAATTCCCGGACTTATCAAATTTTTGGTTCGCAATGGTAATACTCGCACCAATGCACAATTGGATATTAAGTTTCTTCTTAATTTCGGGATACACCACTACGCGATAAGTGATGACGCTATCACAACCGCCGGCTTGTGTCTTCGATTTGGTTACATAATCTCCCGACCGAGGATATTGAATTGGGTTTTTGCCGAAGCAGTAGCTTAGATTGATCAAGGTATCTTTTCTCGGAAAAACTTTGAGATCGAGACGCACCACACTATCACAACCATAGGAGCTCTGCAAAGTTTCTGTATAAAACCCGCTGGTTTTATAAACTTTTGTCCCGAATCTTACAGAATCAGGCGTACAGATAGACTGACTTCTCGAACTTTCCAGTTTCACAAAATAAGTGATTGTGGACTGGTGTATAGAATCACATCCAAAGGAAGTCTTCAACGTATCGGTAAATACTCCTCCACTGGCGTATTTTTTAGGTCCAATAAGTAGAGTGTCGCCGTTGCATAAGATGTAATCTCTTTTTACAAAATTTATTTTATGAACCGTCAATGTCAGATCCGTTGTACTGTCGCAGCCGTTTCTGGATACATTTTTTGAGGTATAAAAACCGGAAGTATTGAGATTCCTTCCATCAAATGCAAATACATCGCGTTCGCAAATGTCTTTTTTCAATACAACTTTAATTGTCGTTTTGACTTGAATAAAGGACCAGATCAAACTGTCACATCCGGCTTTTGTGGTTAAAGCGTCGAAATAATTGCCGGTTTGCCAATACTTGTTTGTTCCGATTCTGATGGTGTCTCCCGAGCAAATCTCCAATGTCATGCTATCTCTGTAAGCAGGATTAACCTTCAGGTCAAGATTGACGATGGAATCGCAACCATTAGAGGATCGCAAAGGCAAAGTAACCGAATACAAACCTTGCTTCTTGAAACTTTTGTTGCCTATTACAACAGAATCACTACTACAAATTGTTCTTTTAATATTGGCAATAACCCCTTTGTTGACTTTGAGATCCAGCACCAATATGCTATCACAACCCGTTATACCTTTGATGGTATCGGTATAAACTTTCTGAATTTTATAGAATTTAGCACCCTGTTGCAAAGAATCTCCCTCACAGATGGTACGGGTATAATTGTATTTGTTGGGATCCCTTACCAATAAGTTCAGATTTACGATGCTGTCACAGCCAGTCTGTTTTGATACCAATGTGTCGCGGTAGGAACCGGTACTGTTGATGGATCGCTTCCCTAATATGTAAGGAACACCTTTGCAAGAAGTCGTGTTGACATTGACGATTTTTGGAGCTACGATATTGACAATAATATTTACCAGACTGTCGCAACCAAACCTGGATTTGAACTGCTGTTGATAGATTCCGGATTGACAATATTTAATCGCATTCAAGGTGTAGCATCGGCATTCTTTAGCGGTAATGGTCGTTACCGGATTAGGGTAAATCGTTACACTAACACATGTCCCGGAAAGTCCTGCACAAAAAGTGGGTGAAGGGGTGGCCAACTGCATTTTTAATTTCGTTAGTGTCAGTTGCCCATCCGGAACCGGCAGATTGGCTGCATCAATTAATCGGTATGAAAATCCACAAACCGAATAATTCCCCGAAGGTAGCGATCTCAAATCGGCTGTCGGCTGTATCCGCTTTATCGTGTCATTTTGCGATACTATATAAGCATACCCATAGTATATAGGAGAAGGAGCCGAATTAGCGGGCGTATATACCGGCGGTATTTTTAAATTTAACTTACTATCACCTCTACAGGACTCAATAGGTGGATAAGAAGAAAAACTGCCTGGCTTCGCATCACAGCGCAGACATTCAAGGCCAAATGGCTCACAGAATTCAATGGACCAGTCAAGTAATGTACCCGCCTGTATTTCATCACCATCAATTACCTGGAGCTTCCAGGTTCCATTAACAGGACCGGTATTAAAATCTTCCAAACAGCCACTATACGGATAATAAGAGCCCTTGTATTTCCCAAATCCTCCCCATCCTGCATTCGACCATTTCGCCGGAAAACCCGGGTCCGGATTTGCCAGATTGGCACAAGGAACAAAGCAAACATCCCACTGCGAAAAAGGGGTAAAACCTTGCTGGCTGATCGGTGAAACCAATGTGATCGATTGTCCGGAAGGTGAAAAAAGCTGAATGCGTATATCGCTGACAAAATCATGTTTGAATTTCACACAAACCCGGCATACACCTTGGGTTGCAGTAGACAAGTCATTCTTCATAGCTCCCTTGACAAGGAGATTCGAAGTAATTGTATCGTAGTCAATGATAGGCTTTGGACAATCGGTACAGGAACAGAAATTCTGAGCTCCTGCCTGTTGCATGCAGGCGAAATAAAATAATAGAAAAAAAGCGGTACTTCGAACCAAAGCGGTCAAAATAGAAGTAAAAACGGCTTTATCGGGCTTGGGAAATGAAATTTTTCTTATCATGCAATGGTCAATCAACATATGAGCTATTTTAACGTATATAACTCAAACTATGATACATATTTACAAATAAATGAACCGGGATAATAAAAATTTCACAAATATATATGTTTTTTATATAAAAAAAAGAAAAAGCAGCCAAAACTATGTCTCCGCTGCTTTTTTTATTGATATTCAGATCACTAACATCATTATGGTTTACAAAATTTTTACAGATGCAAAGCTGAAGCAATATAATAAGCTAATGCGCCGACGATACCTGAAATGGGGATTGTAAGCACCCAGGCCCAGATGAGATTAATCGTCACTCCCCATCGTACAGATGAAACCCGCTTGATCATACCCGCTCCGATAATTGAACCGGTAATCGTGTGAGTAGTGGAAACGGGAATAGCAGATACTTTTGTTGGATCAATGTTCATTCCGAACCAACTTCCAATTCCCGAAACCATATTTCCCCAATTGGCTGTCGCAAAAAGTGTCAAAGCACCTGCAGTTTCAGCAGAAAATCCTTCGAAAGGCGATAATTTGGTTACTTTTTGACCCATAGTCTTCACTATTCTCCACCCACCTGTCATAGTACCGACGCTAATGGAAATATAACATGCAATCGGAATCCATGATGGAATATGGTGCAAATCAGTCATTTTCATAAAATCGGGTAATTGGCTAAAGACAGTAGGGTCGGCGCTGGCAGCTACCAATGCAGCTGCGATGATGCCTACTACTTTCTGTGCATCATTGCCACCATGACCGATGCTGAAAGCTGCAGAAGAAAGCAACTGAAGGCTCCTGAACACTTTGTCTACCTTACTAGGGTTGGTATGTTTGCAAATGCGAATAGTGATAATTGAAATAATGAAAGACAATACCATTCCGATCAACGGCGCAAGCAGAATAAAATACAAAATTGGTGTAATCTTATCCATTTTCAACACATCGAAGTCTCCCCCGGCATGTGCAATAGCTGCACCGGCGAATCCTCCAATCAATGTATGAGACGACGAAGAAGGGATACCTTTCCACCACGTAAACAAATTCCAGATGATGGCAGCGATTAAGCCTGAAAAAACAACTACCAACGTAATCCCTTCCGGCCTTACTGTTTTCGCAACCTGATCGGCTACGTGTAATTCAAACAAATAATACGCGACGAAATTGAAAAAAGCCGCCCAGATTACTGCAGTTGTGGGCGATAGCACCCTTGTTGAAACCACAGTAGCAATAGAATTGGCAGCGTCGTGAAAGCCATTGATATAATCAAAAACCAAGGCCAACACAATAATCGTAATAACTAAAGTCATGTGCCTTTTCGTTTATGAATTTTTGATAAGGATCGATTCGATTACATCAGCCACATCTTCACAGCGATCCGTTGCCGTCTCAAGATGTTCCAGAATTTCGCGAACTTTAATTAAATTGATGGCATCTTTTTCGGTCTTGAAAAGTTCTGCGATCGCATAGTTGTATATCGTATCTGAATGATTTTCGATACTATTAATCCTTACTAAAGCCTCTTTCAAGCGAATTACATTTTTCAAGCTGCGCATCTCTTTGATTGCCACAGCCAATTCTTTCACCGATTGCTCAACCATGTCAGCCAATTGTTTCATCGGTTCAGTGATGACATCAATTTGATACAATTCAATTCTTTTTGCTGAAGCGTCGATAAAATCAGCCACGTCATCCATAGCTGTTGCCAATGAATGAATATCTTCCCGATCGAAAGGCGTAATAAAATTGGAACTCAATTCGATCATGATATCATGCGTGATTTCATCACCTTGATTTTCCATTTCATGGATTATTTTTACTAATTCTGATCGTTTCTCAACATCTTTTTCCCTCATCAAATTTTTAAGCTCAGCAGAAATCTTAATAAGATTATCCACAGCAAGTTCAAACAAGTTAAAAAATTTGTCATTTTTAGGTATAAATATCCCAATTATCGTATTCAGATTCATTATGTTGTATTTAAAAAAAATCAAAAGTTAAATCGAATGCAAAAATAGAATTTCAATATTAACCCAATGTTAAGTATTCGCCCGCTTTTGAAATAACCTAAAAACGGAATTGTAGTCTACAAGTAAAAACATTGTCTTTCAAATCTCTGCTGAAGTTGCTCAAGTCGGTAATTTCATTTCTAACAATTTCATAATATGTTAGCAATTTTACATTTGTATTGATGTAGTATTGATAGCCAAAGCCTAAAGTGCTATATTTAATGTCTGCTGAGCTAAAAGATTGATCGATTTCCTTTCGGCTTACTGCCGAGTTTGGATCATACCAGTCGTACTTTAGGATCAATTGATGTTTTACGGAACCTAACTTTTGTATGAAGTAAAAATAAGCACCTGTGAAATTTCTTGTGTACAAGGGTGCATAAGAACCGTCGGACTGAAGCCCGGCAGTAGCAGGTGTTTCACTGCTGCCGGCCAGGCTAGTCTGCGTTCCTACTATGTACTCTGCTCTAAATTCTGTGGCAAATCGGGTATGATTCCTTTTGAACTGAATGTCCGCACCATAATATTGTCTGGAAGCGCTGCGTCCGATGTTTTCGACATTATCCTCAAAAAGATACTTTTTCCCATCCATTTTATATGATATTGAGGAGAATTGTCGAATCCCTCCGTACAACGCAGAGATTCCGCCGGAAATACTGAAATTGGCCAGCACTTTCTGAGGCTTTATTACAAATCTACTAATCACATCTTTTCGACTGTCAAAATCAGTATTTCCGATCAAACCCAGCGTGCTACCCACAAGCCCCTGACCATTAGAAATCATCAGATCCCATTTCATGAATTTCAACTTACTATTTTTCTTTCGCGGCTCAAAAGTCAGCATTGCCCCAATATCTCGTTCAGTCCGCATATGCAATTGCGACATCCTGCCTCGTTCAGGACTTTCTCTGTCGCTTGAACCCAGCAATATTTCATTGCCAAACGACCTTGCCATAATCCCTGCTGAAAAAGCAAAGCACTGGAATTTATTTTCGAATACCCTTCCCCAGAAATCACGGGCAAAAAATCCGCGCTCTGTTCCATCAAATTGAAATACAAAAAACGCTGTAGGTTGTCCTGAAGCATTGTAATTGGCATAATCTACTCTGAAACGACCCCTCCTGAGCATGAACCTACTGCTGCTTGCCGGAGCAAAATCTCCACCGTTAAAACTTTTAGCTCCTAAGGTATCGGCAAACTGAAACTGGGGTTGTAAATATCCCGAAAATTTCAAGCGGTCGAATTTCTTGAAAAGACCTAACAAACTTTTACCGAAACCACTGGTGGTGTCAATGTCATTCAAATTAGACTGGCCAAATACATGTGCAGTGCCAGCCAACAAGCAAAACAAAATGATTAAACGGAATCGCATGAAGCCTTTTGTTAATGTTTAATTGAGTGAGCCTCAACTTTGCATTTTTTATGCAAAATTGATATCAATCTCTCACTCTAAAAAATAGTCGACACCAAAGTTAGCGTTTACTTACTATTTTCTTAATCAATAACAAATATAGGAAGGGAAAAACAAAAAAAAATGGCCCATTCTTATCCCCTGAAACCTTTGCTGGATAAAAATAGCCATATCTAATGAAGCGTTGAATTCTTAATTCGTTGCAAAGATAATGGCAGTACGTTAAGTTAAAATGAAGCTAATGTTATACTTGTATGAAAAAAAACGCCTCGCTCCTAAATTGGGAACGAGGCGTTGAATGCTGCTTCTCAAGAAAGAACTTACATTATTCCATTACAATCATTTTCTTAGTAGCGGTGAAATTACCACTGGTAATTGTATAACTGTAAATACCCGGGTTGTTCATTTCCAAACTAACCTGATTCAATCCTTTCACTGAAATACCGGTTGTAGAACTTACGACTCTACCTGCGATATCTGTAACGGTAAGGGTATAATCAGTTGCGACAGGTGCATTGAAGCTAATCGCTGTGATAGTGCGGAATGGATTTGGTTGATTCTGGAACAATTCAAAACCATTTGCTTTGTTGTTGAATTTCAATGACAAATTGTACAGTTCACCATTTACTACTGCCTCAGCTGCTGTTACATTAGAATTGATTGAGATCACATTGCTTAATGTAGTAGCCGCAGTCGCTTTGAATGTTACCGCGAATTCAGAACCTACTTGTGCAGTAGTGATGGTTCCATTTTCAAGAACTGCTGAATTCATGTCGACACTTAATACTTCAAGCGATTTTGCATCATAGTTCATGGTAAATCCGAATCCTTCAGTACCTGACAGCGTTAGTGTTACGGTTTCACCGGCATTCAAGTTGCGATCGTTGATGGTAAACTCGTGTGTACCCATGGTACGTTGTGCAGAAGCTGCATTTGCATTGCCATTGATATCACCTGTTTTCACCGCTGTGAAGTCAATTTTAGCATCGCTTTGAATGTTATTGATGGCTACTTCTTCATTCATCATTGCATCAAAGAATCTCCATGATTTGTTGTTGTTGAAGTTGGCTTGAAGACCAAGGATCATTTTACGCAATTCCACGATAT
>JBMOJB010000171.1:0-7869 GCA_049316985.1 Saprospiraceae bacterium | reverse complement strand
GAAAATTGGCAGCAGCTTTTGTCAAATTAATATTTTAACCCTTAATTCGCATTATATATTGTTTGTTTTTTTTTGTGGCACATAAATATGTTTTGTGATTGCATATTTAAATTCTACTTTTGTACAATAATTTTCTTATCATGATCCAAATTACCAGAATTAAATTTTCATTCCTTCTCTCTTTCTTTTTCTTAATTTCTAATTTCTTGTCGGCCCAACAGGCTGACATACATGAACTGATGCAACGCACAGATTTGACTATTCAGCAAGTCGAAAGGATTGCCGACAGTTATTTCAGCGGTGTAGGTAAAGGAAAGGGTAGCGGATACAAGCAATATCAACGTTGGTTGTACGAGCAAAAATTCCATTTAAATGCTGATGGTTCTTTTATCGCCCCGGAAAAAGAGTTTTTAGCCTATCAGGACGCTATTCGTAAAATGCCGAAAAAAGGCGGATGGAGAGTTGATAAACCTTGGACAGCACTCGGGCCTGCAGGTTGGACGGCAACATCAGGTTGGAATCCGGGTGTTGGACGATTGACTTCGGTTGCTATTCATCCAAGCTTAGAATCTACTATTTATGTTACTTCACCCGGGGGTGGAATCTGGAAAAGTGTCAATAGCGGACTCAACTGGACTCCCTTGATTGATAATGTCAATTCATCGTGGATGAATTTGTACAATATTTGTATAGACCCTTTAAATACCAGCGTACTATATGCCGGTTTGTCGTCAGGAGGTATAATAAAATCAACTAATGCCGGTGCAACCTGGAGTGCAACCGGATCAGGTCCCAGTACAATCAGAAAAGTTACAGTTCATCCCAGCAACTCAAATATTGTATTCGCAGCGGCGAGTAACGGAATCTATCGTTCGGTAAATGCGGGTAGTACCTGGACTCAGGTGAATACTAACAGCACGCAAGATATAGAATTCAAGCCCGCTGACCCAAATACAATGTACGCTTCAACTTCTTCAAGTGTTTTTCTCCGCTCTACAGACAATGGAGTAAGTTGGACGAGTATCACTTTAGCAGGCTCAGGAAGGACTTTAATTGCTATTTCTCCGAATAGCGCCAATACAGTTTATGTCGTTCAAGCGAGCGGTTCACTTTTTGGGAGATTTTATAGAAGTACCGATTCTGGTCTGACTTTTACAACTACTATCACAGGAAGTCCAAGTGCAGGAACCAATTTCTTTGGTTATGAGACTAATGGTACCGGAACGACCGGACAGGCAACTTATGATATGGCGATTTGTGCCAATCCAGCCAATGCAAATGAAGTACATATCGCTGGTATTATTTGTTGGAAATCATTGGATGGAGGAGCGACTTTTGTGCCAGAAACTGCATGGTCTTATCCCAATTCAACCGGTTATAATCATGCAGACGTACACGGTTTGGAATGGGTAAATAGTACTATCTATTCAGTCAGCGACGGTGGGGTTTATAAAAGTACCAATAATGGAAATGACTGGACCGACCTTTCGAATGGTTTAGGTATTCGTCAATTCTACCGGATTGCTTGTTCGAAAACTAACGCCAATGTTATTACCGGAGGTGCGCAGGATAATGGAACAACCATGCGTCAAAGTGGTGGTAACTGGGTAGAATGGCTGGGTGCAGATGGAATGGATGCTTTGATTAGTCCAACAAATTCGTTAATTGCTTATGGAACCAGCCAGAATGGATCCTTGTACAAGACAACCAATGGAGGTAATAGTTACACTAGTATATCAGAGCCATCGACGGGAGCTTGGGTGACGCCGATTGCCATGCATCCAACAAATCACGATACGTTGTTTGGCGGGTGGAATTCAGTCTATCGTTCGGATAACGGTGGCTCAAGCTGGGCTAATATTTCCGGTTCAACTGTTAGTTCCAATATGTCATGTTTGACGGTCGCACCGTCCAATCCGCGATTCATTTATGGTGCTGTTGGTACTTCCTTGTACGCTACGAATAATGCAGGCGCTACCTGGAGCACCTTTGCAGCACCCGGCACGATAACTTCCATTTGTGTTAGCCCCCTTAATCCTTCTAAAATTTGGATTACTACAAGTGCCAGTTCTAATAATGTATTGGTTTCGACCAATATGGGCGCCACATTTACAAATATCAGTAGCGGTTTACCTGGAATTGCTGCAAGGTCTGTAGTAGTTGATAATTCTACCGGCGAAGGTTTGTATGTGGGAATGAATATTGGGGTTTATTATCGGGATAATGTCAATACGGCGTGGATTGTAACTGGTTCTAATCTGCCTTTGGTCGCAGTAAACGAAGTAGAGCTGCAATTGGCCACTAGAAAACTTAGAGTAGGAACTTACGGAAGAAGTGTGTGGGAAAGTGAAATGCAGCCGGATATCAGTATTCCGTTGTGTACAAGTCTAACTTCTCCTGCCGCTAATGCCACTAATGTTGCAGTAACTGCCGCACTCAGCTGGTCAGCTGTCGCTAATGCTACCGGGTATAGATTAACAGTAGGCACCACTTCAAGTGGTGCGCAAATCATGGCCAATGTAGATGTTGGAAATGTACTGACTTTTAATCCGGCCGGTGATTTTCCGCTTAGTACTTTAATTTACGTGAAGATTGTACCGTATAGTGCTTCAGGCTCTGCAACCGGATGTATACAGCAAAGTTTTACTACTCAAGCACCATTGCCATTGTGTAATGCTGTAACTTATCCAGCTGCAAATGCATTAAGTATTCTTGTTACTACTTCTCTGACATGGTCAAGCGAATCAAATGCGACCGGATATTACTTAAATGTGGGCACTAGCAGCGGAGGAACCCAGATTATGAACAATGTAAATGTAGGAAATGTCCTAACTTATGATCCACCGGGAGATCTACCGTATAATTCTGACATATTTGTGAAAGTCGTGCCATATAATTTGAGTGGTGCGGCAGCCTCGTGCACAGAAATGAAATTTACCACCCAAGACGGTCCACCTGTTTGTATCGGACTAGCAAGTCCTGCAGCGAATGCCAGCGCTGTGCCAATCAATGCGGCTTTGTCGTGGTTAGCGGCCCCCGCAGCCAATGGATACAAACTAAGTGTTGGTACCAGCGCTAATGGAGGTCAAATTTTGAACAATGTAGATATTGGCAATGTCTTGACATATGATCCGCCAGGTGATTTTACTTACAATACGGTGATTTATGTAAAAATAGTGCCTTACAATATTAATGGAGAAGCCACAGGATGTTTGGAGCAGACTTTTACTACTCAAGTAGGTCCTCCACCATGCACCGCGGTGTCAAATCCAGTGGCAAATGCCAGCAATGTAGTCGTTACGACAGCATTAACCTGGACTGCCGCTGCAAATGCCAGCGGTTATTTTCTAACAGTTGGCACCTCATCAGGAGCTGGACAAATTTTGAATAACTTTGATGTCGGGAATGTAACAACTTACAATCCTCCGGGAGATTTCCCTTTTCTTTCCCAGATTTATGTAAAAGTTGTGCCGTATAATTTAGCGGGAGCTGCAATCGGATGCATCGAACAAAGTTTTACTACTCAAAATGCGGTCCCTACTTGCAAAATGACTTTTACAAACCCTCAGGTTAATTTAACAACGATGAAGTATCGCGTGACTTTAACAATCGCTAATGCTTCTTCCGCAACCTGGGAACTAGGCAATTCAAATCTTAGATTTAATTATCCGGTCAATACATTGTCTGCTCCGGTCATAGCAGTCAATAACCTAATCGGCAGTGGTTTTCAATATGGAAATCCGACCAGTACCGGATCAAATGTCAACACAGGAGTTATCAGTTATAATTTTACTTTGCCTTCTCAAACCCCCGGTAAGCAGATTACAAATAGTGGATTTGATATATTTACCATTGAATGGAATATTATTAATGTCAATGGCCTGACAGATGTGGCGAATAAATTGCAGTGGCGAAATCCGGCTACTTCAGCTAATCCTAAACTGGCTTTAGTAAGTTCTACATTAACAGTGGGTTGTCCATCAGGGTGCTCTTTACTTTATTCTTCAACACCGGATCTCAGTCCATTGGCCAATTTACTTCCGGCTTGTTCAAGCCTTAGCAATCCGATTAGCAACGCCATCAATGTGCCGGTAAATACCAATATCAGCTGGAATACTTCGGCGACAGCAACTGGCTACCGATTGAGCATAGGAACGAGTGCAGGTGGAAATCAAATCTTAAATAATTTTAATGTTGGAAATGTCAGCAGTTTCGATCCTCCAACGGATCTTCCTCCTAATGCCAATATTTTTGTAAAAGTGGTTCCTTATGATGCGGTTAAAACTTCAAGTTTCTGTTTGGAAGAGAGTTTTACGACGGCGCCGCTTCCTCCTACTTGCACAACGATTAATTCACCATTAAATGGAAGTGTAAATGTTCAAATTCCATCAACAATAAGCTGGTCAGCATCAGCATCTGCAACGGGTTATTATCTGGATATTGGCACCAGCTCAAGTGGAGTAGATATTTTAAACCACTTTAATGTCGGGAATGTGCTTTCATATTCCACAAGCAATTTGACTAATGGAACAACTTATTTTGTGAAAGTAATTCCATACAATATTGGTGGCGAAGCATCTGCATGCGCAGAGATAAGTTTTCAAATTCAATCTGTTAATTTGTCTTTTGGAGCAAAAGTATTTTTGTATCAGGTGAATACTGGAACTCAACTGATGGATGATCAAATGCGCGGATTAACAAATTTTCCGCTAACTGATCCGTACAGTACTTTGCCTCCGAATTCAAGATTTATCCATGTCAATAATCCGATACCAACGACTATTAATTCATCAGTTTTAAATGTTGCCGGGAACGATGCTATAGTCGATTGGGTGTTCCTGGAATTAAGAACAGGCCCTGCAAATGCTACTACAGTTGTCGCCACCAAAAGCGCACTTTTACAACGGGATGGCGACATCGTCGGACCTGACGGTATTTCTGCTGTGCAGTGGAATGGAGTGGCAGTCGGAAGTTATTACGTTGCAATTAAACATCGCAATCATTTTGGATTCAGAACTCTAAATCCTGTTAATTTTACAGCGGGAACAATTAATCTCAACTTTACTAACGGGTCAGTAGCTTTGGGTGGAGGTTATAATGAAATTGAAAAAGCTCCCGGAATTTGGGCGATGGTACCAGGTGATGCCAATGTCGATGGTTCAATTGATGCCATTGATACCATAATATTTGAAGCTGAAAATGGTAGTTTTGACGATTACAACCTAAAATCAGATTATAACATGGACGCTTCGGTTGACGCTATAGATTCCATACTTTGGGAATTGTACAATGGATTGTTTGAAGAAATAGAGTAGTTAATTACGAATTACGAATTACGAATTACGAACTTGTCTGCCTTCGGCAGATTGGGGATATTTACAAAATATTATAATGCCATAATGGCGCGGAGAATTTCTGTGTTGTTGTGGCATTTTCTTTTCAATACATTTTTTTTTAATTTGAACATCAACTTTCTGCGATACTGTGCGTTTCTGAATGGTGTCATTTGTGCAGTGTTCCTGAGATTTTAGGTGAATTGCTTTGACTTTGTTTTTCAATAACTTTTTTGGCTTGAAGGACAAAAATATATGTTTGAAAATAATTATAATTGCGTTATAATTGCTATATTCGTCTTTATTACTTAAACTAAATTTTACTAATTAAATTATGGATTTTAACAATAATGAGAAAGCCAATGGTGGCGAGGGCAAGTGTCCTTTTCATGGTGGTGAACTTAAGCAAAGTGCAGGTAGAGGTACCAGAAATACGGATTGGTGGCCGAATCAGTTGAAGTTGAACATTCTTCGCCAACATTCATCTTTATCAAATCCGATGGGCGAAGAGTTCAATTATTTTGAACAATTTAAATCTCTGGATTTGGCCGCTTTGAAAAAAGATATCTTCGAACTAATGACCAATTCGCAGGATTGGTGGCCGGCCGATTATGGACATTACGGACCGTTCTTCATAAGAATGGCATGGCACAGCGCCGGAACTTACCGTATTTCCGATGGACGTGGCGGTGGCGGGTCCGGTACTCAGCGTTTTGCACCACTAAATAGTTGGCCAGACAACACCAATCTCGACAAAGCTCGCTTGTTGCTTTGGCCTATTAAGCAAAAATACGGCAAGACGATCTCCTGGGCAGATTTGATGATATTGGCGGGTAACTGTGCATTAGAATCGATGGGTTTCAAAACTTTTGGTTTTGGAGGTGGACGTGAGGATGTCTGGGAACCGGAAGAAGACGTTTATTGGGGCTCCGAAAGCAAATGGTTAGATGATAAGCGTTACACAGGAAACAGAGAATTGGAAAATCCACTGGGTGCGGTGCAAATGGGATTGATTTATGTAAATCCGGAAGGCCCAAACGGAAATCCGGATCCATTGGCTTCTGCGATTGACATTCGTGAGACATTTGGTCGAATGGCTATGAATGATGAGGAAACTGTTGCTTTGATAGCTGGGGGGCATACCTTTGGTAAGACACATGGTGCAGCCGATCCAAGTAAGTATGTCGGCGCAGAACCAGCAGCTGCCGGAATTGAAGAACAAGGGCTTGGTTGGAAAAACACATTTGGATCAGGTAATGGAGTCAATACCATCACCAGTGGATTGGAAGGTGCCTGGACAACAACGCCAACAAAATGGAGCAATAATTTTTTCGACAATTTATTTGGATATGAGTGGGAATTGACCAAAAGTCCGGCGGGCGCACATCAGTGGAAACCCAAATCAAATGCTGGTGCTGGTTTAGTACCTGACGCACATGATCCATCGTTGCGACATGCACCAACTATGCTTACTACAGATCTTGCATTGAGATTTGACCCAATTTATGGACCTATTTCTAAACGCTTCCATGAGCATCCGGATCAGTTTGCCGATGCATTTGCCAGAGCCTGGTATAAATTGACGCATCGTGACATGGGCCCGATTTCGCGTTACCTTGGTCCTGAAGTTCCAAAGGAAGTCTTGATCTGGCAAGATCCGATTCCAGCGGTTACTTACAAAATGATTGACAAAGCTGATATCAGTGAGCTTAAGGCAAACGTCTTGTCATCTGGTTTAACAGTATCTCAATTGGTGTCGACGGCATGGGCTTCCGCTGCAACTTTCAGAGGATCTGACAAACGCGGTGGCGCAAATGGTGCCCGTATTCGTCTTGCACCTCAAAAAGATTGGGAAGTAAATCATCCCGCAGAATTAGCCAAAGTTCTGGAAACTTTGGAGGGAATTCGAAATACTTTTAATAATGATCGAACAGATGGTAAACAAGTGTCAATGGCTGACCTTATTGTCTTGGCTGGATGCGCAGGTGTTGAATTAGCAGCAAAAAATGCAGGAACTTCCTTAGAAGTGCCTTTTACTCCAGGAAGGGCTGATGCGACACAAGAACATACCGATGTCGAGTCTTTTGCTGTGCTTGAACCTGAAGCAGATGCATTCCGCAACTACTACAAGCCTATTCACAGTGCTTCTGCAGAAGAGCTATTGATTGATAAAGCGCAATTAATGACATTAAGTGCTCCTGAAATGACAGTTCTATTGGGAGGTATGCGTGTATTGAATACTAATTTTAAAAATAGTGCTCATGGCGTATTTACAAAACGACCTGAAACCCTCAGCAATGATTTCTTCGTGAATTTGCTTGATTTCAGTACAAGCTGGACGATGGTTTCGAAAAATACATTTGAAGGTCGTGACCGCAAATCCGGAGCGCTAAAATATACAGCTACCAGTGCAGATCTCATTTTTGGTTCAAACTCAGAATTGAGAGCAATTGCTGAAGTTTATGCTTGTGCAGATTCGCAAGAGAAATTCGTAATGGATTTTGTTGCCGTTTGGGACAAAGTGATGAACCTGGAC
>JBMOJB010000170.1:0-7878 GCA_049316985.1 Saprospiraceae bacterium | reverse complement strand
CGGCTTATTCGAAGGTGAATAATAAAACAATGAAGAAGCAGCGTCCAGGAAAATGCAGGTTTTTCACCCCTGGCTTTGCACTAAACATTTTAGCAACGACGATGAAGCCTCCGCATATTTTGATTTGAGCACATCTGACAAGAACTACTTATGAGTCTCGCAAAATTAGTCACTAATTACACCGCGTTCAACGAATGGGCCAATCAGGAGATAACGTCCTGGTTGAAAACGATAGATAAAAACCTGCTGTATGCCAACACGCCGTCGAGCTTCAGCACTATCGATCACACTTTACAACATATGCTAAGGGCACAAAAATTCTGGCTGCTATTCATCTGTGAAGAGGACTTTTCTCATCTCAACTGGAATGTGCTCGAGATAGATGCTTATGAAATCATGGAGCAGTTGAATGAGAATTCGGCAGAAATGAAAAGGCGGTTTAGCGCATTTACAGAAGAGGAACTGCTGAAAACGCTAAAGCTGGATATGCCCTGGTTGAAAAATCAACTGAGTCGCTACGAATACATCATTCATGTCGGAAACCATGGCACATTTCACCGAGGTCAGATCATCACTATGCTCCGTTGTCTGGGGATAAGTGAGGGCATTGTCAATACCGATTACAATCGATTCAATTCAATATAATTGATTCTGAAATCTGAAAAGCAATCATTTGCCTTGAAAATTGATTGCAATTAATACGTACTTCAATAGAGAATAATGGAAGATCTTAAATTACAGACCCATGAATTCGATGCACTTCTTCCACAGGAAATCGCACTAAAAGTAGAAAGCATCGGAGTTGCAAAAGCTCGAATGAGTTTTATAAAAACCCTTAGTCTGGCTATACTTGCCGGCGCATTCATTGGATTTGGATCAATGTTTTCTACAATTGTGAGCATTGGCACAGAAATCCCCTGGGGTTTATCGAGGCTGATTACAGGTATTTGTTTTAGTCTGGGTTTAATTCTGGTAATTGTCGCCGGTGCCGAATTGTTTACCGGCAACAACCTGATTAGTATGGCCTGGGCGAGCGCTAAAGTCAAAACCATCGATGTGATTCGCAATTGGCTAATTGTATATTGCGGAAATTTTGTTGGTGCAATTGGATTGGCAGTACTGATGTTCTTCTCACGGCAGTATACATCGGCTAATGGTGCTGTAGGTTTAAAAATTCTGACAATGGCTGAAAACAAGTGCAATCTTGATTTCATGCAGGCAATAGTGCTGGGTATTTTATGCAATGTACTGGTATGCCTTGCAGTATGGTTGTGCTTCAGCGCACACACTAATACAGATAAGATTTTGTCTATCATTTTTCCGATATCTGCTTTTGTCGCAGCGGGGTTTGAACACAGTGTAGCAAATATGTATGTTATCCCAAAGGCACTTTTAATCAAAACATTTGCTGATTCAAACTTCTGGAATTCTATCGGCAAAACCCCCAATGATTTTCCATCGATTAGCTGGACTAATTTTTTCATCAACAACCTTCTGCCAGTATCCTTGGGCAATGTAATTGGTGGTGCAGTCCTCGTTGGTTTGGTTTATTGGTTTGTTTATCTTCGAAAGCAATAAAATCCCCAATTATGAAAAAGCACTTTTTTTACTTTAGTATAATTTCTTTTCTGTTTACAAACAGCCTTACAGCTCAAACATTTCCTGCTAAAATTGGTGTGGGTCTGGATGGTATTGGAGGCATTGCGCTGGAATTTCCCAATGTAACGCTCACCGCAACTGCCTGGCAAAGTGTAGCCAACAATGGCAATGCAAAGACAGATGCCGCAGGATGGCCTACGGAGGATTTTCGTGTAGTATTGTTCGACCACCGACCATTCAATGCATGGAACAATGCGCCTGACGACCCCGCGAAATATGTACCTGAGCTAAGTGGCACCTACAGCATGTCTTTCAAAGGACAGGCAGTATTAACTTCGTGGAGCGATGCACCGATAATTTTTCAAAATCAACAATATGATGTTGTAAGCAATATGACTACTGTTAATATTTTCTTTCCTCCTGGAGGAGGTGCAAATAGCTCGATAGTCGGAAACTATGGGTTTTTGATGATTAATTTTTTACAAACTCAATTTACTCCTGGTGTAAAAGGTGTAAAACAGCTCAAAGTAATGCGGCCAGGCTATCCGCATGATAGCCCGCAAATTTTCCGAACCGCCTACCTTAACGCACTAAGTCCGTTCAGCACAATGCGATTCATGGACTATCTCCAAACCAATAACAGCGATAGGGTTTACCCGAATGTTCAAAAATGGTCAGATAGATTACAGGCAGACGCACCTCGCTTTAATCGAGGTGCTCCCTGGGAATACGTTATTGCTCTTGGCAATTATACTGCAAAAGACATCTGGATCAATATCCCTGCAGACGCTGACAGTATGTACATCGTCGAACTGGCTCGGCTAATGAAATCTACTTTGAGGCCGGACATCAATATCTACCTTGAATACAGCAATGAGGTATGGAACAGCTTGTTCTCTCAGTATCAATATAATTATCAGGCTGTACTGAAATCAACAGAAGATGCCGGCATCAGAGCGTCCACTCCCTGGGATGACCGAAGAAGGGCGCGTCGCGCGGCCAAACAGATTATTAAAGCGGGAAAGATATTTGAAGTAGAATTCGGTATTTCGCTCAAATCAAAATCAAGAATTCGACCTGTTTTTGCCTGGCAGATTGGAGGCTGGCTACCCTGGTATGAAGATGTGTTGCAATGGATCAATACTACTTACGGTGCGCCTGCAGATTTTATTTATGGAATTGCTTCTGCGCCTTATTTTGGCGAAAAAGGTGGCACAAGTCCTCAGGAAATAGTGGCTGCAATGAGTTCTGTCAGCGATGCCAACCTTCCTGCAATCCGAACGCTAGCGGAATTGGCCGCACAGTATAAGATCAAACATTTGCAGTACGAAGGTGGCCCCGACAACGGAGGTGGAAATACAGCCAATATAGCCAACAGAATTAGCGCCAATAGAATCCCCGAAATGAAAACTGCTGTTATCCACAACTACCGCGACAACTGGTTTTCGGCCGCAGCTAATGGAGCTGCACCTGTTGGAACCAACGACCTTGTTAACTACTTCGTGATGAGTGGAAAAGTCAGTCGCTATGGCTGCTGGGGAGCGACTGAAGATTTAAAAGATATAAAAAACGGTGCTAAATCTCCAAAATACGATGCTTTATGTGTGCTGAGCGGTAAATGTGGAAATGAGCCCAAAATCGAGTTAATTTCACCGCTCAACAATTCAAAAGTTACACTCAATAATCCACAAAGCATTCTGGTAACAGCAAGTGATCCCGACGGAAAGGTCAATAAAGTAGAGTTCTTTGAAGGATCTACCTTACTTGGGGTCGACAGCATTGCTCCTTTCTCCATCAACTGGACACCTTCAAAAATCGGAATTAGCGGAATACTGGCAAAAGCCATCGACAATGACGGAAAATTTACCTTTACTGACATGAATATCATTGAGGTAAGTACTAAGCCACTGTCCAGTTTTGACACTGACAGTAAAATTTCTTTTAAAATTTTCCCTGTTCCGGCAATAGACTATATTGAAATCGAACTGCTCGGTATCAATCAGGCGATTTACGAAATACGGGATATCGTCGGCACTTTGCAAGTCAGTGGAGAAATTGAAAATGGTAAAATTCAAGTGCCTGCATATGCTTTTGATAGTGGTATCTATTTCATAACACTCATGAATAATGGCAAAAGATCGACTCAAAAATTTGTTATCAGCAAATAGCTTTCGCTGTTGGTCGTAGTTGTACAACATCTGAACCGGACAACAATTGTCCATGGTTGCTACATACATGCTATCGGCTTTTGTAATGATAGAGACCCTTGCCGTAGTGCATATAAGTACGAAAACAGGGCAGGTTTTGTTTTTTTTATTGCTACTTTTGAGCTTTGAAACTACGCAGAACCTTTGAGCTACTTTTTAAACCAATACTCCTTTTATGCTAAGTCCTCTTACCGGAAAATCAGAAGCCATTTTAGTTGAAAAAATCGATAGTCAACGGATAATAGATCAATATAAAAACGAACTAAATACAGATGTAAGTAGATTTTTCGCCAATCTTCCTTCGGTTGATATAATGCAATGCCCCGATACCGGATACCGATTTTTTTCGCCCTTTACTGTCGCCGGTGATGGAAAATTCTATGAAGACTTACAAAATGGCTATGATGCTTACTACAGGGACTGGAAGTGGGAAAATGAATTTGCAGCTACTTTCCTGAATAAAAAAATGCATATTCTCGACATTGGATGTGGAAAAGGGGCATTTCTCAAAAAGGTGCAGGACAAAGTGGCTTCCTGCGTCGGACTGGAATTCAATGATCAGGCAATAGAGAAGGCAAAAAAATCAGGTCTGGATGTGCGAAAGGAAATGATCGAAGATCATGCGGCAGCGAATCCTGGGCATTACGATTTGATCTGCTTTTTTCAAGTACTGGAACACATCAACGAAGTGAAGAGCTTTCTCGACGCAGCCATTAAGGCGCTGAAGCCGGGAGGCCTGTTGATTATTGGCGTACCAAACAGTGACCCCTGGTTACTCAAATACGATAAATATCATACCCTCAACCTGCCGCCACACCACGCCGGCCTTTGGAATAAATCAGTTTTTCAGACCTTTGAACAGTATTTTCCACTGCAGTTAAAAAGCATTGGCTACGAACCACTAACTGCGATTCGTCAACAATGGAAGCTTGTCCTTGCTCATAAAAATCATCATTTCTTATTAAAAATAGTTGAGAAATTACCGAGTTTTTTGTTTTCAATTCTAGGTAAAGTAATCGGACCCTATTTTCCCGGGAACAGCATAGTAGCTGTTTTTACCAAAAAATAGTTGTTCTAAACCCTTTATTTTGTTAAAAATTCGAGAATTTTAAAAATATAGTTGCATTTTATGTTTATCTATCGTAATATTGCGATAAAATAATAAATATGGGAGCAAGTAAGTCCGATCAGTTTTCAACCCAACACAATGAAATCGCTACAATGGCCAAAGCGCTGGCGCATCCTGCCCGCATTGCGATATTGGAATACCTGCTGACGGTTCCTTCCTGCATCTGTGGCGACATTGTCAACGAATTGCCTTTGGCACAACCTACTATTTCGCAGCATTTAAAAGAAATGAAAAATGCTGGACTGATTAAGGGTACCGTTGAAGGCACTTCCATTTGCTATTGCGTTGATGACAAAAATATCAGCAAGCTACAGCACTATTTTAAAAATATTGTAGAAAAAATTGATTTTAAAACCAATAAATGTTGTTAAGATGAAGATTTCAGAATTTAAAAACCATTTGAATACATTAGATAAGCTTGTGTTCGAGTTACCGGACAAACAATTGGTACCGCAACATTTTCATGTAACGGAGATTGGCGTTGTAAGCAAGCAATTTATTGATTGTGGAGGTACTACCCGCCAGGATAAAACAGCCAGCTTCCAGGTTTGGGTTGCCGGTGATACTGAGCATCGGCTGCAGCCCGAGAAATTACTCCAAATCATTGACAAATCCAGAAATATACTGGGCTCCGAAGACCTGCGTATTGAAGTTGAATACCAAATCAACACCATCAACAAATTTGGCCTGGATTTTAAAAATGGAAAATTTATGCTGACGCCTACTTTTACCGATTGTCTGGCCAGTGACCACTGTGGTATTCAGGAGGTAAAATACAAACTTGAAATGTCAGATCTTGGAAAATCTGCCGCCTGTTGTACACCCGGCACTTGCTGCTAATGCAAACCAATGAATCAGACAAAAAGAAAAAAACTGAGTTTTCTTGACCAATATCTCACCTTGTGGATATTTTTGGCGATGGCATGCGGAGTAGCAATCGGCTATTGCTATCCTGCCTTCAGCGGCGCGGTCAATGCTTATTCACAGGGAACAACCAATATTCCGCTGGCAATCGGTTTGATACTCATGATGTATCCGCCACTGGCAAAGGTGAAGTACGAATCACTGGGAGAAGTCTTCAGAAATGTACGTATTCTGAGTGCATCCCTGGTATTAAACTGGATTGTCGGACCGATTTTAATGTTCGTACTCGCGATTACGTTTCTGCGTGATTATCCGGAATACATGATCGGTCTGATCCTTATCGGACTTGCCCGATGTATCGCCATGGTCGTGGTCTGGAATGACCTCGCAGATGGCAACCGCGAATATGCAGCCGGACTGATTGCGCTTAACAGCATTTTCCAGATATTCTTTTATAGCTTCTATGCCTACCTTTTCATAACTGTTATCCCGCCAATGTTGGGAATGAGCGGTTTTGCAGTCAATATAAGTATTGCACAGATTGCAGAAAGTGTGGGAATCTACCTGGGAATCCCTTTCGCGATGGGCATCATCACACGCTATACATTGATACACATCAAAGGAGAGGAGTGGTTCAACAGCGTATACATCCCTGCTATATCTCCTATAACATTGATTGCATTGCTTTTGACCATCGTGCTGATGTTCAGTTTGAAAGGACAATTGATTGTACAAATTCCACTGGATGTCATTCGCATTGCCATTCCCTTAATAATCTACTTCACCCTGATGTTTTTCTTCAGTTTTTTTGTCGGGAAATATTTTGGCGCAGATTATTCAAAGAGTACTGCCATTGCTTTTACGGCCACCGGCAATAATTTCGAATTGGCGATTGCTGTTTCAATAGGCGTCTTCGGCATACAAAGCGGACAGGCCTTTACGGGCGTAATCGGTCCATTGGTTGAGGTTCCTGCACTGATTTTACTGGTGAATGCTGCATTTTGGTTTAAAGAAAAATATTTTAGCATAACAAACGTATAAAAAATGAGAATTGCGCTTTTCAGCGACATCCACGCCAATCTACCTGCCCTGGAGGCTTTTTTTGAAAACTTAACTAGCACGCAGCCCGACTCAATCTTCTGTTTGGGTGATCTGGTAGGTTACAACATCTGGCCCAATGAAGTTATTAATGAAATCAGAAACAGAAGCATTCCGACGATTGCAGGCAACTACGATTTCGGTGTGGGACGCAATTCTGATGATTGTGGTTGTGCTTACAAATCAGATGAAGAAAAAGCGATGGGCAATCAGTCCATAACTTTGACAAATGCCCTCATAAACGATTCCGAACGCCAGTATCTGCGGACACTTCCGGCACATATGTCAATCGAATACCGCTTGAATGAGGAAAACATAAAGCTGTTGATGGTGCATGGTAGTCCACGGAAAATCAATGAATACCTTTTTGAAGACCGCGACGAAAAAAGCATGATGCGCATCATGGAATCCCCCAATGCCGACATCATGTGTTTCGGACATACCCACAAGCCCTACCACCGGATATTTGAGTACAAAATAGAAGGAAAAACGGCCTACCGCCACGCCATAAACCTCGGGTCCGTAGGCAAACCAAAAGATGGCGACCCGCGCGGTTGCTATGTGCTGATCACCATTGATGAAAAAAGCAGTATATTTGACAAAGAAAGCGTAAAAGTCGAGTTCATTCGTTTTGAATATGATGTTGAAAAAGCCGCAGAAGCAGTCGAAGCAAGCATACTTCCAAATGCATATGCTGACATGCTGCGCAATGGATTATAATTAATTACGAATTACGAATTACGAGTCGGGAATTAAGAATTAAGAATTTGGAATTCAGAATTTGGAATTGAAATTGGTCTGTGACAATTGCCTTTATTCGAAAAAAGTCAGGTTTGAAACTTTGGAAAAGAAACAGAAATTTGCAACACTTTTACTGCATCAGAATATAAAATATATGGTGCTTAATTCTTAATTCTTAATTCTTAATCTGCCGAAGGCAGACAAATTCGTAATTCGTAATTCGTAATTCGTAATTCGTAA
>JBMOJB010000169.1:0-7996 GCA_049316985.1 Saprospiraceae bacterium | reverse complement strand
AGATCAAGGCTATTACTGAATTGAGCAATATGTAGTTGGACGCTTGGATACGGTACAATTATCATCAGGCAAAGCAAAATTCTCCAGTATAATATTTCCCTTTGTCGGATTGGGATACACCCGAATAAATTGCTGATCGAAACGTTCCTGCGAGGCCACAACCGGCGGGCAGATTACCCCCTCCTGTGCTGGCATTCGGAAATGCGGCATATTAGGCAAACCTGTATCATAATCCTTTAGAAGCTGGAGATCGTGCTGCCGAAAATCACAGGCCAGCCCTTTTTCATCCGGATGATGTATGACATTTAACCAGTCTACACCATGGGTGCTTCCGACATATATTTTGCCGTCAGGCGCCAAAAGAGATTTATAAAAATTTACATACAAGCCGTTAGCAGTAGTGTAAGCAGTATCTAAAAAAGCGATTTTAATCTTGCTCGCTGGAATATCAGCAGAAGTCAAATCAAACTGATGAAGGACATAACTGTTGGAGATATACAAATATTTCGAATTAGGAGAAACGGAAACTCCTGAATAATTAGAGATCACTAAAGTATCTATAAACACGGGGCTTGACATTAATCCCGTGCAACGGTCAAATTCATATACGAATGTACCATTTTGAGGATCTGTCCGGATATATTTTCGACCATCGGGGCTGAATACGCCTTGTCCTGCCCAATCATCGGGATTGCGTTGACCGGGACTAGTGAGAACCTGCTTCCCTATAAACTCCGCTCCCTTTTTTGTCAAAAGTGCTCGATAAAACGAATGGTTATACAAGGTTGGTACAATTACCCACCAATCAACCCCATTGGAATGCCTGCAGGCAATCGGGCCAATCTCACTTAAGGAATCGCGAGGGCCTAATTGAATATTCTTTTTAATTACAGCACCATTTGCTCCAATCCTACTGTCTATTTCAGAATACAACAGCCAAACAAATGGATAGGTAACACTGTTAGAATCGCTGCTGGCTGAGCGAATGGTATGAAATAAGAAATAATGCGTGCTGTCCTCGGGTTTAGGAAGAAAAACCAAACTATTAAATGCCGGGTATGTATTTCCACCAGCAACAAAACCACAATATCCGTTATGAACGTATCCGGGATTAATATTATTTCCATTCAGCAACGTGTATAAATTTTTTCCTGCAATTACACATCCATTAGAAAAAAACTTAAAATTGCCATCCTTATCTGATATCGATGCATTGTTGTCCCAAACCGAAAGCCACGATGATGAGTGTATGATGGAAATATTAGGCTCCTGACTTTTCCAATTTACCAAAATATAATCATTAATTGTTTCATTATTGAGTATCCAATTGTAATCATATTTGTTTTGTGCATTTAACGGACAATTAAACAACACCAATAATAAAAAAAAGAATTTTCTCATTTCATATAGTAGATTAAGAGCAGTACAAAGTTGTGCACTTCGTACTGCCTTTTCATGATACGATGATACTATCTAAAATTTCATTCTAGTAGTATAAGTTTTCCTTGCTGCAATGATTTTTCAGCATCCACGACTTTCCAGAAATAAATTCCTCCAATCAAATTTGAAGGCAAATCAACAGCTATTTTATTTGAATTTAAGGCAATGGAAAAAACTTCTTTGCCTTGTATATCAAGCAAATACCAGGTACAATTATCATCAGGCAAAGCAAAATTCTCCAGTATAATATTTCCCTTTGTCGGATTGGGATACACCCGAATAAATTGCTGATCGAAACGTTCCTGCGAGGCCACAACCGGCGGGCAGATTACCCCCTCCTGTGCTGGCATTCGGAAATGCGGCATATTAGGCAAACCTGTATCATAATCCTTTAGAAGCTGGAGATCGTGCTGCCGAAAATCACAGGCCAGCCCTTTTTCATCCGGATGATGTATGACATTTAACAAGTCCACGGCACGAGTGCTTCCGACATATATTTTGCCATCAGGCGCCAAAAGTGATTTATAAAAATTAACATAGAAGCCGTTAGCAGTAGTGTAAGCCGTATCTAAAAAAGCGATTTTAATCTTGCTCGCCGGAATATCAGCAGAAGTCAAATCAAACTGATGAAGGACATAACTATTGGAAATATACAAATATTTCGAATTAGGAGAAACTGAAACTCCCGAACAACCCGCGATTACCACTGTATCTATAAACACCGGGTTTGACATTAATCCCGTACAGCGGTCAAAATCATATATGAATGTACCATTTTGAGGATCTGTCCGGATATATTTTCGACCATCGGGGCTGAAAACGCCTTGCCCAGCCCAATCTTCGGGATGTCGTTGACCGGGACTATTGAGTACCTGCCTCCCAACAAACTCCGCTCCTTTTTTTGTCAGGAGTGCGCGATAAAAGGAATGGTTATACAGGGTCGGTACAATTACCCACCAATCAACTCCGTTGGAATGCTTGCATGCAATTGGGCCAATTTGACTTAAGGAATCGCGTGGGCCCAATTGAATATTCTTTTTAATCACAGCACCATTTGCTCCAATCTTACTGTCAATTTCAGAATATAATAACCAAACAAAAGGATAAGTTACGCTATTAGAATCGCTGCTGCCGGAGCGATTAGTATGAAATAATAAATAATGCGTGCTGTCTTCAGGTTTAGGCAGAAAAACCTGATTGTTAAATGCCGGGTATGTATTTCCTCCTGCAACCGAACCACAATATCCGTTATGAACGTATCCGGGATTAATATTATTTCCATTCGGCAACGTGAATAAATTTTTTCCTGCAATTACACATCCATTAGAAAAAAACTTAAAATTGCCATCCTTGTCTGAAATCGAAGCATTATTATCCCACACCGAAAGCCACGATGATGAGTGTATGATGGAAATATTAGGCTGCTGATTGTTCCAATTCATTAAAATATAATCATCTATAGTATCATTATTGAGTATCCAATTGTAGTCATATTTGCTTTGGGCATTTAGTGTACAATTAAACAAAACCAATAATAAAAAAAATAATTTTCTCATCTCATAAGCTAGATTAAGGGCAGTACAAAGTGAAACACTTCGCACTGCCTATTATGAATATTTTAGTGCAAAACAGTAACTTTTAGAATTCTCACAGAACCATCAGTAAAAACAATACTGAAATCAGTAGATTCAACAAAAATCTTTTTCAACCCTAAGCGCTAAGAAATGTAACAACTTAAGCATGTAATTATCTTTCCATCAGCAATAACTTCCCTATCCTTAGTATCCTGTCGCCATCAGTAATTTGCCACATGTACATACCTTCAACTAGCTGTAAGGGCAAATGAACATTGACTTTGTTTTGATAGATCAATTGCGAAAATAGATAACGCCCATTCGGATCATACAGATTCATCTGGCAACGGTCATTAGGCAAATTTTTACATTCTATTGTGAATCTATCTCTCGCAGGATTTGGGTAGACAAGTGCCATGATATCATCTGTATTTTTATTTTCTTTTATTGAGACCGGCAGTTCGCAGTTCGGGTCAGTAGCGCCGAGATTAAAATTAGGGGAATTGGTAAGCCCTACATAATAGTAGTCCGGCAACATTAAATCGTGCTGTCTGAAATCACAGGCCAAGCCAAGACTGTCAGGCTGGTGGATAATGCTCATGTATCTATTCCTATTTGTACTCCCGATATAGATCTTTCCATCAGGAGCAAGCTGGCTCTGAAAGAATAGCGTTTGTTCCGGAAAACCATCAAAGGTGTCAATCTCTATTTTACTAGCCAAAAGATCTTTTGCAGAAAGATCGTATTGGTCTAATTCGTCACCCAATGCCACATATAAAAACCTGCTATTAGGGGAAAACTCCAAACCCGTTCGAATTTTTTTATTGAATCCTATATCAATATATCGCTTATTCGAAAAAAGTCCGGTACACCTGTCGAAGTCAAAGATATAAATCCCACTATATGGATCTCCCATGGCGAACTTGGTTCCATCCAGTGAAAAATTGCCTTGTCCTTTTTCAGTACTGTTGCCAAAAATTTCATGTTGAATATTCTGCTCTCCAACATACCTGACGCCAGCATTGGTCAATAGTAATCTCTGAAATCCAAGCGTCAAAAGCTGAGGTAATATTACCCACCAGTCCTGACCATTGGCATGCTTGACAGCGTATATACCTTGATAGAAAGTGTCTTCTTTCACTAGTACACGCTTTTTAACGATTTCACCAAATGCATGCTCTTTAGACAAACCGATTTCGCTGTAAGACAGTGATCTAAGCGGGTTTGAAATAGAATCGAATATATATTGATCTTCAGCCTTGGTATGGAATGCGATAAAGCGGCTAGTGTCACTGGGAACTTGTAACAATAATATGCTTTCAAAATCAGTGTTAAAACCAGCTTTTCCACAATATGAATCCCAAATATAACCCGTATTTAAAGTATCACCATTAGCAATTACATGGAAGTCCCTATCAAAGATTGCACAGCCATTGCTAAAAAAAAGGAGATTGCCATCCTTATTAGAAATAACAGAATTATACAGACCACCATTTTTTGATTTCGAAACCACTCGAGTGTTCTGTAATCCTTTATCATTCCAGGTTAGTTGAAGTAGGTTACTATTCCAAGTAGATCCTGACAAAATCCAATTGCGATCGAATAAATTTTGGGCAGTAATTTGCAAGCAAATCAATTCAAAAAATGTTATAACAATCATATTCCTGATCATAATTTGGAATTTATGTGTCCTGCAAATTACAGGCAACCAATTTCAATTTAATGTTGAATTACTATTTTACTTGCCCTAACCCCGTTAAAATACACAAAATAAGTGCCTGAAGGAATTTTACTGGTATCTAAACTATAAAAATCTTGCTGAGGCTCAGTAGTGACATTAAAAATCAATTTTCCGGCAATGTCAAATAATTCAATTTCAGTACTTCCTTCAATTTTTTCAAATTGAAATTTGGCTACTTGATCACTGGGATTTGGGAATATTTTAATGTTATTCAATTCAGGCTTCGCTGATGTTCTAAAAGCTTGAATTTCATCACAAGTACTGATATTATCATAATGAACTGCTTTGATTTGCTCTAAAATTTGTCTAGCTTGATAAACACTAGACCCCGAGTGAGAAGGACATTTTTCAGCTATAATACTAAGTAAATTAATTTGATCATCAGCAAATTTACCATTTGACAAAAATGCGTCAATTACTATCATGTACAAAATTTTAAAGTCAAGCTCATTATCTGCTATTGTCGAAATATTCATAAGCTCACCTCTTAAATTCCTAATTTTCATAATCCTTTCTTCAGCAATTTGATCTATAAGTACCGAATACCGATCATCTAATCCAAGAATTTCATTCGCTAAAATATTCAACTCAGACTGCAATTCATCCTTTTCGTTTCCAGTTATGGTAAAAATATTTTCTAGTTGACTTGTCTTTTCATTGAATTCTTGCAATGTTTTGCTTCTTTGATTTTCTATAAATAATAACGCTGATTTCTGAACTTCATCAATTCTTGACAAAGTATTAAGCTGTCTAACTATTGCAGCAAATGGCGCCAAATTTGATTGACCTTGAAAATTAATAAATTCATTGACATCACTTCGGTTCTCAGCTAAAGCAGGATTTTCCAATACAGAATTTAATAATGCAATTTTGTTTTCCCAGTTCCAAACATCAGTAAGTTCTAAATCTTTGTCTTTAATTACATCTTCTTCAAAATTAGTAAGAAGTTTACTAGTAGCTGAAATCGAGCACATTAATTCCCCAATAACTTGAGGAGCGGTGAACCATAGGCTTTTAAAAATACCATTCCGCATTTTAACTTTCTGGGGATTATGTGGATAGTTATCTTGATTGGGAATAAATAATGACTGGCTGGGCTTTCTTCCCTCATGAATAGCATCGTTAAACAGATTCGCCATTCCTGTACTGATATTCGGCTTAAAATAAAAAATATTTTGAGATGATTCATTTCCGAAAACCTGAGCCCCAATTCTTGGTTCCAATAGTGAATTCTGTGACATTTTCAGATACAATCTTGTTCCACAATTCATCATTTTATTTTGCATAAAGACAGAATTATCGCAATCCCCTTCAAAAACAAATGCACTACCAATCTCATCCGCAATATTTGAACAAATGATATTATTCCTGGCGGGTTGTAAAGGGGTACCCATTACTTTGATGCCGGTACTTTCATAGGCGAAACTACCCACAATACCAGTCACGGAATTCTCTGATATCCTCGAATTACTCGTACTTTCTACCAAAATGCCAAATCCTTCGCCCGTCTCTTGTTCAATTGGCTTGTTATTGCTAACGGTTACATATTTGGTATTAAGCAAATGTATTCCTACAAAAGCCTGACTATTGGTCGATGTTGTTACAACATCGTAGTGCATTGCATTATTGCTTATAATGCAATTGTTGACTTTAGAACCATATCCACTTCCATTAACTACAATCCCCTTCATTTTGCTATCATGCCATTGGTACAGCATATCAAAGTAAAATTGAAAATTGTTATTAATAATATTTAACGGAAAATCAGGTTTTTCTATGTAAATTGTTGCGTAATCAGGATAGTAATTGTACCATCTACTTCTTTGGATAGTAAAATAATTATTTTTTATAGTTATACTTTTCCCTTCATTGTTAATACAACGAATAACATCTCGTGAATATTGGAGCCCTGATGTCAGATCAGAAAATGGTGGATTTGAACTGACACTATGGGATCGCTCCATTACAAATGATGATTCTCGAATAGTAGCCAAAGTTCTATCAGTATGTACGCCGCCACCCGCACAATTAGTAAAACTACATTTACTAATATCTAATCTGCTTTGCTTACTGACAACTCCGTATCCCTCGAGATCAGGTTCATTTAAATCTGCCTTTGACATATAGTGTATACCGACCGGTGTTTCATGAGTGACTCTCACAAATGAGCAGTTCTTTACATTTACCATTGCATTATCTAATATTTCAATTCCAATCCTGATCTTACCTGTGAAGTTTCCACTAGGGATAGTAAGATATCCTCCCATCACCGTGATTCCCGAAATCCCCCATTGGTAAGGAAAATCCGGATGCAGATTTAATGGATTAAAACACTCAAAAGTATTGTTGGTGAAATCTCTAAACCTAAATACTGAATATACATTAGTTTGCATATTCCTTTCAGCCTTAAAACCGATTCCGATTACATTACGCTTAAAAACAGTATTTTTAATAGTAGCAGGTGTCGAAAGCGATGTAAAAGCCATGGCGGTCTTAGCATCTTCGAACTCAGAATTATTTGAAACTACCTCACCTTTAGCTACAACTCCATTCCAAAGCCCTTCACAAGCGTAGAATCTGGAACTCGTCGAAGCTAAAATAGATCCATCTGGTACGCTAATCGTACTATTAGAACCAATTCTGACATCGGCATTATCGAATACCAATGGAACATCTACTATGAAATTTTTCGCCACACCAACGTTACCGCTCACAATGTTCGTTCCTTTTGCAGCAATCCAATCCGAAGCAGTTGGAAAATTATTTGTTCCAGCCGGGGTACAACCCAGACAAGGCCTGATACCTCCATTGATACCATGACCATTGCAATCTCCGCTATTCGGATAAATAGTCACTGTCCTGGCAGGTCTGTCCGTACCCATTGAATTATTGACCAGGTCCAGTATCTGAGCAAAGCTAATCGTTGAAAAAGAGAGAAAGACAAAAGTAAAAATGAACTTGAGAGTTGTCCGAAGGGAATCAGTGTTTAAGTAATCTACTTTGCTATAAATGTGCAAAGCACAGCATGTGTTTGTTGTCGTTTTCATGTTTACAAATTTTTGATGACTTAATGTAGTTTAGCAAGCTTGTACTGCAAAGATAAAGCACATCAAAAAATCGCGCAAGTACAAATGAGTGAAACGGGAATATGGATGAGTGAAACGGGAAAAATGGCGGGTGAAGCGGAATACAATTCGCGAAAATTGGCGATATTCGTTCAATTCGCGGCTGGATACGTGAC